>NZ_JBFEFG010000268.1:0-341243 GCF_040718835.1 Bremerella sp. JC817 | reverse complement strand
AGCAAATGAAAAAGGTATCCGCAGACGCGGTGATCGCGGTGAAGACTAACAAGACGCAGGTCGCCCAGCAGAAACTTTCCGAGTGGGATGCGGTTGCTGCCCGGATGCCGGTTGGGTGGGTTCTAAGGATGGGCGTTCCCGATAGTCAACAGGCGTCAGAAATTCGGGCTCTGCGAGAGTTGCTTTGGAAGACGCGCCAACAGTTCGCTCAAGCCGAATTGACAGATACTGAGGCCAAAGAACGAGGGGCCGAATTGATCGATCAATTTCAATCGTGCCGGGTCATCTGCCTAGGAGACAAGACATGAGTGATGTGTCAGAACAAGACGCACATGCTCCACTTTCCCCAGAGGGGCGTACCTGGATCGGGCAGCTTTTGTGGATTGTTGGCGTTAGTGCCGCGTTGACTTTCGGCTATGCGTTTTACAGTGAGTCCGCCCTGTTTCGCGGTTTGGCGATTCAACTGCTGCTGGCGGTCATTCTATTGTGGTCGACTCGTCGATCGATCGACATCCAAGTAGCAACTTCGTCGGGCCGAACCAAATCGGTTGAAGCCTGGTCGCTGCATACGATCTTTACGGCGGGGCCCCTGTTCGTGCTGCTGATTGGCGTGATCATGTCGCTTCTGGTCGGTCGTGTCGAAGTCGCTCGTTCACTATCTCCACAGGAAATCGCGACCTCAGCGATTCTCGCTGTGCTTATGGCAAGCTTGTGGACGGCGCTCGGGAAGATGACTCAAGGGATTTCCGAAAGACCATCCTGCGAACTAGCGACCATTGGGCTAACTCTCCACGAAGCTCGCGTGGGATGGTTCCTCGCTGCGGCAGCTCAACTGGCATCGTCGGTGCTGGCAAGTGTTCCTCAGTGGCTTGCGGTGATGGTTCATGTATATCTGGCCGTCGTAATCGGCGAGTGCCTACTGCGTCTGTTGTTTACCTGGTTCCAGTTGGAACGTGTCCCCAGTACGACTCATGAAGGTTTGCCTGATCCATTTGACTCGCTCTTTCGTGAAGTGCTGTTGTCTTCGCTTAACCCTATCGACACGCTCTTCCAAATCGCTGAGCGGCGTTTTGGACTAAGTCTTCGCTCTTCCTGGTCGATTCGATTCTTCCGACGGGCAACGCCGCTGGCTTTGCTCGTTTCAATACTCGTCTTCTGGTTGTCGACTTCGCTCGTGATTGTACAGCCTGACCAGTTGGCACTCTCGGAAGTATTAGGACGAGTCCAATCGGAGCCACTCCAACCTGGTTTACACACCAAGTATCCCTGGCCATTTGGTATTGTGCGACGTGTGTCGGTTGGAAAGATCCACACGCTTCAAATTGGTTTCTCGCAGCCAGTGGATGAAAAGGCCGTCGTCTCTGTCGAGCCACGCTCGATGCTCTGGACTGAACCGCACGCCAATGAGTTCGCCCTGGTGCTGGGGACCCAATCGGAGTTGGTTGCCGTCAACGCTCAGATCTATTACCAGGTTGGGAAGAACGTCGAGCAACTTAGAAACTATCTAGTTCGTCATTCAGACCCTGCCAAGGCGCTCGAGGCTGTCGCTTACCAGGTACTCCGTGAAGAAACGGAAAGCGCGACTCTTGGCCAGGTGCTGACTGAAGACCGCCTGGTATTTGCCCAGCGAATCGCCAGTAAAGTGACCGAGAAGTCTCGTGATATGCAACTCGGGATCGAGATTGTAGATGTCAGCCTGCTTAGTTTGCATCCGCCCGTCGAGGCAGCTGAGGCCTATTTGGATGTCAGCAATGCCGAAAGCGATGCTGCACGGCGTGTGACTCAAGCACTCGGCGACGCTCAAGCGAAACTCTTGGGTGCGGAAAGGGAATCTGCCACACTCGTCGCGTCCGCGAAGCAGGCTGCCGCCAGGCGTGTTGGGCTGGCAGGTCAAGAAGCATCGCACTTTGCTGAGGCCAGCAAAGCCTATCGCGCGGCCCCGGAAACTTATCGAATGCGGCTCTGGTTCGATACCTACGAAAAGGCTCTCCCTGGCCGGCAAGTCTATGTGATCGACTCGCAGCTTCAAGATGTACTCGTCACGGAGCCCAACGCTTCTTTATCGCCAACCGTCATTCCACCACTCGCATCACCATCCCCCTAGTTAGCCGGTTCAAGCTATCTCATGGAAAACGCAATCGAACATCAGTCGAATCAGGTGGCGCCACTCTGGACGAAAGTCGTACGGATTGGTCTAGGAATTTCTATCCTTATCCTGCTGGTGGCCTATCCCTGCTACATTCAGGTATCGGAAGGGACATCGGTGGTTGTCACTCGCTTCGGCAAGCCAACTCGGCAACTGATGGAACCTGGCGCCTACTTCAAGCTTCCCTGGCCCATCGAAGATGCCCGCGTTGTCGACTTGCGACAACATGTCTTCAATACGCCCTACACAGCAACGTTAACGCACGATCGCCGCAACGTGGTCCTCTCGACCTTTGTGGTATGGAACGTGGACGACCCACTACTATTCCTTCAATCGGCCGGAAGCGTCGAAGCTGTGTCGGCCAAGATCGATGGCATGGTAACGGCCGCCAAAAATACCCGGATGGGAGGCTACGATCTGTCCGCGTTAGTTTCAACCGACTCGACTCAACTCCAGACCCAACGCATCGAGCAGCAATTGCTGCAAGATGTCCAGCAAGATGTTCGCAAAAAGTTTGGCATTCAAATTCTTCAGATCGGCATCAATCGAATTGCGTACGAGTCTTCCAACGTATCAGCCGTACTAGCCCAGATGAAGGCCGAACGTGAAGCTGCAGCGAAGCAACTGCGAGCCTTGGGCGAGAAAGACGCCAACGCAATTCGCGATGATGCTGTCGTGCGCAGCGAAGAGATTCTGCGAGACGGTCGATTAGAAGCAGGCCGAATTCGTGCCGAAGCCGAACAAAAGGTTTCGGAAATCTACGCACATGCCCATCTACGCGATCCAGAGTTCTACCGGTATTGGCGTTCGTTGGAAGCCCTCAAGCGGAGTCTTGGGAGTGATTCGACGATTATCCTGCGAACCAACGATGGATTTATGGATTTGCTCACGGATCCACCTCCGGTTCCTCAAGCGGGTGCACCCTCCTCGCTGTCAGCAACGTCCGCCGACCGAACGACGCAGTTTCCTCCCGGCAATACCCAGGCAACTGTGGAAAGGCAGCCATGAGCGATCAGCGTACCTTCTCGCCACCACCTCCGCCGAGAGAGAATCGTGCCCGACGTTCCGAGCAGATCGGTGTAGGAGTTGGTGCCGGCATGCGAATCATTGGATTGCTGGCAGCATTGTTGATGATTCTGTTCTGGTGCTCTGGGATCACCATGATTCAACCCAACGAAGTTGCCTTGTTAACTCGCTTTGGCAAGCTGGTCGGCAACACGCCTGGAGAGCAAGTTCAGCCCCCAGGCATCTTGTTAGCTATGCCCTACCCTATCGATGAGGTTATTCGCGTTCCTGTCAAAGAAGAACGGGAAGTCTCGATTGATCGCCTGAAACTGAGTGCTGCCGGTGGCAATACCACCGCACTCGATCCCATTCGGGATGGCTACGTGCTTTGTGGCGACCAGCACATTCTGCAGACCAATGTTCGTGTGAAGTATAGGATCTCCGACCCGGTTGCTTATCACTTTCAAGCCGATCAGCCGGAACGGGTTCTCAAGGAAGCGGCCGCAGCTTCGATTGTCCAGACGATTTCTGGTTGGAATGCGATGGATACTCTGCGCCTACAACGTTCTTCCCGCATGGTAGAAGTCGAGCGTTTACCGATATCGGTTCGCGCGAGTTTGCAGAGGCGGCTCGACCAACTTGGTCTTGGCATCGAGGTCAGTGCGGTTGAGTTCCGTGAAATCATTCCGACACCACAGCTGGCGGAAGCATTCGAGAACGTCCAGAGCGAACAGATTCATATTGAAACGCGAAAACGGGAGGCCGAGGGCTTTGCTGCTCGAACGATTCCCAGATCTGAGGCAGATAGCTACACGCTGGTCAACGAGGCAACGCGTTTTCAAACCGATGTGATTACGAAAGCAGACGAAGAAGTAACCCTGTTCGACAAGGTCTATGCCCAGTATCTGGCCAATCCCGACCTGGTCTGGTCGCGTCTCTATCTGGAATCCATGGAGCAGATCATGCAGTCGGTGGGACGCCTCAAATTTGTCGCCCCTGGGACCCGGATTGTTATCACTCCTAGGAGTTCTCCCGAGAATTCACCTTCGGTTGTTACCGGTCCAAACAAGGAGCAAAGCCCATGAGTTCCGTATCGGTAGCGAAAAGAATCCAAACCGACCTCGACGCCGGTCTTTCAAGCTACGAAAAATGGCGAATGAGCATTCGCTTCAGTACGGCCTTGATAGCGGCATCACTGCTTGTGGTTGGTATTTTGATCGAGCGTTTAATGCCTGCCGAGCAGCTATCCCTAGGGGCCGCATTTCAGGCTGCGGCAGCACTCCTGGTACTTGTTCCGATCCTATGGGAAGGCTTGTGGGGACTATTTCGCGAATCACCAGAATATTATAGCTCGCAGTTGGTAAGTATCGCGGCGCTCGCGGCATTTGCGATTGGTGATTTTGCCACGGCTGTTATCGTCCCGGTGATATTGAGCGTGGCGTTCTTCCTGGAAGAGCGTAGTATTCTCGGTGCCAATTCGGCCATCGCGGGGCTTCAAGCTTTGCAGTCGAACCTTGCCCGCAGACTGACTGAAGACGGAACGGAACTTTCCATCGCGGCCTCGGAACTTAAGGTCGGCGATATCATCATCATTGCTCCCGGTGAAAGCATCCCGGCCGACGCGGTCGTTCTACATGGACATGCGGCGATTGATCAGTCTTCGATCACCGGCGAATCGACTCCGGAAGAAGTCAGCCCTGGTTCGAAGATCTTCGCTGGTTCCATGAACTTGAACGGATTGCTCCGAGCACGGGTGACGTCGGCGGGTGACGATACCACGCTCGCCAAGGTACTGGATCTGTTCCAGCAAGCCGAGCAGTCCAAGACGCGTGTCCTTCGCTTGGTCGAACAGTATGCCAAGTACTTCGTCTTAGCGGTCCTGATGATCGCTGGGATCACTCTCTTTCTTACGCACGATGTGGCTCGTGCGATCACTGTGCTGGTGGTGGGTTGCCCCGGTCCCTTTCTCATCGCGGGGCCCGCCGCCATGGTGGCTTCCCTGGCAGTTGCCTCGCGGCATGGCATTCTCGTGAAGAATGCTCGATTCCTCGAGGCTCTGAGTGAGGTTAATTGCGTCGTTTTCGATAAGACGGGGACCGTGACCACCGGGCAGCTAGAGGTTGGTTGCGTGATACCCTGTTCCGGTGAAGAGAACGAGACTATTCGGGCGATTCTGCCTGGGGTCTCTGTGAACCAGCATCCTGTTTCCAAGGCTATTGCCCGGTATGCCACACAACAAGATCTAGTCGGCATTGCAGTTGAAGAGGTAGCAGAAGTCCCGGGATTAGGGATTCGTATCCACTACCCAGACGGACGCGTTATCCTCTTGGGGCGTGAGAGCTGGCTCAATCAGGAAGGAATCGAGACGGAGTCGATCGACCATTCCGGCCCGATGGTCTGGGCCGCCGAGATCAGTCACCAAGCCAAACGACCGCTCGGGTGTATCTGTCTTTCCGACCATGCCCGCGCTGACTCGTCGCAGGTAATCCAGTTGCTGCGTGATCTGGGGGTTGAACGCACTGTTCTGCTGACTGGGGACCGAGCGGCCGTGGCACAGCTAATCGGCCAGGAGGTCGGTGTCGATGAGATTGTTTCCGAGGTACTCCCATCCGAGAAACTACAGGTAGTCGAGTTGGAAATGAAGGCTGGCTACAACGTCATGGTCGTGGGAGACGGAATCAACGATGCCCCAGCACTTGCCGCGGGAAATGTCGGTGTAGCGATGGGAGTTGGAGGGGCCGATATCACGATGCGTAGCGCCGATATCGTCCTGATGACTCATCAACTGGATCGGCTGCCCATGGCCATGATGCTAGCCGCCAAGACCAAAGCAACGATTCACAGAAACGTGCTCATCGGTGCGGGACTAACGCTCTTGATGCTCGGTATGGCCTCGGCCGGAACGATTACTCCCATCGCAGGTGCGGTACTGCAGAATGTTGGAGAAGCGTTCGTTATCATTAATAGCGCCACGATCCTTCGCTGGAAATGGCAGCCCGTCAGCCAACCGATTTCATCCTGAATTGCGGGGAGCTTATTGCCCCGTGCATCCGCCACCGGAGAGTTCCTGGAGTTACGGCACAAACTCCATCCGAACGGGATCAGTCGTCGTTTCAAATCAGGTTTGCATTCACCGACGTCCGCAGCACCGGAAATATTAAGCCAATTTCCGATGACTCCGCATCCGGTATTCCCACAAACAATCACATGGCTGATCTCGTGTTGCGAAAACGCAAACTCGATGTCCGCGATAACTGTGTTCTCGTCGCGATCGCCTGCTGCGCGAATCGATGATGCGATGTGCTGGATTACGAAGAGTCTCCGTGGCAGTGCAAATGACACATCACCAGGAGACGGACACCGTCGCCTGCCGCGATGGGAGGAATCGCCTCCAGCAGGTAACGAACCGGGCGACATTTCCGCGATGAATTTCCAGGACAGGATTGTCGTTTGGCATTACTCGACTCCCACAATCAGGCTAGGGAAGCGAGGAACCTTCTGCGGAGTGATCCTGATGAGTATCGTGCGCTGCGGATTCTTGCGTCGCTTGATCTGCTCCCCGCGACTTGAGTAACGCCGTTGCAGCGTGATACCTGGACTGAACTCCCGGTTGCGGAAACACGCCGCCGCCGATGATCAATACCACCATTACCAAGATCGTGAGACGTTCCGTCGGTCGACATACCAGCGAGGCCGTTGCGATATGTGGCGTGCCAGTAAAGACGTGGAAGTAAGCTTTGACGATCGCAATACCATTGAGCGCCGCCGCCAGAACCACGGCGAATCCAATCAGTGGATAGACGTCCACGACTCCTTCGACCAGCAGTTCCGTGCCGATGAAGCCGATCGTTCCTGGGAAACCAATCGAGGCCAGACCCGTCAGCAGAAACATGTTGGCGAGGAATGGAGTATGTTCGTAAAGCCCATGAAATCCATCGAGTGAGAGGCGTCCCGTTCGCGCTTCGACGGATCGCAGCGCCAAACCGAAACCTAACAACGAGATCCCCACAGATAGCCAGACATACAACGCCCCTGTCAAACCGATCGGATTTGCCATTTCCAGCCCAACCAACACCAGGGAAGAATGGCTGAGAAACAGGTAGCAAAAGAAGCGGCGCGTTTCATGCTGAACCAGGGCCATGCCGGCGGCATATATCGCCGTCATCATCGACAACATCGCGATACTTTGCAGGGCCCACGCCGGGGCAATGGGGAAAACGAGCCGCATAACCACGTAGGCGCCGGCCATCGGCGTGACAAACAGCAGCGCCGTCCCGAACGTCGCCTTCTCGAATAGATCGGTCATCCAACAGTGAAGTGGGCAAATGCCACTTCGAATCAACGCGCCTGCCGTCAGCAGGCAGCCGGCGAGGATCGGAGGATTGTCGGCGCTCGCGTCGGTTCCGACCAGCCACTGTCCGGCGACCAGTAGTCCCACGGATAGCCCCATATGCAGGGAGTATACCTGCGTGGATTGGCGGCGTTTGCGCAGCTCGATCCAAGGGGGAACCACGCCGACCGCCAGCAATAGAATGACCAACCAAGGGTCGCGACATCCGAGCGTTGCCAGCAGCACCGACTCGGAGAAGAGCGCCCACCCGAATGAGAAGCGATTCAGCTTGGTGCGAAGCGTCGTTAAAACAGTCGCGAGATAGAGCAACGCGCCGAGCGGCAACAGCGGAGCGCTAAGTTCGTCTACCACGAACGCATCGGCCGGACCAAACAACTGAAAGACGTTCCAATGATCGTGCGCCTCGAAGGACTGCAGCGTCTCAAAGTCAATCCACTCTCCGATGGCACATAAGAACGTCGCCAAACAAATCGCAACGCTATAGTTCCTTGCGCGCTCACGATCCTTTGTTAATGACGCGATAATAGAGCCGATCAGCGGCAGCAGGACCGACAAGCCAAGCCAGGGCATGTGAAGTTCCGGCATTAGGCTACGTCCTCCAGCGAGTCTTCGTACGGAGCGAGACGATCCGACTCGCGCGACTCGCCGCCGGAAAGCAGGCTCGTCCAGCGTCTTTCCAGGGAGTCAAAGCTGCGAAATGCGAACAAGAACGGGTCGACGATCCAGACGTTGAGGAAAGCGTCGAGAAAGCCACGCTCCAGCGCGAAGCGATACAGCCACAACTGGAGCGAAGATGTGGATTGGGAGCGCCCCGCCTTATCGCCGCTCAACGAGGAGCCGACAGCATTCTCCAACATTCGGTAGTCTTTCAGGACGGAAGGAGCTCGTAATAGTTGGAATGTTCTGAGGCAAGCATGGCCAATCATGTGTATCAAGGCGACGTATTGCAGTCCGAGTCCGATCTCCACAGTAATAATACCGACCTGAGTCAACGAAGCGTACGCCAAAGCGTTCTTTACGTCGCTTTGGACGCGGCATGCCGTCGCTCCAAAGATCGCCGTCACGAGCCCCAGTACAACGACCGCAACTCGTAGCAGAACCGAAGCGTCTAGCAAGGGGCTCACGCGGAGCAAGAGAAACACACCCAGATGAACCGACAAGGCTCCATAGAACACCGCGCTGGAAGGCGTAGGGCCTTCCATGGCGCGAGGAATCCAGCCCGAAAACGGCACCATTCCAGACTTGCCTGCCGCGGCCAGCAGTAGCAGAAGTCCGACCAAGAGCGCCGACGTGGAATCAATCGCGGCGACGCCATCGGGCCAGGGCCCAGAGCCCATCAGTCCATCGAAGTCTCCACCGCCTGTTAGATGATGCAACGTTAAAGCGGCAATCAGAAAAGCAGCGTCCGCAATACGATAAATAGACCAGACGCGTAGACCATTGCGCACCGGAGCAGGCCGCTCATGGAAATAGGCGACGAGCAACGCCGACGAAAGGCCGACCAACTCCCAGCCAAAGAACAAGGTTTCGATCGTGCCGGCCAAGGCCGATACCACCATTCCTAGCTGGAAGAGTGCGTAAAGGAGGAAAAAGCGTCGAAAGCCGCGATCTCGATGCAAATAGACGGAAGCGAACGCTCCAACGGTGCCGCACAGCACGAACGACAAAATTACGAATGGTACCGAAAGCCGATCGAAAACGAATTTCAGATGGAAATGAAAGTGCTCTTGGGGAATAGACGCCCAGTTCCCGAGTTCAATTGGCACATGCCGCGATCCTGTGGCCAGCATGACTCCCAGTATGCAAACCGCGGCCGTTAATCCCGCGACGACGCTCCCCTTCATGAGTCTCGACTGTAAGGTTTCGCTTAGTCGAATTCCAATTAAGAGCGGTAGACCGAGGGCTGTTAATAAGACTACGGGGCTTCCAACGACAACGTCTCCCAGGGCATGTAGGATCGGCTCGACCATCATTGCCGCTCCTCTGTCGCCGAGATCGAGAAGAACGGCAGGTTGTCGCGGGAGCCACGATAGCAATCCCGCGAGAAGGATGCCGTACGAGGTGCGGCGCCGCTGAACTCATATGGTTCAAACTGGCCATTTCTGAAAACTTGCACCGTTGAATCCGCTGGTTGCATCACGGCGAGATGGATCCAATCGCCGCGGCAAAGCCGGCCGATGGTCGGGTTGTCCTGCATGATGGAAAGTAAGGCCTCGGGAGTTGATTCAATTACAAACAGTATTCTGAGCGGCTCGTGAATCTCCACCATTTGTTGATAGAGACCGGTTCTCAAGTCGCTCGCCGTCCCTTCCATCACTCCTAATAGAGATACGATGTTGTGCGGCAACTTCGATCCAGAACCGTAGACCGCATGATCGACTCGTGAGAAGTAGTACTCGAGGTTGATCCCCGCGCAAACTGGTATCGCCGCGGCCAGGATGCGGGCGAGAATCGAATGCCGGTCGTCGTCTTGGGCCGGATCGTACGACGTCAGGAAGGACCGCCGATCGAGAAATAGGCCCCGCGACCAATCGCGTCGTCCCACAACGCAAAGCGCGTTCGTGGCGTGATTGTATTCTGGTCGAGCTTGGGAAATGTCCTGGGCTCGGGCTTCAACATGCCGAACGGCCTCTTGCGGCGAGATGGTCAGAGGGGCAGAGTCGAACCGTCGACAACGTTCGTGGGCGTTGCGACGGCGTGCCTCTTCGATGGCCTCGCGAGCCGCCTCGAAGTCGTCATGATGCGACGGTGGCAGCGAGTCCAAATCAAAAAAGACCACCGAATCGTCGCACGTATTGTGGTAGGCGCCAACGAATACCGTATCATCCGGAATCGAGACGCCTGCCTGCTTCACCAAGGCACGCACGCGCCAGTCGTTGGCCATCTTGGCGAATGCTCTCGCGTTCGGACCGCCCCGTTTTCCTGCACATGCTCCACAGCAATAGGCCGACTCGTGGGGATTATTGAGGCTCGAGGAGCCATGTCCGCAGACAACGAACAAGCGAGAAAATGCGTCTGGTTTGGTTACGCCGATATCCTGCAACAAACGTACAACGACGCTCGCCATTTCCTCGCAAGAGAATCCAACATGACCATTCTCGGGGCCAGGCTCCTCTTGATAGCGTTCCAATTGGAGTGTCGTCACCGGAGGAGGTTGAACCAAGCTCCCCAACTGTTTGCGAATCCTGGCCGTCAGATGCGGAAAAAGGACGCTCGCTACTAGCGGGGCCGTCGCCAGCGAACCGATGATGCCGGTAAAGATGCCTCCCAAGAACGTCCGACTGCGCATATGAAAGGCATGGCTCGCCAGGCCCAAGCGTCGCCTTAACTCTGCCCGTTCCAGATGCATTCCCTCGAACGTATAGCCGACGTCCTCCTGAACATAGTGCCGCGGAGTGATCACGTTGGGACATAGCGGTTGGTAAAAGCTGTCGGCCGCCCCACGATAGTAGATCGCCACTGCGAAAAATCCTGCGGCGCCAAACGTTTCGCAAGCCGGATGCGTTTCTTCCAGGTGACGTCGAAACGACTCTTCCCGATCGTCGATACATGTCAGGACTTGAAAGTCAGGACGATGTGGCTTTCGCCTGGCCGAGATCTCGTCGAAAGATTGCGTGTGCGAAATGAACGCGTCCAACGCCTCGCGCCGGTATTTTCGCTCGAACGCCTCGTGGTATATCCGACGGCGCTCGATGGCCGAAAAAGCTTCGGCTTCCGCATCCAGTTCTTTCCACTGATCATTGGAGAGCGCGAGTAATTGCTGTGGTTGCCAACCAAGCGTTTGGGCGGCCTGAAACAAGAGAAATGCTCGGCGTTCAATGTTAAGGGGGCGTTGTTCCGACAGCTTCCTCTGAGCGAACTGCATTACTTCCCGAGCGCCGCTGCGCCGACCGGTTTTGTCGAACCCAACGTTAACGATCGCAAAACGCTCAAGAATCAACTGGATGGCCACCAGCCCGAGCAGAGAGCCTGATGGGATCGAGTGGACGACCGGACCGGCACCCGATTCCAACTGCCAGATCATTCCGGCCCAGCCCCGTAGGCCAAGCAGTGTCTGGGTTACGAATTCGTCGCGATCGTCGTCGGGCACGCCCAAGTCGCGGATCGATTCTTCAATCGATGCTTCTGGCGTTACCCCAGAAGTTTGCAACCGACGCAGTTCCAGGGAAAGCCCACGCGTCCAGCGGTCGGCACACCAATTTGATTGGGTATAGAGCGTCAAAAACGCTTCGTAAAAGCCCTTGTCCCGCTTGGGGAGTTCCCAGTCGGAATAGCCCTGATCGACGTAAGCCGCGCAAAATCGGATGAGCAGGTCATGCACGTCTTGGTCGATGTCGTCCCCGAATGCCTTCAGTAACAGATCGCGTGGACGCACGTAACGAACAGATGCGGTGCGAGGTGGCGTGGACTGAATTCCAATGCGGCAGATACGCCACAACAGGTGCAAGGAAAACGCTTCCCAGGCGTTTTCCCCCCATTCCTCATATTTTCGGCCGAACTTCACCAAAAGCCCGTCCAAGTCCGCCGAGGTTGAGCGTTCCGTTGCCTGACGACTGCGAAGCCACTCTTTTGCACCGCCTACGACTCGCTCGCGAAGGTCCTGGGGGACTTCTGAATGAAACCGCTCAAGCGCGTCGGTCTCTGCCACAATCCACTTCAGCTCGGCGTTGGGACCAACGTGAACAGGATGGCGAAGCATCGCTAGGCGAATTTGCCGGCGCGTTCCCAGACCGTTGATTCTCTCCTGATCCTGCTGTCCAAGGTCTTCTTTCAGGACGGCCAGGAGATCTTCATCTGTGATCCGACCTTTCCGAAATAGCTGGCGATATTCTTGTTCCAGCAAATAAGGCTGGGCGCCATAGCGAGCCAACCCCAGCTTCACAGCTTCGTGAAACGGGAGATCCTCGAATGCATGAAGCGTATTGTGATGAACAAAGACCTCGATCGGCCCTTGCGATGGTAAGAGGTGGGCAGCGTGCTCCACCAACTTACGTATCGCCTCCGGTCCGGAATCGTCGGAGACCGTCTTGGTCAAAGAATCAGTGGTGCGTTCCAAAGTTGGATCGGCCCTAGTCTAATAACATGCAGGCGAAACAGCGCGTTTTGGCGATCCATGCCGCTAATGGGGAGGCGGGGTCGCGTTTCGATTGGTACTTTCTGTCGCAATTATTATACCGATAAAGCTGCCCAGCCGTTGTCACGATGTTTGGCTCAATACGAACGATAGAAAAACGGGGGTGAGGCCGAAAGTTTTGTTTGCGAAAATCTGCAAGTGAGGCAGTCAACTCAACCCTCGGTCGATAGAATCTGGAGATGCAAATGATGCAAGTTCTTGCATGTCAGATGCAAAATCTTGCACGCCCAGACGTTTTGAACCGAGGAATCGATCGATGCAGCAACTAGTTCAGGGGATCCATCGCTTTCAACGCGAACAATTCAGCCAAGACAAGAAGCTGTTCGAAACCCTTGTCGACGGCCAGCACCCACTGGCGTTATTTATTACCTGCTCTGACTCGCGCATTGACCCTAATCGTCTAACCCAGACAAAGCCGGGCGAGCTATTCATTCAGCGTACCGCTGGCAACATTATCCCTCCCTATGGGGCAGTACTTGGCGGCGAGGCGGCGACGATTGAATATGCGGTTTCTGCGTTAAAAGTCCGTGATATTATTGTATGTGGACATTCTCACTGCGGAGCGATGGCCGGCCTGTTGACTCCAGAATCGGTCGAAAGCATGCCGGCGGTTCGCGCCTACCTGCAACATGCGGAAGCGACGCGTCGCATCGTCGAGGAAAACTACTCTCACCTGACCGATCCTGCCAAGCGATTGACGTTGACAGTCGAAGAGAACGTCCTGGTGCAGCTCGAGAGCTTGAAAACCCACCCCGCCGTCGCGGCCGCCGTTGGTCGAGGCGACCTGAAACTGCATGGATGGGTCTACAAATTCGAGACGGGGGACGTATTCACATTCGATCCGGATCAGAATCAGTTTTTGCCTCTCCGAGACGTGGCGTCGCCGTTGAGTGAGACCCAACGTACGCTTCCGCCGATCTAAGCATTAGCGAAGCCAAACTGATCGTCGGCGTGGTATTCCTGCAGCACGCCCTTCGTATCGATAATCAGGCAATTTAAACGCATCGTGGGAGTAGCCGCCTTGAGGCGGCTTTTATTTACTTGTTTCTATGTTTCGTACCCAATCTGTCGGTACCGGTAACGGGTACCGACTTTCTATCGCCGGGTTACTGCTACTGAGTTTGGCTGCTCTGGCCATCACTATCTGGACGATGTCCGACTTCTTGCGGGAACAAGACATCGTCGAGGAACTGACGCGAAAACTGCCCCGTGACTCGACAGCGACCGCGAAAGAATTGGTGGTCGAACTGGGGTGGCAGTTCCGGCTTTCGATCCTCGTCGTGCTGAATCTTATCGCGACGGGGTTGGCGCTCGTTTTGCTTTCGCGCGCCTATCGGTCTTCCCAGGAGTCGCTTCGGGACATCAAGGCCCTGGCGGGACATATCCTCAGCAGCGTCGATCAAGCGGTAATCACGACGAACCGAAACGGTATTGTCACCAGCATCAATCGTCACGGCATGGAGTTGCTCGGAGCCAAACTCGATTGTATCGACAAGCCGGTGAAGGAGCTTTCCGCTGACTTGGCGCTTGACCAGTTCCTGGCCGATTGGCAGGCCAAAAAGCCTTCTTCTTTGACCAGAGATTTTCATATCGACGCCGACGGGAGAACCGTCCGCGCGACTTGCCAATCCTTGAACGACTTTGAGGGAAAGCAGATCGGCAAAGTCTTGCAGCTGCGTGACGTAACGGAACGCATTCTCCTGGAAGAGCGGATGCGACGGATGGAACGCTATATGGGACTGGGATCTCTGGCGGTCGGGCTCCACCACGAAATCCGAAATCCGCTTGCAGCGCTGTCGCTCCATGTTCAACTGCTGGAGGAGCAACTCGAGGAGAGCCAGGTATCCGAGGAAGTGCAGCAAATGTTGGCGGTCATCAAGGCGGAAATGACGCGAATTGGGGGAGTCTTGGAGGGGTTCCGGGATTTTGCTTCGATGGAAAACCTGCGGCTCGAGGAGGTCGATCTCGCCAGGCTAATTCAGCGACAAGTCGATCTTGCGGTACCTCAGGCAAATCAACAAGGGATTGACGTCAGATTCGTTCGTCCGGAATCTCCCTTGCCGAATATCACGGCCGATCTGGTTCGTTTGGAACAGGCTTTGCTGAACCTGTTCGTCAACGCGATGCAAGCCATGCCCAACGGAGGCGAACTTACCATCGCCGTGACTGCAACTGCCGACTCGGTGCGTATCGAAATCGCGGATACAGGCAGCGGAATTCCAGAGGACCTTCGCAGTCAGGTGTTCGACGCCTACTTTACGACCAAGAGCGAAGGAACCGGTTTGGGGCTTGCCCTCTGCGACAAGATCGTCCGGCAACACAATGGCAGCCTTGATTTTTTGAGCAACAAAGAGGGAACGACCTTTGTAATGACGTTACCAATTCAACAAGCGGCGATTTTTGCGGACTAGCGTCATGGAAGAAGCCTTTCGCATCTTGATTGTCGACGATGAGCCCAACATAAGGTCGGGGTTGGCCAAAGGGCTGGAAAAAGAAGTCGACCTGATCGATACGGCCAGCGGCGTCAACGAGGCGCTCGACAAGTTCGATACGGAGAGTTTCCAAATCGTCATCGCCGACGTTCGATTGCCTGGGGATCGAGATGGCCTGGAACTGTTGTCGCTGATCCAGCAGCGCGCACCCAATACGACGATGATCATGATTACCGCCCATGGAACGGTCGAGATGGCGGTCGACGCGATGCGCCGCGGTGCGTTTGATTTTATTACCAAGCCGGTTGACCTGAACTTGATCCGTCAGCAGGTCGCCAAAGCAGTAGAGCATCATCGGTTGCAGACCGAAAACCGTTTCCTGAAAGATCGGCTGGCGGTTGCCGGCGAGTTGCCCAACATCATCGGCAATTGCCACGCACTCAATAATGTGCTGTCACAAATTCGCCAGGTTGCTGATACGGACGCGACCGTGCTGATTCATGGCGAAAGCGGTACGGGAAAAGAACTCATCGCCAGGGCCCTGCACGATCTAAGCAAACGTTCTTCGTTTCCATTCATTCCGGTCAACCTCGGCGCGTTACCGGTGAACTTACTGGAAAGTGAGTTGTTTGGGCACGAAAAGGGTGCCTTCACAGGGGCCTCTCGCCAGAAACCAGGCTGCTTTGAGCAATCGATGCGAGGGACGCTGTTCCTCGACGAGATTACCGAAATACCGATGAAGAGCCAGGTCGATTTGCTCCGCGTGCTCGAGACGGGACAGTTCACCCGAGTGGGAGGCGAGGAGACGCTTCTCTCGGACGCTCGCATCGTTTCGGCGACCAACAGAGACATTCCGCAGCTGGTCGAAGATGGCGTTTTCCGAGAGGATCTTTATTACCGTCTCAATATCATCCCCATCGAAGTCCCTCCCTTACGGCAACGCCGCGACGATATCGTTCTCTTGGTGGACCACTTTTTGAATCATTTTTGTGTCCGACACCATCGAGCGCCCAAGTCGATAGACCATGAGGCATTGCAAGTGCTCGTCTCGGCGAATTGGCCGGGCAATGTACGTCAGCTTCGAAATGTAATCGAACGCCTGGTCGTCACGGTGGACAGCGAAAAGATAAGAGCGAAGCATTTGCCCGCAGAGCTAACCGCGGTCGTTAGAAACGCTGCCGCCAGTGAAGTACGCTCATTGGCCGACGTTACGGAGTCGGCTGAGAAGGAAGCTATTTTGATTTCTCTTGCGGCCAACGATTTTCACCGTGAGAAAACCGCGAAAGTCTTGGGAATCAGCGTTCGTACGTTGCAATACAAAATGAGTCGCTACGGGCTGCACTAGCCAATTCCCAAGGGCGTTCGCAGTTTTTCCCGAAGGTGAATTGCGAGGATGCCGAAAAAACGCTGATTTGTTGGGAACACCGGCCCAAGCCGACGAAGTCTCTTTCCATGTCGTAGCCAACCAGTCGTAGCACGCCTTGCAATTGAGGCGATGAACCGTCTGCGGCGTGGCAATCGTTCCCCAATACGCCAGTCAAGGCATCGCCCAAACCAATGGCTTCCAGTGGCGAATAAGGCAGGGGAACGTCGGTGGCGTTCGTGAGTCAGTTGGAAGGGTGATTGCAATCGCAGCGAGATGCCCCACCACTGAGGTGCACGGCATCTCTTCTCTTAGCGAACTTTGCTTGACGGAAGCAAAAATTCTATGGATATTTAAGACTCCTTCCTGACGCCTCTAAGCGGGGCATCACTTCCCTCCTGAAGTACACGGTAGCCATGGACCACCAACACACCGGTCCTGGCTTCTCTTGATAGGTGGACCTGATGAAATCGCTTCGTATTCTCCTTCTGTTCCTAACCGCTTCCAGCTGCTGGTTTTGTGCCGATGCAACGGCGAACGAACCTGTCGTTTTTTGGGAGTTTGGTGCCGAAGAAGAAACTCCGTTGATTGCCCATGGTGGCGTGCACCGCGATGTGCCAGGCCCCCGGCCACCGGTCTATCCAGACTTCGATAACGGCAACACGGCAGTAAAATTCGATGGTCGAGGTGCCTATTTCTCGTATGCCGATCCTGGGGCACTCAGTCCTTTCGACTTCACCAACGGTGATCAGATCACGATCGAAGCCTGGGTGAACGCGCGTGACTTGAAAGATGGTGAGAACCTCTACATCCTTGGGAAAGGACGCACCGGCAGTCCGGAATTTGCCCCGGACAATCAAAATTGGGCGTTGCGTCTGCGAGGCGTTAAGGGGACCGCGTGCGTTAGTTTTCTGTTTGCAACACCACGCAATGGCGCCGGCACACCTTGGCACCGCTGGACCACTAGCGATGGCTTCATTCCGCGAACAGGCTGGCACCATATCGCCGTTACATACGAGTTCGGCAATCCTGAAAGCATCCGTGGCTGGGTTGATGGCCAAAGCATCCCCGGTAACTGGGACATGGGTGGACCGACAACGGAAGCTCCTGTCGTCGACGACGACAGTGTTTGGATTGGTTCGTCGATGGGGGGCAGCGCATCGAACTCGTTTCGAGGTTACCTCGACGCTGTTGCGTTGCACCGTGTGACACTTGATGAAGAAACGCTGAAGTCGCGATTTCGCCGGGTGGGCGATGCCCCCAAGCCTGAGCCTCTGCCCGAAGCCATGCCAAAAATTGGTGATCTGCCAAGCGATCGTGTGACGGTCACATTTCACGAAGGATTGGACGCACATAATCGCTGGCTCGACTTCGACGAGACCTATCCCAAAGAAGTGATGCGGTGGGAAACGAACGAGTTCCTGACGCCTCGGATGCCAGTTCGTTACGATAGCTGGGGCATCCGCGACAGCTGGAAAGCTCCGGTCCTGGTGCGCATGGCGGCCGACGTGGCCCTGGACGAAGGTGAACAAACCTTCCTGCTCCGTGCCCGGGGCCTCACTCGCTTGTGGGTCGATGGAAAACAGGTTGCCAAAACAGGCGCCCTACAAGGATCGCCGAGTGGTGAAGAACCGATTACGCCGGTGGCCGAGCCGCCGCTGCCAGGGCACCGCATTAAAGAACATCGTCTGCATGAGTCCACCGGAACCTTCCAAGCGCCCGAGCGTGGTGTTTATCGGGTCGTGGTCGAAACCACGGCAGGCGGAAAGAAATTCCGCCCTGAGCCAGGCGAGTTCACCGTGGCGAAGCTTTCGGCCGATGGCCAGCAATATCACGTGCTGGGCCCAGCCCAAGCGGTCGATGCCCCCCTTCCATTGACGGACGAAGCATTCGAGGGTGCCCTCGCCCGTATCGAAGGTGCATTGACCCAGTTCGATGACGACAATCGCCGTGCGGCCGCTGCTTCGCGAGAAGACTTCTGGAGTCGCCGTCACGAATTGGGGCGAAAGTGGGTGCAACACAACCCTGCCCCACCAGTCCCGAGAACAGAAGGCACGGCGAATCCGATCGACGCCTTCCTGACTCAGCGAATCGCGGAAGCGAAAGAGGCTGTACAAGGGACGTCTCCCGATGCCGCCAAGAAGTTCCACTCCGAAGTGCTCCCAATTTTACGATCGGAGTGTTTTCGTTGCCATGGCGAGAAAGACTCAGGCGGACTTCAATTGAATTCGCGCGACATGGCCGTTGCCGGTGGCTTCTCAGGCCCTGCCATTGAGCCAGGCGACGCCGAGGCGAGCGAACTGATGGTCCGCATCCAACATGAAGACGCCGACATGCGGATGCCCCCCACCGGCAAGCCGCTCAGCGAAAAGCAAATCAAGACGCTCGAGGACTGGATCAACGCCGGGGCCGAGTGGCCCGAGTTGCCGCTGTCAGCGGATGAAACCGACCTGGCACCGAACATTACCGACGCTCAATTCATTCGACGAGCCTATCTCGACACGGTGGGCGTCATCCCTACGGAAGCGGAAGTCCGCGCATTCCTCGCAGATACTTCTTCCGACAAGCGAGCCCAACTGATTGACCGCCTGCTGGAAGATCCTCGCTGGGCCGATCACTGGATCAGCTACTGGCAAGATGTTCTGGCCGAGAATCCCACCCTGATCAATGCCACGCTGAATGCGAGTGGCCCCTTCCGCTGGTTCCTGCTGGATGCCCTGCGAGACGACAAATCGCTCGACCGCATGGTGACCGAGCTGATGATGATGCGTGGCAGTTCGTACGACGGCGGCAGCGCTGGGTTCTCGATGGCAGCGCAGAACGATTCGCCGTTTGCCGCCAAGGGACATGTCGTCGCGAATGCCTTCCTGGGAATTGAACTGCAATGTGCTCGTTGCCACGACTCTCCCTATCACAGCACGACGCAAGAAGACCTTTACGCGTTGGCTGCCATGTTCGCACGCAAGCCAATGTCGGTGCCGAAGACCAGCTCGGTGCCGGCGGCGTTCTTCGAGAACAAGGACCGTCAGGCGTTGATTGAAGTCACCCTGAAGCCAGGGCAAGCCGTCCAGCCGAAATGGCCGTTTGCGAAAGAGACCGGCATTGAAGATAACGAGGCCCTCGCTCGTTACATGGAAAACGAAAAGGACACGCGTGAACGACTCGCAACCCTCGTTACCGCGCCTGAAAACCAACGTTTCGCAAAGATCGTCGTGAATCGAATCTGGCGACGCCTCATCGGCGCTGGCATCGTCGAGCCACCGCACGACTGGGAAGGGACCCAGCCAAGCCATCCCGAGCTGCTGGAATGGCTGGCGAAAGATTTCATCGCCCACGATTACAGTGTGAAACACACGACCAGCGTGATCATGAACTCGCGACTTTACCAGCAGGCAGCGATCGGCAACCAGAAGGATGTCGATCCAACCCGCCGCTTGTTTAACGCTCCGGAACGTCGCCGCATGACCGGCGAACAGGTTGTCGATTCGTTCTTTGCCGCGGCCGGTAAAGAGATTGAGATCGAAACGATGACACTCGATCCGGACGGTCGCCGCCCGGCCAGCAACCGCAACAATTTAGGTGAAGTGAAGCGTGCGTGGATGATGGTCAGCTTGTCGAACGAACGCGATCGTCCAAGCCTGACGCTACCTTATGCCGCTGTGATCGACGACGTGCTAGTCGCCTTCGGTTGGTCGGCCGAACGTCAGATCCCTCGTACCGATCGCGAATCCGAACCGAACGTTCTGCAACCGGCAGTGATCGCCAACGGCACGATGACGATATGGCTGACGCGGGCCTCACACGAGAGTGCCTTGGCCGATCTCGCTGTCGAGGCCAAGTCGCCGGAGGCAGTGGTCGAGTCGGTATTCCTGAGGTTCCTCAGCCGGATGCCGACCACGGAAGAGAAGACCTTCTTCGCGGATGCCTTGCGAGAGGGATTCGACCAGCGACTGGTTCCAAAAGACAAGATTCAGCCTGTGAAGCCGCTTGAGCGTTTGCCCCAGGTTACCTGGTCGAACCACTTGAAATCGGAAGCGAATACGATTCAGCAGGAACATGCCCGGCGTGCACGGAGTGGCCCACCGGTCGATCCGCGACTGCAGCCGGAATGGCGCGAGACGTACGAAGACTTCGTCTGGAGTGTTGTGAATCTCCGCGAGTTCGTCTGGATGCCGTAAGCTCGTTCGCTGATCCTCGCCTTCCCGTCACCACGTTACCCCAACCTTTTGAGTCACCATGAGCATTTTTCCCTCGAACTCCGGCGTAAATCGACGACAGTTCCTGGCAGCATCCGCTGCTACGGCCATGGCAACTTCGATGGCCCAAGGCATGCCCCACTCGGCTCCACTGAAGGGACAAGCCGAACATGTGATCTCGATTTGGCTCGGCGGGGGGATGGGGCAAATAGATACGTTCGATCCCAAACGCAAAGGGGATCCGAAGGCCAAGAAGCCAGGCGGTTATTACAATCCGATCCCGACCGCCGTTAGCGATGTCGAAGTGTGCGAACACCTGTCGAAGCTGGCCCCGCTCATGGATCGCGTGACGGCTGTTCGCACGGTGAATCATTCGGTGATCGACGAACATGCGGCCGCTACCAACTGGATGCACATCGGCCGCCCGGTCAGCGGGACGGTCGTTTATCCTTCCATCGGTTCGATCGTCGCTCACGAGCGGGGCGCCGCATCGGACGACGTCCCGGCTTACGTGTTGATCGGCTACCCCAACGCCACGCGCGGGCCAGGGTTCCTCGGGGCCCAGCACAGCTATTTGTATCTGACCGAAACGGGACGAGGCCCTGCAGGTCTTTCGTCGCCGGAAGGGATTACCGACAAACGCAAGCTACGCCGCGAACGTTTTCTTTCCGAGCTTCGCGGAATGCAGCCGGAAGCGAAACAGGCCCGCATCAAGGATTATGAATCGACCATTGACTTAAGTCTGAAACTCAGCGGTCCGGAGTTTATGAGCAGCTTTGAACTCGAGCGCGAATCGGCCGACCTGCGGGAGTCGTACGGAGGCGAGTTCGGACAACGCTGCTTGCTGGCCCGTCGGCTCTGCGAACGAGGCGTGCGGTTCATCGAGGTCTCGCACAATTTGAACTTCCTGAATGGTGCCGGCTGGGATGTGCATAACGGCGGCATCCTCGAGCAGCATAAGTTGATCCAAGAGCTCGACACGGCAATGTCAGCTTTGATTGTCGATCTGGAAGCTCGGAAGATGCTCGACAAGACGTTGATTGTCATTACCACCGAGTTTGGTCGTCCGCCAGAATTCGATAGCGGCGGCGGTCGAGGGCATCAAGGTTCGGCCTTTACTTGTGTGCTGGCTGGCGGCGGATTGAATCACTGCGGTGCGTATGGCGTGACCGACGAACTTTCTAAGAAGATCGTCGAAAACCCCGTTTCGGTGCCCGACTTCTTCGCAACGATTCACGCCTCGCTGGGCATCGATTACGCCAAGTCGCTCTACGATGGCGATCGTCCGGTTCCGATAACGGACAATGGCAATCCGATCGCGGCGCTGTTCACCTAGAGCTGGTTTCGGCCGGGGGATCTCGCCTGCAACGATCGGCTGCTCCATAATAAGGAGCAGTCGTGAATCCAAGTTTGCAGGCGATCCTATGTGCCATCGATACAACATCCGTGCCACTTCGACCGAAATCGCGTCGTGGTTCGGCGCCGAAATTCAAAAACCATTCGACCCCGCTCAGAAGACGCTGTTTCCGCTGGCGGACGTTCCGGTCGTACTCGATACGAGCGAGGGCCGCGTTGTCACGGTGATGTCGTGGGGGCTGGTTCCTTTCTGGTGGAAGCCTGGTAAGAAGACCTGGAAAGCGACGGCTCGTTCCTGCTTCAATGCCAAGAGCGAGACGGCGCACGAAAAGCCATCGTTTCGCAAAGCCTTCAAGACCCAGCGTTGTTTGATCCCGGCGACGTCGTTCTTCGAGAAGGATCTCGACTTTCAGTTGAAGCAGGCCAACTACTTTGCCATGGCAGGTCTGTGGGATCGCTGCCAGATTGATGGCGAAGAGCATCTGAGCTGCACAATTCTGACCACCGCCCCCAATAGCTGCGTTGAGAAGGTCCATCATCGCATGCCGGTGATTCTGGATGACGACGACAAGATCCGGCAGTGGCTTAGTCCCGATATCCACGATCGTCAGCCGCTGGAACGGTTATTCGAGCCGATCCCAGGCGAAACGATGTCGACGCAGCCTGCCGAGTCGTGATCGCTAGGCGGTTCGCTGAATGGTCGTCCCGCTGGTTCTTACGATGAGGCGTTTCATTTCAAGGATCGAGAGGGTCGACAACACCCGGTGAACCGGCAATTGCGACCGGGCCACGAGCGCATCGAGTGACATCGGTGCCAGGTCGATATGCTGCAGGACCGTTTGCTCTTGATCGTTGAGCTGTAGTTCGGCAGGTGCAAGAACCGTCTGCGTTTCCGAGACCTTCAGCGGTTTTCGGAGTGGGCCAAGTTGTTCCAGCACATCGTCCACCGATTGAACCAGCGTCGCGCCATCGCGGATCAGGCTATTCACACCGCGGGCAACCGGATTGTCGATTTGTCCTGGGATCGCGAACACCTCGCGATTTTGCTCCATGGCCATGCGAGCGGAAATCAACGCTCCACTTCGTAGTGCCGCTTCGATGATCACGACGCCTAAGCTCATGCCGGTGATCAATCGGTTTCGCTGCGGGAAAGCACCTGCAATTGGGCTGACCAGGGGAGCTGCCTCGCTGACGATCGCCCCGCTTTGCGAAACTTCCTCGGCCAGGTCAACGTGCTCCGGCGGATAGATCTTCGAGACCCCGCCCCCGAGAAATGCGATCGTGCGGCCCCCGGCCTTGATGGCTCCGCGATGGGCAGCCGCGTCGATACCTCTAGCCAGACCACTCACAACCGTGAAGCCTGCCTTCGCAAGTTCGTAGCCAAAGCGTTCGGCTTGCTTCTTACCGTAATGCGTGGCATGTCGCGTGCCGACGATGGCGACCGCTAGTTCATCGCTGGCGAGAAACTCTCCCCGAACGAATAGCAGCGTCGGAGGATCGACGATTTCGCGAAGCAGGCCAGGAAAGGCTTCATCGGAGCGGGTCAGGATTTGAATCCCAAAGTCGCGACAATGATCGAGTTCGCGCTCGATATCGAGCGTGTTGGCTTCGACGATCGTCTTTGCAACCTTTGGTCCAATGCCGGAGACTTCCTGCAATTGCCGAGCGGTTGCCTGAAGTGCGGCAGCGAGCGACCCGAAATAGGCTTCGAGGGCCTGAACCTTCGCAGGTCCAATTCCGGAGCTGAGTGCTAACCGAATGGCCGCTTGAAACTCAGGATCTTCTTCACGATCAACGTCCGACATCGTCATTCTGGCCGACACCTCTGAATAGGGAGAATTGCTCCGCTATTGTAGGGGGGCCTACTCGAGAATGTCGAGCGAAAAGTTGCTAAGCGGAATGCCCTTCTCGCCAGGCGGACATGGCAACTTGGCTGTCGATATCGGCCATCAGTTCCACTTTGCCGATCTTGTGGGGAACGATGAATCGCAGCTTGCCATGCTCGACCTTTTTATCGCGCTGCATCGCCGCCAGGATGGCCGCTTCGTCGAGCTTGGGCGTAGCGACCGGAAGACTCAAGGCCGATAGCAACGCATGTTGTCGCTGGGTCGACGGGGCGTCGAAAACGCCGAGCTTTTCTCCCAGTCGCGAAGCACATAACATCCCGACCGAAACTGCTTCGCCATGCAGAAACTCGCCGTAGCCGGCAACCGTTTCCAAGGCATGGCAGTAGGTGTGACCGTAATTCAAGATTGCCCGAAGGCCGGTCGTTTCGCGTTCATCTTCGGCGACGACCTGGGCTTTTAACTCGCAGCTGCGGGCAATGATTTTTTGCAAAGCTGCCGGTTCGCGGTCGAGGAGCGGTTGGACGTTCACTTCCAGATAGTCGAAGAACGGCTCATCGAGGATCACGCCATACTTCACCACCTCGGCCAGGCCAGAAAGGTATTCGCGCCGTGGCAACGTTTCGAGAACCGCCGTATCGATCAGCACCCCTTTGGGTTGCCAAAAGCAGCCGACTATGTTCTTTGCCGCGGGGAGATTAATGCCGACCTTGCCGCCGACACTGCTGTCGACCTGGGCGAGTAGCGTGGTGGGAATCTGAAAAAAGTCGAGTCCACGCGTCATGGTCGCGGCGATGAAGCCTGCGAGGTCGCCGATCACGCCGCCACCAAGAGCCACGACGATCGACTTCCGGTCCACGCGATCCTCCAGGGCGGCTTCCCACAACTTCTGGGCAGTAGCAACCGATTTGCTGGGTTCGCCGGCGGGAACGACCAGGCTCGTCACGCGAATCCCTTCGGCTTCCAGAGCCTGCAGGACTGGCTTTTCGTAGTGAGCGGCGACGTTGGTATCGCTGATCAAGACGGCATGGGTGACGCTTCGCAGCGAAGTGATCCACTTGCCGACTTGGGCCAAATTGCCAGTGCCGATGGAGATATCGTACGAGCGTTCGGCCAGGGGCACATGAACGGTTTGCGGAGGGATCTGGCTAGGATTGCTGGTTGGCATCGGCGACGATCTGGGGCTGAATGACGGATAGGGATTAAGTGGCGTTGCCGAGACGGACGAGGTCTGCGGGCGTCACCGTGATCTGGCGGCAAAAGCCGGTATGGAGACGAATGTACTCCAAGTGCTCGCACGCGGCGGCATCGCCATGGAGCTTCCGAGCGAGGCTCTCGCGCTTTTCAAGCGGAACATCCGCTAGTTCTTCGGGCCAAATCGTCTGCTGCTCGACGATCAATGCTTCGCGATAGGGATCGAATTTGTCCGCCAAGGGACTTATCCTTTGAGAGTCTGATCAGACGAAATGGGTTCGCTTGCCCACCGGCGGGCAACTATTGAGTATAAAAAAACGATCCGCTCCCGAACATTCCCGATTGAGGCCGACTTTGGAATCCGAATCCGACGCAACTTCCCCCCAGGAAAAGCCTTCGACCTCTGGAACTCTGGTCGTGGCCGTGATTATTGCTGTCGCGGTCGCGGTCTCGCTGGTGACGGTATGGCATCACTGGAATCGCGGATATGCATCGATCGCCTATTGGGGAGCTCTCAACGGCGAGAACATTCGCTACGCCCCGAAGGTCGAACTGCGGCACGATGGCCAGTCGTACGATATCTCGAAGATGCGGGGACTGGTCCATTTTCGCCAGGCTTTGATCGAGGATTCTAGTTTCGAGGGGACTTTGCCCACCGACGAGGCCGCTCCGAACTGGACGCACCAGGTCGATTTCACCCCCGACGGCGACGAACCTGCGACGACGGTCTGGTTTGATCTCGATCAGGGATTCGTCGGTCTGGCCGATAGCAAGTCGGTATTGGTCCCCAAGCCGAACCCAACGGCAAGCGGCATTCGCCAATTTGTCGCCGATGCCCTGACCCAACAGGCTTCCAAGTAGCTCAACCGCAAATCTGATTCGACTATGTGGTACGACCTAATCTTTCGCCGTGGCGACCCAACCAACGATTGGCAACGGGCGAGCGGTTTGAAACTGAATGCCGATCTCGACGTCCCTTCGCTCCTCGGAGTTCCGTTGGGAGGCGCGTTCGACCGGCTTTCCTGTCTGGGGCGGAGCAGCCAGGGCGATCCCTTCAGCGTCGAATACTTTGACCTCGGGCTTTGCCTCGATCGCGACGACAACGGGAATCTGTGTGAGTTTCAGATCGTGCTGGACGACGATGTCGGCAAGTGTAAGCCTTACCCAGGAACTGTTTCGTGGGAAGGCGTTTCGATTCCACTAACTGATTTGACGCTGGACAAATTGCCAGACATCTTTGGGGAGTGGTACTGGCTCGACGAAGATGACCACGAGTTCATCGCCTTCTACGAGTACCCGAACTACGAGATGCAGATCGAATGCTTCAAAGACCGCCGCGTCAAACGGTTCGTGCTTTGCCAAGAGCCGCTCATGGCATTTGAAGATCAGCGAGAGGCATTCAAGGTGACCAAAGCCTGGCCGCCAGAGTTTCCATCGCGGTAGGCCTTACCGCCGCATTATCGCGGCGACATATCCAAGACCCAGTCCTGCGACCAGACCGCCGGTGTGGGCCAGGTTGGCCACGCCGCCCATCATGCCAAACCAGCAAAGAAAGAACCACACCATCAGGATGACGTACGACGATTGGTCCATGCGCAGTCCGAAGGTCAAGTCGTTGTTCGAGCGTGCCCAGATATAGCCAAACAGCCCATACAACACGCCGGAGTAGCCGAGGAAGTTGACGCCGCCGTAGTAGCGTTCGTAAACCGACAGATCGGTTCCATACAGCAGCATCGGAATGACCCCTTGGGCCAAGTTGGATGCGATCGCCAAGGCCAGGTTCAACAGCAGGAAATGCAAACTGCCGATCCGTCGTTCGAGCGTCGGCCCCAGCATGTACAACATGTACATGTTGAAGCCGATATGCAGAATCCAGCCCATGCCTTGATGATTGGGGGCAGGTCGCTGATGCAGGATCGCTGGAGTGATCAGACGCCATACCTGGCCCCGTTCGATCGTCTTTAGCGAGTTCGGTTCGGGCGAGTTGAGATAGGCAAACAGATCTTCCGGCGAAAGAAACGAGAGGGCGTTGTAAACCTGGTCACCGATGCCGGGCTCTTGCAGCGAGTAATTCGAGTCGAAGACACCGAGCAGCAAGATCCCAATGCAAAGGGTGAGAATGCCGCGGGTCACCGGGGCGCCGGTGGTTCCAGTCCCCATGCCAGGCGAACGGTGCTTCACCTCGTGAATGTTCTTGCGACGCTCCTTCTCGCGAAGCTGCTCCATTTTGCGGATGCCGGCCGCTTCGTCGCTCGCCTTACGATATCGAGCGTCGTCCGGGTTCGAGCGGAAGGCCTCGAGCTCGGTCCGGGCCTGTTCGACCTGGTTTTCTTCGTGAATCCAGACAGACCACTCCCCTTGCTGTGCAGGATCCGCTTTGGAGTGGATTCCCAACGTCAGCAGGTAGTCGGTGAAGCGGGCTGCCTCGTTTTCAGAAGAAAGTTTGCCGATTTGGCGCATTGGTCTATCAGATCTATTGAACGTCCCCGGATTGAAGCCGCCGATGCGCCTCCTCAACTTCATCGTAGTAAGAACGGCGTTGCAATTGCGAGGCCGATTCCTCGTCCAGAATTACGACGACGTCTTGATGAAATTGTAGGGCGCTTCCGGTGACTTGTGCGGTCACTGGTCCTTCGACCGTGGCCGCGATGGCTTCGGCCTTCTCTTTACCGAAGGCCAACAAGATACATTTTTTCGATTCGAGAATCGTACCAACACCCATGGTGATCGCCAGACGGGGTACCCCCTCTTCCGATCCAAAAAAGCGGGCGTTGTCTCGAATTGTCTCAGGAGCCAAGGTCTTTAAACGCGTTCGGCTTCCGAGCGAAGATCCAGGCTCATTGAACGCGATATGTCCGTCGCGACCAATCCCTAGAATTTGCAGATCGATGCCGCCTGCCTCGTTGATCATGGCTTCGTACTGGCTGCCATAAGTTTCGTAATCCAGGGCGCGACCGTCCGGCACATGGGTGTTTCGGATATCGATATTAACGTGCCGGAAGAGATTCTCCGTCATGAAATGACGATAGCTTTGTGGGTGCGTCGGTGGCAGGCCGACATATTCGTCCAGATTGAACGAGGTGACACGCGAAAAATCGAGTCCCTCGCTCTGGTGCATGCGGATCAGCTCTTGATACAGCTTGAGAGGCGTACCCCCCGTTGCGAGCCCCAGAATAGCACGGGGTTTCTTGCGAACAAGCTGGGCGACGATCGAGGCGGCACGCTGGCTGCCTTGTTCGGCCGAAGATTCGATAATGACACGCACGTCGGCGTTCCTCTATCTTCTTACTGGACAATGAGAGGTGGCAGGGACGAATGTTCTCGATCATAGACCACCACCGGCAGATGGAAAAGACAATGCCCCAGCGTCAAACTGGGGTAATTCAGTGAAAAACCGGTCTGGAATTAACTTGATCATCCTGTTTACAATCCTCACCACATGCTGGCATTGCTTTCCAAGCCAGTTTGCCGGACGTTTTCGCTTCACAACAAGGAGGTTGTCATGCGGTCGATTGCCATTTTGAATCAAAAAGGGGGCGTTGGAAAAACGACCACCGCCGTCAACCTGGCTTCTGCAATCGCGCGTGAAGGGCACAAAGTCTGTGTGATGGATCTCGATCCACAGGCGCATGCCTCATTACATCTAGGAATTGGAGTCGCTGCTGGATCGGAATCGATCTACCAGGTTCTCATGGGGGAAGCGACCCTGGAACAAGTTCGTCACGAAGCAGGCGAGAACCTGTGGTGCATTCCAGCCCATCTCGATTTGGCGGCAGCCGAAATGGAACTTGCCGGTGAAGTCGGACGAGAAATGATCTTGCGGGATGCCCTGGAACTTCATGGCGAGCAATACGATTACCTGATTATCGATTGCCCACCAAGCCTGGGCGTGTTGACGCTGAATGCGTTGGCGTGCGTCGGCGAGGTCTTCCTTCCGCTGCAGCCCCATTTCCTTGCATTGCACGGGCTGAGCAAGCTGCTGCGAACGGTCGATATCGTCTCGAAGCGTATCAATCCGACCCTTCGACTGTCGGGCGTCGTGCTTTGCTTGTTCGAGTCGGGAACGCGTCTGGCGGGTGAAGTCGCTGGCGATGTGCACGACTTTTTCGACAAGGGTTCGTCGGAAGGCAAAACGTGGGCGACTGCGGAAGTTTTCCAGACTCGTATTCGACGCAATATTCGCTTGGCGGAAGCACCCAGCTTCGGTCAATCGATCTTCGATTACGATCCAAACTCCAACGGAGCCGAGGACTACGCGAACCTCGCTCGCGAGGTGTTAGGGCTGGGGTTGGCGTCGGCCAACAAAGATGAATCGCTTGCCGGTTCGGCCGCGGCCTGACGACCGGGCAAGAGTTGATTCTTCTCGGGTCCCACGGTAAAGATGAAATGGACGGCAATGGCCGTCCGTTTTCGTACCTTGCTGGAGAGCCACGAGAACATGCGAGGCATTCGCTTCAGTCTGAAAAGCCTGCTGGGGTTGATGGTGGTGATTTCGCTCGCCATCGTTCTGACCACACAATGGCGTTATCGCGAACGGCTCGTAACGCGATTTCTTGACCCTGATTCGGTCGAAGCGAGATCTCTGCTGGCCAAACCGATCGTCGAAGCGGATGAGGGCCTGCCGACTGCCCAGTACCGAGCCAACTACCGCGATGTGCGGTGGCTCTTCTCGATGGCTGAGAACGACATCGCCCTTTCAGGTGGTCTCCAGGCCGAGTTCGATAACGATCGCGTCGTGATTCAGACTGCCGACGGCGAAAATCTCAAGCGATTCATTGCTCATATGGAAGAAGCGGACCGATTACCGGACGATCACGCCGTGATCCGGGGGATCGCGGTCGACGAGAACGATCATCCTGTGGCAAACCTGCCCATCGACGTGCTCGGGCCGACGCAGTGCCTGAACGCCTTTCTAACGCGTCCTGACGGAAGTTTTAGCCTTCCCGTCGAATTCTTGCCCAGCGACGGTTACACGCTACGTTTCCGCCGCTCGTATGCCGAGTCGTACCGGACGATGCCCTTCCAGCTCGGAAAATCGAAGCGGGAAGTGGTTATGCGGGTCGTTATCCCACAAAAAGGCTAGACGAACGCAACTTAATGCGCTCAGCGAGGTTGAATAATCATTCCCCCCTAGGGAGAATGAGGGGGCAAATACCAACTGGTAGACCTCTCACTTGACCGATCAACGTCGTCAATCCGGGCTCAGGATGTCCACATACGCTCAATGTACGCACTGCCAGACGAAGTTCAAAGCTAAGCCTGAACTGAATGGCAAATCTGTACGTTGTCCGAAGTGTAAGAAGGTTTTTGACATCCAATTGACGTCCGAAGCCCCTTCGACCCAAGAGCGTGCTCAGCATGGTTCGGCTGCCAATCTGTCCAAGTCGAAGGTGATTCCGTCGTCGAAATCGGGATCGAATGTTCTCGGCAAAAAGCCTGCCAAGACCGCCGCCAAGCCGAAACAAGCTGTCGCCGCGCAGCGTCCGAAATGGTCGGGCGAACCAGAATCGCAGGGGCCCTCCGGCTCTGAACCGAATAAACCGAGTCTTCTGCATGGAATCGCCGCGGGCAAAGAGAGCCCGATCCTTCGCAGCCGCCGAACGATTTCCGCCGTGATTCTTCCAGGGGACCGACACGTTCCCGCTTTGGAAGTCCCCTGGGGTGCTCCGTGTAACCCGCCGAAAGACTTCCTCAAAGAGCAAGCTGGGCATGCGCCTCGACCAGAGACAGCGACTCGATCGGTGAATGACACCCTCTCGCTGATTTCACCTGACGAGAAAGAAATCCGCATCGAGCCGACCCGTCCGGCGGCCGATGCCCCGATTGTCGAATCGGAAATTGTCGACATGGGTCTGCGAAATGACTCCAGTCGTTCCTCCTTAGGTGACGCGGACTCGCTCATCGCCGGTGTGGCGGAAGACGAGAAGCCGGTCGACAAATCGAAACCAGGTTTCCATCGTTCGGCGGCAGAAAAAGTCATTGCCGGCAAAATGACGGACGAAGTCGTCACCGAAGACAACGATGGTGGATTCTATCGTCCGACCTTGCCAGGCCAAGGCGAAGACATCACGATGGCCGACGCAAAATTACTCGAGCGCGCGATGGCTGCGGCCCAACGATCGCTCGGGCGTGGGCCTTCGTTCGACGAAGTCGAGGCAGTCGAGAACTCGAAGTACGTTCCGCAAGTTCGGATGCTGCTGAGGGACGAATCGAACTTCGGTGCGAGTACAAAAAAGAAGGGAGCGGGCTTCGACTTCCCGGTGAATCAAGCCGTGCTCATGAGCGCGGTTGGCGTGGTATCAGGAATCGGGCTGCTGGGTCTGCTGATTTTTGCCATTAGCACCATCAGTAGTACATTGTCTGCCGCGACAGGCGGAACCGGAAGTCAGTACGAATACGTCACGCCGACGACCAGCCAGTTTCCGGTGGAAGCTCGCGGGCCCGCAGGGCTGGTAACGGTTAAGTTTCCTTCAAATTTTGACGCAATTCCGGTTATCGAACGTCCCTGGCTGGGCACCGAAGTTGAAGGCTATCGCCTCATTCGACCTACCGAGTCGTTTGTGATGATGTACAGCAATTCGATCCCAGGAACTCCGCCAACTGGCAACCAAATGCCAACCGAAGAGCAGTTGGAAGTCTTCGGTTTGCAGTCGCTCTCGGCGTCTAATCCTCACCTGACAAAGACCGATCACCTATCGCTCGACAACTATCCGCTGATCGAGTATCACTTTTCGGCGGACGTCTTGCGGAGCCGACCAGGCAAAAGCCGGATGGTGTTCCTCTTCACGCAGCAGCGTATGTTCGTCTTCCTGTGGTCTGGCAATCGATCGACCGCCGAAGTCAGCAAGTTCTTCCAGTCGATCAGCGTGAAGGGCATTCCGTTTCCTGGTGCTGGCTAAACGCGACCGGCGTCCATTCCTCCTTCCACAACCATCATTTGGATAGAGGCAGGGCGTGACTACGATCGCGAAATGCACGCATTGCGAAACGACCTTCAAAGTCAAAGACCATCTCGTCGGCAAGGCGGTCCGCTGTCCGTGCTGTCAGCAGGCATTTCGCATTCGTACGACTCCGGTCCTCATCTCTCGGCATAAGAAGCCTGCGACCGACGCATCGGCAACTGTCGCCGAGCCTGAGCCAGCTGTGCCGCCGCCAGACGACGACTTCTTCAGCAGTCCCGAAGATCCAGACGTCCTCTACGATCAAACGGTCGCCCAGGCCCAGCTCCGAAAACGCAAGCGACACTGGACAACGGTCATCGCTATCGCGTCGATTGCTTCGTTGGTCTTGATTTGCGGAACCGTCGCCGCGCTGCAGTTCGCCTATCAAGAGATCGATCTTTCCAACGAACTGGCAGACCTGGAATCAGTGGATGTCGAGTCACTGCGTGGAAACTGGCGACCTGTCTCCGACCCGCACTGGGGCTATCTGATAAGGATGCCCGGCGAGCCAGACCTTCAAGAGAGTGCTTCCGGCGACACGGTAACGCTGAATCTGCCAGATCGGCAACTGGGGCGGATGCGACTGGAAGTCCGCAAAGAAGCCAACGACGCGTGGAACAACTACTTTGCCCGCCTCGATCGGGAAGAGATCTTGGCGGGGATCCCTGGAGCAAATCTGATGGAGATCCGTTCTTCTCAAGTCAACTGGAGCGGCAAAGTAGCCGTCTATCGCTATTTTCTGACACCGAAAGATCGTCGCATTAGCACAAATGTCACAGTCGTGCAGAAATTCTCGACCGAAGGGAAGACGATCACGGTTCAGTGGTCCGGGCCGCGGCAGCAGCTAGGATCTCCCGAGGTTTTCTACTATTTCAATTCGGTCGAATTCATGGGGAAGAAATACATCGAGCGCTAACCATCGAAGAGGTCCCGGCTCCCCTGCCCTGGGCATGCTACAATGTCGTAACAACTTTACATCGACCTTGTCCCAGGCCAGTGGATTGACCCCATGGATTGGTTCGTATCCGATCTCCATATGTTCTCGCGGCGTTCGATCTATCACGAACACGCGGATGAAATTCTCGCTCGTGCTTCGGAAGCCCGGGTCTTCGTCCTGGGTGGCGATATCGTCGACTTCTCGTGGACGACACTTCCTTCCGTGGAAGCGACCATCGACGCCGCCATGCAGTGGCTTTCCGATCTCGTCGAAGCAAATCCGAATTGCCAGTTCCATTACCTGTTGGGGAACCACGATTGCCATAGCGACTTCGTGGAACAATTGGGCAAAGTGACTGAGTCGCACGCGAACCTTTTCTGGGAACCTTATTTCCTGCAGATCGGTTCCGCCGTAATGCTGCATGGTGATGCGGTTCATCTGAAAGAACGCAATAACCTGGCATTGGCCGCCGCTCGTACCAGCAAGCATCAATTCAAACAGCCTGAGTATCGCCACAAGATCTATCAGATGGCGATTCGCTCGCGGCTGCATGCCGTTGTGGGCAAGCTGGCCAATCCAAAGCGTATCGTCGCCGGCCGAATCTGGGACTACCTCAGCAACGAACAAGTCGATCTCGACAGCGCGGTTCGCAATGTTTACTTCGGCCATACGCATGTGCCGATGCAGGACTATGCGTTTCGTGGAGTTCATTTTCACAATGGCGGCGCATCAATCTCGGGCCTGAAGTTCAATATGCTGCCGATGCAACTCGATGGCGAACTTCATCCGCGATAGACTCATCCTACGAACGTAAGACTTACGATGCCAAAACAACCAGACGACCCAGAATTGATCGCCACGCTGGAATCGCAAGGCGTGGTCGTTCGCCTTCGCAAAAGCGGCCAGGTACACACGCTCGACTTCTCGAAGTCGTCGTTTCCGCTAGATGATCAGGCGCTATTACAACTTGATTCACTCCAGAGCCTGGAAGTGTTGAATTGCGAGAACACTGCCATCAGCGATGCATCGGTGACGACCCTGCTAAAGCATCAGAACTTGAAACTGATGACGCTGACCGGCACCGGGATCTCGATCGAGGGCATCAAACGACTGCGGCAAAACATGATTGGCTGCCGGATCATCGCCTAGTCCACCGAAAAATCGACCTAACAAGAAAGCCCCTTGTGACGCGGCATCACAAGGGGCTTTTCTTTTGGGGAACTGGCGAGTTTAGTCTCTAGAACGTCCACTCGATGCCGCTATACAGCGAAGCATCGGCCGTGGCGTAACCGGTGATCTCTTCGTACTGCTCGTTGAAGAGATTGTCGACTTTGTAGATCCAACGCATGTTCGGTCGAATCCAGTAATCGCCGTACAAGTCGATCACGTTGTAGTTCGGCAAAACCACCGATCCGTCGCGTGAATCGATTCGGCGACCAATCATTCGTGCTGCCATCGTGATCGAACCGGCGCGGTTGCCATAGTATCGAGTCACGCCGAAAGTACCTTTGTCACGCGGACGGCGGAGAAGCTGCTTGTCGGTATCAGCATCCCAGGTATCGGTATGCGTGTACGAAGCCCACACGGTCCACTGATCGGTCAGATACCAATCGGTGGTCAACTCGATCCCGTGCGAACGAGCCCGACCGACATTCAGCAGGGTGAACGTCATCGGATCGTAAATGATCAAGTTGCGGTAATCGTTCCGGAAGTACGTGGCACCGAACACCACGTTGTTATCGAAGAACGACTGATCGACCCCATATTCCCAGCCGGTGCTTTCTTCAGGCTTTAGCGCCGGATTGCCGTAAGGAAAGACGTTCTCCGAGAGCGCTGGTGCCCGGTAACCCGTTCCAAGGCTGGCACGTAAACGAGTATTCGTTTCGCGAAGCTCGTAAGCGGCCGTGGTTCGGTAGGTCGAGTGGGGACCAGCCTCGCTATGGTCATCCCAACGCACACCGCCAGTCAGATGCAATCGATCCCACAGGGTCAACTGATCCTGAAAAAAGATGCCGGTCTGGTATTGGCTGGCACTATCGGGTGGCGACGGAAGATACTCGGTCGTAGCCGATTCGTCCCAGTGCTGAACACCAACGGAAAACTCGTGATCAGGCCACAACAGTGCCGTGCTCAGCGCGGTGAACTGACGCGTGGCTCCCTCGATGTTACTCGGGAAGAAGTCGTCTTTATCGTTTCGTTCGTAGGTCACGTAGTCGTAGGCGAACATGTTGGTAATGTTGCCGTCGAGCATCGTGTTGTTGATCTCGAAACGCTGGACCATGTTCTTCGACAAATAGATCCGGAAAGGATCGTCCGTTGGCGGAATACCGGTCGAGAACGATGCGTCGTCGATATGCGCTCGAGAATCGGTGTATCGCAATCGATAGACGAACTCGGTATTCTCGGTCAGCTGAACGCCGAAAGCCCCTGCGAGCGCACCGACTTCAAATGGATCGTTTTCAGCACCACCAGCGGCGGCAGAAAACGACTGGGTATCAAGCCACGAACCCGAGAAAGAGTAGTCGATCGCGCCGCTGCTTCCTTGAACGAAGCCTCCTTCGCGATGCGTCTGATACGAACCCCCTTGTACGTTGACCGCACCTGACATCGGACCTTGACCGCGTCGCGTGATGATGTTCACCACTCCACCGATCGCTTCCGAACCATACAAAAGGCTTTGCGGGCCCTGCAGGATTTCGATGCGTTCGACGTTGTCGAGCGTCAGGTTGGCAGCGTCGAACCCGCGCGACGGGCTGCTCGGGTCGTTCGCCGGCGAACCGTCGATCATCACCTTGGTATGCTGCGAGTTAGCACCTCGCAAAAAGATCGACCGAACGCCACCTGGGCCGCCAGAGTTCACGACGTCGACACCTGGCTGGCGAGCAAGAATTTCGCCGACAGTGTAGGCGTCAGACTGCTCGATTTGCTCTCGCGAAACAACCCGGACGGTACCACCGAACTTACGCATCTCGGTGGGCGTTTCGTTCGGGGTGATAACTTCCGCATTCGAGAATGTGGCGTCGTAGTCTCGCTGCGAGTCGCCACTGTTCGGGGCGCTCTGCACGACAACAGGAGGCAACATCTGCTCCTCAGCAATGGGCACGTCCGGAATCGCAGGCACGACAGCGGCTTCTGCCGAGTCGGTTTCCTGCTGCATTACCGAGCGTTCGAGCGATACAGACTCGGCGGGAATCAATTCCTGGGCAGCGGCAGTACCGGTGCAACAGGCAAGCCCTAAAACACAAAGGGAACCCAGCCGAGGCGGGCTCCAACCATCGATCCATTTCACGCGCTGACCTTTCCATCCCTCGTGGAAACGTTTGAAGAAAACATCATCTCGCTGGTCGAATATCCTGACTTCGATTCATCCTCACGCCACCCTTCCCAAAACGGCCGCTGGCCATTTCAGTGGTATGTGACGCTCGTCCTCGTTACAGTCGCGGGGCGGTGGGAGACTTGCACTCCACTTCCTCGGGTCCAGAAGACACGAACACGACGATGCTTCGGCTGCTAGCGATTGCCGATTGCATGCGTCGTACTGATTCCATCGACGCTACAGCCGCTCGTCTCTTCAAAAATCCAAATGATCGGCCGGTCTTGCCTGGGCGTTAAACTCGACCAGCCTCGTGTACCCCTTATTACGTTGAAAGTCACTCGCAGGTAGGGATATACTCTGTCTAAATCTCCTTTCTTGACTCCCCTTCTCTCCCTCCTCCTTGAATCATGAATCACAAAACTCTGAACCGCAGCATGGCGTTCACCTGCGCTTGGGTCGTTGTTGGCCTGCAATCGATTGCATTCGCGGCTGACCCGCCAAAGTCTCCTGCCGAACAGCAAGAACTGTTTCATCTTCCGCCGGGGTTTGAAATTCAGTTGGTGGCCAGCGAGCCAGAGATTGGCCAGCCGATGAATTTGAACTTCGATGCCCAGGGACGTCTCTGGATTACCAGCAGCATCGAATACCCTTACCCAGCGGATTCGCCCGGTGTGCAGCCTCGCCCGGATCGCTTTACGGCAGGTGCCGACGAAAAGCATGCCCCGCGGGACTGGGTCGCCGTGGTCGAAGGCTTCGACGACAACGGTCGCGCGACCAAAGTCACGCGGTTCGCCAGCGGATTGAACATTCCGATCGGGCAGATTCCGATTGGCGACGGCAGCGAGGCCATCGTTTACAGCATTCCGAATCTCGACAAATGGACCGACACGGACCGGGATGGCATGGCCGATCAGCGTACCAAACTGTATGGCAGCATCGGCAACGTCGACACGCATGGCATGTCCAACGGTTACACCCCTTGGATCGATGGTTGGATCTACGGTTGCCACGGGTTCACGAACACTTCCGAGATTACCGACGCCCAAGGCAACGTGACCCGGATGCAGTCGGGCAACACCTATCGATTCAAAGCGGATGGAAGCCAGTTCGAGCAATTCACCTACGGTCAGGTCAATCCGTTCGGCATGACGTTCGACCCGCTCGGCAATTTGTATGATGCCGACTGCCATACGATGCCGGTCTACCAACTGATTCGTGGTGCCCTCTATCCTCACTTCGGCGCGAAGCCGGATGCCTTGGGGTTTGGTCCGACGATGATCAATCACAACCATGGGTCGACCGGCATTTGCGGTCCGGCATATTATTCGGACGATCACTTTCCAGCCGAGTTCCGCGACAACATCTTCATCTGCAATCCCGTCTCGCAGGTTATCCATCGCGACAAGCTGAAGCAGTTTGGTTCTACGTATCTGATCGATACGCAGCCTGACATGATCACCTGCGACGATAGCTGGTTTCGACCGGTCGATGTGATGATGGGCCCAGACGGGGCACTTTACATCGCGGACTTCTACAACCCAATCATCGGGCATTACGAAGCGCCGCTGGACCATCCCGACCGCGACCGCACGCATGGCCGGGTCTGGCGAGTGATTTACACCGGCAACGAAGGAGCGACCTACGAAACGCCCTCCAATCTGACCGAGATGAATATCGAGCAATTGTGGGAGCTGCTGAGCGATCCTAACCTGTTCGTGCGAACACAAGCGACCAATCGCCTGGTCGAGAACTATGGTGAAGAAGCGGCTCTGTTCGCCAGAAAGAATCTTCCTGGTTCGAGCGCCGTCGAAAAGGCACACGGACTTTGGGTCATGGAGCGAGCCAAAGGTCTGACCGACTTTGACGCGCGTTCCTTCTCCAACATCGACGATCGCCTGGTCCGGGTTCATCTTGTCAAAGCACTGGCGGAACGGCCGCGATGGAACGACTTCGAGTTTGAAGTGACTCGCCGGGCACTTAACGATCCGGATGCTTTCGTAGTGAGAGCCGCCGTCGACGGACTGGCTAGGCATCCAAACGCGCAGAACTGGCGTCCGTTGCTGGAAACCTGGACGAAGGCGATGCCACAGGACACGCACCTAATTCACGCGATCCGCTTGGCGCTGCGAGAACATTTCCGCACGCCAGACGCGGTGAACGGATTGAATTCAGTCGAGTGGAACCGGGAAGAGATGAAGCAGCTCATTGCGATTGCCAAGGTTTCGGAAACGGCCAATGCGTCGCGTTGGTTGGTTCAGAACTCGAAGGGAGAAGCGATCGACTGGGACGTGATGCAGCAGGTCGCCCGACAGGCAGCCCAGTTGAATGACCAACGCATGTTGGCGTCGATCATAGAACTTACGGCAGACAGTCCTGCGGCTGGCCAGTTGGGCGTGCTTCAGGCCTGGTGCAGCGGGGAACGGGAGCGAGGTCGACGCCCAATCGACAACGCGGTTGCCCTTGCCTGGGCGAAACGCGTGACGGAAACTCTTCTGCCTCAAGCAGTGGAAGCCCGAGACTGGACGGCACTCGATCTTTCCGGAAAGACGCGGCTGGAGCGAAACCCATTCGCACCCCGCCCGCGAGAAACGGAAGATCGTGGCGTGATCGAGTTTCTGGATAGTATCGTGCATGGCGAGAAGCAAACCGGGATCCTGCGGAGCCGCGTGTTGGAACTGCCGGGCGAAGTCCGCTTCTCGATGTGCGGCCAGGATGGACTGCCAGGGCAACCAAGCACCGAAACGAACCTGGTTCGTGTTTGCCTTGAGGATGGCCAGGTGATCGCCCAGCAGTTGGCGCCACGGAACGACCGGGCGCCACGCTACGTTTTGGATACCAGCAATTACCAAGGTCGGCGCGGGTACGTCGAAGTCGTCGATGGCAACGCGAATGATCTCTACGCGTGGATTGCCGTGGCCGATTTTGCGGATCCTTTGCCACCCCTCCCGATGCCAAGTCAGGCTGAAACGAATGATCAGTTATTGAACGTTCTGGTTGAATTTCGGCTCGACGAAAGCACGAAGAGCCTTCTGGCAGGACTTCAGAAGGAAGACGTTGTCTTCGAGGACCGCTTGGACCTCGCGAACACGCTTATTGCTCTGGGCGAAGCTGGCAAGGTGGAGGCGGCACTTACGCAGTGGGTACACGATCCGGCGTTGACCAACGAGCAACAAAGCAAGGCGATTCGAACGTTGGGATCGATGAATTCAGAAAGCAGCCGAACAACACTCGTTGGCCTGCTTCCGATGGCGGCAGCTTCTCAGCAACTCGAAATTGCCTTGGCCCTTTCTCGCAATGAAACAGGCATCCGTTCGCTTGTCGAAACCGTAGCGGCAGGCAAAGCGTCGCCATATCTGTTGCAAGATCCGAAGTGGAAACAGCAGGCCGAAGCGGTTTTGAAATCGGACAATCTTCGCCAACAAATCGCGAAGCTGACGTCCAACTTGCCGCCGCGTGAGGCGCAGGAACAACAGCGTGTCGCAAAGTTTCTGGCTGGCTATCAATCAAGTAACAGCGACTTGAACGCTGGTCGGGCAACGTTCGAGAAACGCTGTGCGACGTGTCATCAGCTGGGTGGTAAGGGAGCTTTGATTGGACCACAGCTCGATGGTGTCGGCAATCGCCCGGTCGAGCGGATTGTCGAGGACGTCCTGATTCCCAATCGCAACGTCGACGCCGCCTTTCGCACGGTCCTGATTCAAACGGTCGATGGCCAGGTCATCTCTGGTTTACCACGACGAGAAGAAGGCGAGATCTTAGTGCTGGCCAACGCCGAGGGAAAAGAAGTGCGAATCGCCAAGGAAGAAATCGACTTGCGGAAAGACTCGCCGCTTTCGTTAATGCCAGGCAACTTCGCCGAACAGATGTCGCCGGACGAAATGAACGGCCTGATTCGTTTTCTGGAACAGCAGAAGAAGTCGAAGACTGAATAGTTTCAATCGGAATCGATGCTCGGATCGCGCCACAGAGCCGTAGGGTGAGGAAAGTACCAATCACCGACGAAGTAATAGCAAAACGGTCGTCCGCAATTTCGATCGATCAAGACGATCGTTTCCCCGCTTTGTGAATCGCTGGCGCCGAAGTCTGATTCATTCGGAAAGGAAAGGATCAAGCATTGCTGCTGGTAAAACGTTGCCTTGATGGGGCGAGGTGCAGGGTCGGGATAATGGTATCGATACTCGAAGAGTTCGGAAACGAGATGACGTCCCACTTCCGTGTCTAATAGAACGTCTTGGCCATCGACAATAAATCGCCCCGTTTTGACATCTTTGTATTTTAGGCCGTCCGCCGCTTCGAGCGCCTGCTGGGCTTCTTCAAGCGTCGGATAAGGACCGCTGTATGCCCCGGCCATCGGTCCTAGAACTGCGGTCAGCACCTTCAACGTTATATTGTTGGTCGGAACGAGGATCCATTCTCTTCCACTGGGTATACATCCCAGCGAAACGTGTTCGCAACGTGTATGACGATCGAGTGTGCCAAATTCCTGGCGTCTTAAACCTAAGTGATGCAGCCGGGCCGTTCCTTCAAAGTACTGGCTTGTCGTCAACATGGCCTGCAACGTTGGCGGAGTGAGGATAAGGATCGCGACGGCGAGGACGACTTTGCGGCGCCGTAAGAGGTAAGTCAATCCGACCAGCGTTATCGGAATCATCAATCCACTGACGATCCCCAGGGCAAATACAGACCAATTGCCGACGATGACCGCCAGGACCTTCGGCCAAACGGGACTCGACTGGCTAAGGTCCTGTGATTGAATGTGTTCGTCTGCAAATGATTCCTCAACAGGCATCTACGATTCTTTGGCAGGTGGAAAGCAGATACCTCGTTCTACTGTTTGTTACCCAATTCGTACAACGTTCTGACACAAAAAAAGCTTCCCAGCCAAATCGACTGGGAAGCTTTTCTGATTTCGAGATCGTGTGCGAGGACTACGAGTATTCGACGTCGCGATTTTGACCTGGTGCTGGAACCGGGTACTTGCCGTCGGCATCCGGCATAACCGGGGCGGGACCATCGACGGTCAGCTTGTCGACGTTCGGTGCGAATTCCTGCTCGCAGTTGAGCATTTGTTCGTAGGTGACTTCCTGACCGGTATGAGCAGCCATACGACCCATGCTGGTCACCAGGCTCGCCTGGACGCCGCGATGGACTTCGTTGTAAGGCTGATCGTTGCGGATCGCGTCGATGAAGTCGTTCCATTCCAACTGGTATGGGTTCTGTTCTGGCTGTGGGTAAGCCCAAGCCACTTCACGTCGGCTCTGGTTCTGACCCTTGAAGGTTCGAACCTTACCTGGGGTGTGCCCCGAGGTGCTGACGATGGCGGAACCCTTGCTGCCGTGAACAACACTCGACATGTCGTTGCGGCAGTTCAGCATGGTACGACCGTCGAAGAACAGCTTCGAACCGTCGTCGTAGGTGTACTCGACGGCATAGGTGTCGAAGTTCTGATCGACGAAGTCACCACGATAGTGACGACCACCCAGGGCCTGGGCTTTGACAGGCCACGAATTCTTCATCCACGAGGTTTCGTCGATCTGGTGAATATAGAAGTCACTGAAGCAACCACCGCTGGCCCACAGGAAGCTATGGAAGCGTTCGATCTGCCACATGACTTCTGGCTTGTCTTCAGGCTTCTTGGTGCTGAAGGCCGAAGCGACTGGGCCGTGCATACGATAGGCACGCATGCAGATGATGTCGCCGATTTCGCCGTTCTGGATACGATCGAACAGTTCCTGACGGCCACGGCAGTGGCGAACCATCAGACCGACAGCCGACTTGATGTTCTTCTGATCGGCCAGTTCGGCCAGAGCGATCATCTTCTTGGCGCTTGGACCATCAGCGATGACCGGCTTTTCCATAAAGACGTTCAAGCCCTTGTCGATGGCGTACTGGTAATGAACCCAGCGGAATGCCAGTGGCGTGGCCAGAATGACGACGTCGCCCGGCTTCAGGCAATCCATGGCCTTCTGATAGCCATCGAAACCAACGAACTGACGTTCCTTAGGAACATCGACCTTTTCCTTGTTTTCCTGGAAGGTGCGTTCCAGCGCCTTGTGGCTGCCTTCGAGGCGATGATCGAAAACATCGGCCATGGCGACCAGCTTGGTTCGACCGTTCGGGACGTTCAGGCTGTCAGCGGCAGCACCGGTACCACGACCACCGCAGCCCACGAGGGCGACTTGGATCGTGTCGATTTCTTTTTCTTCGGCATGCACGTGAGGCACTGCGAAAGCGGTCAGAGCCGAGGCCGCACCAGCGATCTTCATGAACTCGCGGCGATTGTTCGTCGATTGGAATCGTTCGCTCATAATCAGTCCTGTGACGAAAGGAAAAGTTGAGGGGATGAATGGGGAGTTGGGGGTTAGTAAACGTCTTTCGCGCTGTTCCAGTAGAAGTACATCTCTTCCGGCGTCGGAATCTCGACCGGACGAACAATGCGGAAGCCGAGCTGTTGAGCGTTGGTGTGATACCAGACGCTCTTGGGGAGCTGAGGATCCTGCTGCTTCCAGCTCGCATCGCTACCACGCCGCGCCGCGCTGCGAAGACGATCTGGATCGTCATCCCAGCCACCACCACGAACGGATCGTGGATACAAGGTGGTTGGTTTGATGAATGGGTTCTTCGTCGAATCTTTGATCTTCGCGAAGTAATCAGGCACATATTGATCGGCACACCATTCCATCACGTTGCCATGCATGTCGTGCAGGCCCCATGGGTTGGGCTTCTTCAGACCGACCTTCTGGTATTTCTCGTTCGCGTTGTCGTAGAACCAACCGAACTCTTTCAACTTGTCAGGATCGTCGCCGAACGAATAGGCCGTTTCGGTACCGGCGCGGCAGGCATATTCCCATTCCGCTTCAGTCGGCAAGCGATAGAAATGACCGGTCTGAGCGCTCAACCACTGGCAATACTTGTTGGCCGCATGCTGAGTCATGCTGATGGCAGGGTAGCCATGCTGACCCATGCCGAAGCTCATTTCGGTGTAAGGCGGAGTTGGCTGGCTGACGGCATCGACGATGGTGTGTTTAGTGGTGTCGTAATCGATTCGCGAACCATCTTTACGACGATCGACCTGGGTGATCATGAATGGTTCGTACTCGTCCCACGTCACTTCGCACTTGCCCATCCAGAATGGGCTGACTTCGACACTGGTCTGCGGGCCTTCTTCAGGGCGACGCAGTTCTTCCCCTTCGGGGCTTCCCATGACGAACTTGCCGCCAGGAATGGCGATCATCTCGTAGTCGACTTCGGTGATCGGAATCGTGTTCTTGTAGCTATCAGTCGCCTTCTTTTCTTTTTCGGACTGCGCGACGATCTTGGCATGGATCTTCTTGACCAGTTCCATGTCATCGGCCGTGGCAACTTTGGGCATCACCTTCTCGCGTGCCTTCAGTTCCATACCTTCTGGCCACTTGGCACCTTCTTCGATCCACTTCTTGATCAGGTCAGTGCTTTCCTTCGGCAGCGGGCCGCCCGAACGCTTTGGTGGCATCAGCATGTCGTCATCCTTTTCCAGAATGGTCAGGCTGTACAACATGCTGTCCTCAGGCGAGCCAGGAATGACTGCTTCACCACTGCCCGACTCGAAGGTGAGTTCCTTGGTGGTTAGCGTGAAGTCGCCATCGGGTTCGTCGCCAGAGTGGCACGAAACGCAATTGGTCTCGAGGATCGGTGCAATATCTTTGGCAAAGTCCACTTCCGCAGCGGAGATCGCGCAGGCCGATAAAGACAGAAACGTTAGCGAAAGGCAGAGAGTCAGCTTCATACGGTTTGTTTTCGAGAGCCTTGAGACACCTTACGCGGAAGGCGTCGGAGAGGTGAATACGGAAAGGGAGGTGGGCAGATTGGGGCAAATCTCGCCGGATTTGCGATCATTGCTAGATTCTAGGCAAAGGATTTCAATGTGCAATACAACTCGCGATTGAGAAAGATTTCAGACGATTTGCGCAACTCTCGTAGATGTCGCGGGAAATCGTCCTGCTGTTGATAATCAACGACCCAAAATAGAAAGCGGTCGATGACAAAATATGAATTGAAAGGCTTACGTTTTAGGGCCTTTTCTCGCGCTATTGCGAGCCGTTCCGATACGCTTTCAGCAAGATTTCGGCGGGATGATACGCCTTGCGCGATGTCCCGTCGTGGATCTGATGTCGGCACGATGTTCCCGGCGCGGCAATCAGCGTTTCGGACGTCAAATTTCGTACCCGGGGGAACAAGACCAACTCGCCGATACGCATAGACACTTGGTAGTGCTCTGCTTCATATCCGAAGGAGCCTGCCATACCACAGCAACCACTCGGGATTGTCTTCACCTGATAGTTGCGTGGCAAGCCTAACGCCGCAATCGATGCCGATTGCCCCGCCAGCGCTTTCTGAAAACAGTGACCATGCAAATAGACTGTCGCAGGTTCGTCGGTGAACGACTCCGCCTTGATCCGGCCCGCTTGAACTTCCTGCTGAATGAACTCCTCAAACATTAAACAGCGTGGCGCGATCTCTTGAGCGAACGGACGCAAGGCAGGCTCGGATAGGTCCAGTGTCTCGTCACGGAAGGTCAGGATTGTCGACGGCTCGACGCCGATCATCCGGATGTCTTCGGTCATCGATTTCTGCAGGACCGTCAGGTTGTGATCGATCCGTTTCTTCGCTTCGCGGAGAAGTCCCTTCGACAGCCACGTTCGACCACTCTCGCCATGCTCGGGAATGGTGACCTCGTAGCCAAGCTTCTCAAGCAACTCGATCGCCGCGATGCCGATGTGCGGATCGTGATAGTTGGTGAATTCGTCATTGAAGAAGAGCACCTTGCCGACCTTGCCAGCATTCGCTTGAGGCTTATGCCCCACATACCAGGCTGCCAGCGTTTGCTTGGGAAGCAGTGGGATCGTGCGATCGGGATGAAACCCTGTGAAACGATTTAACAGCTTCCGCAAGAACGGCGTCCCGAACAGAAAGTTCCAAAGCCAAGGCACTTTCGCCGCAAGCTTCTGTTTGCTGGTGAAGTCGGCGATCAACTTAGACCGGCCAGGCACCCCGTGCTTATCGTAATAGTGCTGCTGCGTTTCCGCCTTCAACTTTGCCATGTCAACCGACGAAGGGCACTCCTTCTTACACCCTTTGCACGATAGGCATAAATCGAGAACCTCCTTCAAGCCCTCATGATCGAACGGATTGGCCTGATCCGATTCCGAGATTACTTGCCGCAGCATGTTGGCTCGGGCCCGCGTCGTGTGCATCTCGTCACGTGTTGCCATAAAGCTGGGGCACATCGTGCCGCCCGTGATCTCGGTCTTCCGACAGTCACCACTGCCATTGCACATTTCAGCGGCGCCAAGCATGCCGGAGTTCTCGCTGAAGTCGAACAGCGTTTTCACTTCGCGTGGCTTCTGCCCCGGCGTATAGCGGAGCGACGAGTTCATCGGTGGCGTATCGACGATCTTATTGGGATTGAAGATTCGCTTCGGGTCCCAAGCCTTCTTGATTTGGCAGACCAGCCCGTAATTATGTTCCCCGATCATTTGCTTGAGGAACTCACCACGGAGACGGCCGTCGCCATGTTCGCCGCTGAGGGAACCCCGATATTGCTTGACCAGTTCGGCGATGGTCTGGGCGACTTCGCGAAACTGCTGGTTGCCTTCGGGGGTCTTCAAATTGATCACCGGACGCAAGTGAATTTCGCCGCTGCCTGCGTGGGCATAGTGCACACACTGCAGGCCAAATCGTTCGCTTAGTCGTCGATTGAACTCGGCGATGTATTCCGGCAGGTCATCGACATCGACGCAGGTATCTTCCACAACCGGTGCAGGCTTCGCGTCTCCAGGAATATTGCCGAGTAGGCCGAGTCCTGCTTTTCGCAGATCCCAAATTCGCTCGGTGTCTTCGCCAAACAAAACCGGGTAGGCATATCCTAGGCCAGCGGCTTGCATTTCGGCGATAATCTGATCGCAGACTGCTTGAACTTCGGCCTCGGTATTCCCCCGGATATCGACGACGATGATCGCTCCAGGCTTGCCTTGTACAAAGAAGCGGTTCGCACGATGCTCGCGACTTCGTTCGGTGCATTCCAGGATGAAGTGGTCGATCAACTCACAGGCATAGCAATCGTGCTGCACAGCAATCTGCGTCGCACGGAGCGATTGATCGACGGTTTCAAAGTGGGCACACAGCAGGCCACTCACCGGCGGCGGTAAGGGCAGGCAGTTCAACTTGATACGCGTGGCAAAGAACAAAGTTCCTTCGCTGCCTGCGATAAGTTTGCAGAAGTTAAACGGTTTGTCGCTGCTCGGATCGAGCACGTCGGCATCCATCAACAAGTCGATGGCATAACCGGTATTGCGGCGCGGAATGGAAGGCTTCGGGAACTCCTTGGTGATCTCGGCCCGGTTCGCTTGATCGGAAAGAAGTTCTTTTGCTTGCCGATAGATTCGCGTTTCCAGTGTCTCAGGGCCGTTGCACTTCGCCTCGAACTCCTCGGCCGTCAGCTTGCCGAATGTCACCGGCGAGCCATCTGCCAGAAAGCCTTCAATTTCCAACAAGTGATCGCGGGTGCTGCCGTACTTGATTGAGTTCGAGCCGCACGAGTTGTTGCCAACCATGCCGCCGATCATCGCTCGAGTTTGGGTCGAAGTCTCGGGTCCGAACAACAGGCCATGCGGTTTCAGCGCGTGGTTCAGTTCGTTGCGGATAACGCCAGGTTCAACCCAGACGGTTCGCTCCTCCGCGTCGATTTCGAGAATGCGGGTGAAGTGCCGCGAAACATCGACCACGATGCCACCACCAACAACCTGACCGGCGAGGGAAGTACCGGCAGTTCGCGGAATCAGCCCGACTTCGTGCTCGCCTGCGAATTCAATCAGCAGGCGAATGTCTTCTTTTGTTTCCGGAATCGCAACCGCCAGCGGCATTTGCTGGTACGCGGAGGCATCGGTCGAGTAAAGTCGCCGCCAAGTATCGTCGACGTGCAGCGTTCCTTGCAGCTTGGTCGCCAACTGTTGAAAGGGAGCCGCAAGTTGTTGGTCGGTATTGCCTGCCGGAGAGGAGGTCGCGGAAGCCATGGGGTGTCAGCTCGGGGATGGTGGGTATACGACAACCAGTGGGAGTCGTTTCATCATAACGAATTCCTACCGGCATCTGCATTGCCCCCATCAGTCGGTCCCATCGAGCCCGCACGAGCCAAACAACTGCACCGATTAGGCAGACCAATGCGGCCCCCAGGCGTGTTTTTAGAAGTTTTCGATTCACGCTTGATCGCTCTCGGTTCGATAGTGTAATATAAACACTAAGAAAGAGAGGAAACGATGTTAACCCAACTTTATCGGCCTCCGTTGGCCTTGCTGACCGACCTTTATCAACTAACCATGGCCTATGGCTACTGGAAGTTGGGGCGTGCCGAACAGCAGGCCGTGTTTCATCTGTTCTTTCGCAAGGCACCGTTTCAGGGTGGCTATGCAATCGCTGCTGGCCTAGAGCAAGCAGTCGATTACATGAATGGCTATCGATTCGAACCGTCCGACCTGGAATACCTCGCCCTGCTGACCGGCAACGATGGCGAGCGTCTTTTCGAGGACGCCTTTCTCGAATACCTCGGCAATTTGAAATTGTCAGTGGAAGTTGATGCGATGCCGGAAGGTACCGCAGTGTTCGGTCAGGAACCGATCTTGCGAGTTCGTGGACCGATCTTGCAGTGTCAACTGTTAGAAACGCCACTGCTGAATATCGTCAATTTCCAAACACTGATCGCTACCAAAGCAGCTCGAATCAGTGCCGCCGCTGGGAACGATCCGGTGTTGGAATTCGGCCTGCGAAGAGCCCAAGGGATCGATGGCGGGCTGTCGGCAAGCCGGGCCGCTTACATCGGCGGCTGTGCGGCCACCTCGAACGTGCTGGCAGGCAAACTGTTTGGTATTCCGGTCAAGGGAACGCATGCCCATAGCTGGGTGATGTCGTTCGATACGGAACAAGAAGCGTTCGAGCAGTATGCGGCTGTGCTGCCCAACAACTGTGTTTTTCTGGTTGACACTTACGACACGCTCGATGGTGTTCGGCTGGCGGCGGAAGTTGGCAAGAAGCTTCGCCAACAAGGCCACGAGATGGTTGGCATTCGCCTCGACTCAGGGGACCTGGCTTATTTGAGCATCGAGGCCCGCAAGATCCTCGACGAGGCAGGCTTCCCGAATGCGGCGATCGTCGCTTCAAACGACCTCGACGAACGGATCATCGAGAACCTTAAGATCCAGGGAGCCAAGATCGCCGTGTGGGGCGTCGGCACCAAGCTGGCTACCTCGCACGATCAACCGGCACTGGGAGGTGTCTACAAACTGGCGGCAATTCAAGATGAAGCAGGAAACTGGCAACCGAAGGTGAAATTGTCGGAACAAGCGATCAAAACGTCGATCCCTGGCACGCTCCAGGTGCGGCGGTTTGAAGGTCCGGATGGTTTCATCGGCGACATGATCTACGATGAAACCAATGGGATCGATGTCCGCGAGATCATCGTCGACGCCAAAGATCCGACCCGTCGCAAGCGGCTCTCCAGCAAAGCCCAAGCGGTTGATTTACTGCAAACGGTGATGCAGGAGGGGAAGCGTCTGGCGGATGCAGAACCGCTCGACAAGATTCGTGAGCGAGCGCTGCAACAACTTAGCCGTATCCACCCCACGATCCGGCGATTCATGAACCCGCACGAATATCCGGTCGGGCTCGATATTGGATTGCATGAACTCCGAGATCAGATGATTCACGATATTCGTGACAAGCGACTGGTCGATAGCGTGGGGGATGCCTGATGCGAAGTAAGCCAGCGGCCAAGTTTCAGTACGAATATGCCCGCCCTGCCCTGACGGTCGACATTGTCGTGTTCGCGCTCGATGCCGATGACCTGATGGTAATGCTCATCCAACGTGATCTCGAACCGTTCGAGGGACAGTGGGCACTACCAGGCGGTTTTGTGCATATCGATGAAACGCTCGACGATGCCGCGCGGCGCGAACTTCAGGAAGAAACCGGTTTGCAGGGAATCTTTCTCGAACAGCTTTATACCTATGGCGACTTGAATCGCGATCCGCGCGAACGTGTCGTCACGGTGGCCTACTATGCCCTGGTCAATCTTGAGGGGCACAATGTTCAGGCAAGTACTGATGCCCGGAACGCGGCGTGGTTCTCCGTGAATGAACTGCCGGATCTGGCGTTCGATCACGCGAAAATCCTGGCTGCAGCTCATGAACGCCTACGCGGAAAGGTTCGTTATCAACCGATCGGTTTTGAACTTCTGCCGGAAAAGTTCACCCTTCGACAGCTCCAGCACTTGTACGAAGTGATTCTCGATCGAGAACTCGACAAGCGGAACTTCCGTAAGAAGGTCCTTAGCATGGAGATCGTGCAAGAGACCGACGAGATTGAAAAGGATGTCGCCCACCGAGCGGCGCGCCTCTATCGCTTCGATCAGGAAGCCTACGAACGGCTGACCGAGCAAGGCTTCCACTTCGAAATCTAACACCTCACTGAAGGAACCCAGGCAATGAAAGCCCTGATACTGGTCGATATTCAAAACGACTTTTTGCCCGGCGGAGCATTAGCGGTCAAACATGGCGATCGCGTGGTTCCGGTTGCCAACGAATGGATGGAGAAATACCGACTGGTGATCGCGACGCAAGACTGGCATCCTGCCAATCACCAGTCGTTCGCCAGTCAGCACCCTGGCAAGAAACCAGGACAAAGGATCATGCTGGACGAAGTCGAGCAGGTACTCTGGCCCGATCACTGCGTTCAAGGAACGAAAGGCGCCCAATTCGCACCGGGCCTGAACTTGGATGGCATTCAGCATGTTATTCAAAAGGGAACCGATCCGCGATTCGATAGCTACAGCGGATTCTTAGACAACGATCGCCAGCATGCCACCGGTCTCGAAGCTTTACTGCGAGAGCACAATGTCACCGTAGTTCACATTATGGGGCTGGCCACCGACTATTGCGTCAAGGCAACAGCGATCGATTCCGCTCAGCTAGGGTTTGAAACGGCCGTCATCCTGGAAGGGATTCGCGGCGTGGAGTTAGGACTGGGTGACTGTGCGATGGCGATGGAACAGATGATGGCGGCCGGGGTCGAAATGATTAGCTAAAGGAGCCGAAGAATGCCCATTGAATTTTACTCAACGAAATCAGCGTACGGAGAGTTCTCGAACTTTGCGGCGTTTGGGTTTCACGTCGATGGTGTGTGGTACCCAACCAGCGAGCATTACTTCCAGGCGATGAAGTTCGAGGATGAAGAGTACTGCGAAAAGATCCGCACCACAAAGAGCCCGATGATTGCGGCCCGGCTTGGCAGAAGCCGGAAGGTCAAAATTCGCGATGACTGGGAAAGCGTGAAGATCGATGTCATGCGGAAAGCGGTTCAGGCTAAGTTTGCCGAACATGCCAAGCTGCGTGATCTTCTGCTGGAAACAGGCGACGAACCAATCATCGAAGCCGCTGGACGTGACTATTTCTGGGGTGCCGGAAAAGATGGCAGCGGCCAGAACTGGCTCGGTAAGATCCTGATGGAGATCCGAGCCGAACTACAACAATCCAAAGTACGAATACAATGACAAGCAAAGAGAAACTAAAAAAGATCAGCAAGACGATGAGCTACGTCTTGCGGCATCGGCCTGACATGGCTGGGCTCACGTTAGCTCCTGGCGGATGGGTCGCGATTGCCGATCTGTTGGAGGCATTCCAGCGAGAGGGAAAGTCCGTATCGGAATCGCTGCTATTGGAGGTCGTGCAAGACAACGACAAGCAGCGGTTTGAGATCTCAGACGACGGTCTGCTCATCCGCGCGAGGCAAGGCCATTCGGCCGAAGTTGATTTGCAATACGAAGCGGCCGAACCGCCGTCGATCCTTTACCACGGGACCGCAACACGCTTTCTCGATTCGATCCGACAACAAGGATTGATCAAAGGAAAACGACATCATGTCCACATGTCGGTAAACCAGCAAACGATGTTGGAAGTTGCTCAGCGTCACGGAAAACCTGTGTTGCTGGCGATCGCTTCCGGCGAGATGCATGCCGCCGGGCATCAGTTCTTTGTAACCGGGAACGACGTCTGGTTGACCGATCACGTTCCGCCTGGCTTCTTGAAGGTGTTGGAAACAACTTCCTAAAAGCCGAGCAGTCCGGTTAACTCTTCCATTGCGGCATCGACTTCTTCGGCCAACTTGGAATCGGCCAGATCATCGACATGCAGTCGATCGCGATAATGTCGCTGAATCCATTCTTTCAACTGGCGATATCGAGCGTCCGTCAGCCACACCGTTTTCGGGATCGCGGCGCGTTCCTCTTCCGTGAGGACGACCCGCAATCGTAGGCAGGCAGGACCTCCGCCATTTTGCATACTCTCGCGAAGGTCGACGAATTGGCAGTCGACAATCGGGTTCTCTCCCTTCATGAGAACAGACAAAAGCCGATTCGATGCCTGCACCTCGCCACACTCGACTGGGGCAAAGACCGTCATCGTTCCAGTCAGTGACGTGAGCAGTTGGCTGTTAAAGAAATAGGTGCTCACCGCCTCTTTCAGTTTCAATTCGTAGTCGCTGATCACTATCGTTTGCAGGCCGGGGCCGAACTTGTCGGCGAGTTCCGCAAGGACCCGTTCCTGATCGACGTATGCTTTTTCGTGAACGAGGTGTAAGGCCATGTTGCCGACCGCGATCACGTCGTTATGGAAGACGCCTGAATCGATCGCCTCGGGAGACTGCTGGGCAAAGACGACGCGGGCAGGATCCAGTCCATGCTGTCTGGCGATTGCCTCGCACGCTTCTTTTGTCTGGCGGGCGACGAACTTCTCTGTCGGCGCGGACTGATCTGCTTCGCGGCCGTAAACAAACAGCTCGACGCCCGGTTCGCCATAGCGGCGACAAAGCCGCGTGTGATTGGCTGCTCCTTCGTCGCTCCAATCCGCATCCACAGGATCGTGAACGACGAAGTAGCGAGCATCATGAAAGATGGTTCGCAAAATGTGACTGGTCTGATTCGCTTCAATCCGGCGATGAGGCATCGACTGCAAATTGGCTGGCGTGAAATGAACGCGACCGTCGCTCGTATCGGCGCTCGGTGAAACGGTCGCCGCGTTGGCAGTCCACATCGAGGAGGCGCTGAACGCAACGCTGAGGAGCTCTGGCCTCTTGGCTTTCACATCAGCCAGTACCTGGGCGTGGTCCCCTTCAAAGCCTTGCTCGGCCAAAAACCGCCAGTCAGGCCGAGGCTGCGGAGGCAGAAACGCTTGCGGCGTTCCCATGTCGGCTGCTCGTTTCATTTTTGCCAGGCCTTGCAGCGCTGCCCTTCGGGGTGAACTGACCTGATGGCGATGCTGCTGCGAGGCAACATTACCGGGTGAGAGCCCGCCGTAGTGATGCGTAGGGCCGATCAATCCGTCGAAGTTGGCTTCCTGCGCGGTCATTGTGCGTTCCTCTTTCACGAGATGGATTCCGTTTCCGCGATGGCAACCTGGCAGAAATCAATGGCATGAAATCCGGCAGGCCGATAATTGCCACTTTGACCGATCCCACCAAATGGCATTCGGCCGCTGGCGCCGGTGGTTGGCAGGTTCCAGTTGATGAGTCCCGCTTGAACCTGCTGTCGAAACTGATCGAAGTCGGCCCGATCGTCGCACAAGATCCCAGCCGCCAGGCCAAACCGCGTATCGTTCGCTTCGGCGATTGCCTCTTCCAGATCAGCCACGCGAATGACCTGCAAGAGCGGACCGAAGATCTCGTCGTCGGTTCGTTGCGAGCAGTTTGTCACGTCGATGATTCCAGGACTGACATAAGCACGTCCCAAGGAGAGCTGTTCGGCGGAGAGCAGCGATATTGCTCCGGCCGCAACCAATCGCGATTGTTCTTCCAGAAGATGATCGACCGCTTCGGCATGAATCAGCGGCCCCATGAACGGCTCGGGATCGTCGGACGGTCGACCGACGACGACCTTGCGTGTTTCCTGAACAAGCCGTTCCAAAAACGTATTGCTCGCGCCGGTTACGATGAGTCGCCGCACACAGGTACAGCGTTGGCCCGAAGTAAGATACGCCGACTTGATTACCTGTTCAATTGCCAGATCGACGTTGCTTGGTTGATGAACGACCAACGGATTATTGCCGCCGAGTTCCAAGGCGAGCAGGACTTCCAACCGTTGGGCCAAGGCCTCGCGCAGCTTGCCGCCGGTCGGGCGACTTCCCGTGAAGAACAATCCGCGAAGCTCTGGCCGTCGCAAGATCGCTTGACCGGTCGAGACGCCTCCTTGGACAAGATTCAGCACGCCTGGCGGCAGCCCGGCAGACTCCCACAGCTTAACGGTTTCCTCAGCAACCAGCGGTGTCAATTCGCTCGGTTTGAAGACAACGGTGTTGCCTGCGAGTAGTGCAGGCATGATCTGTCCGTTTGCGATATGAGCGGGGAAGTTGAAAGGGCCGAAGACCGAAACGACTCCCAATGGTCGATAGGCGACTTTGCCACGGAGCGCAGCCGTGGAAACATCGGACTGGTCGCGGCGGTGGGCTAAGGCGTCGATCGTCAGTTCGCACTTCGCAGCAACCGCTTTGGCTTCGGTCAATGCATCCCAGCGAGGTTTACCGACTTCGTCCGAGATGACTCTGGCTAACGTTTCGCTTTGTTCGGTCACCAGCTTGGCGAATCGACGGAGATATTCTGCGCGCTGTTCGACAGCAAGTGCGGCCCATGCTTGGGAAGCGTTGGTTGCCGATTCAAAAGCGGCCCTAACATCTTCTTCGCTTGCCGTTGCCGCTTCCCACAGGTTGGCGCCGGTTGCTGGATTGAAGCTTTTGAGCTTAGGGCCGGTGCCGTCGATCCACTGTCCGTTGATGTACAACATGGAACCGTTCCTCCTACGTTGGTGCCGTCGATGCAGACTTCAAAGGTGCAAACCGAACTTGGGCACCAACTTCGATGTTCAAGTCTTTGGCGATCGATTTGACAATGCAAATTCCTTCGTCCAGTTCGGCAACCAGTCCGCCACTGACCTGAAACGGTACAGTCGTCGTTGCCACCAGCATCGGGATACCACTGGGTGGTGAATTCTCGATGGCGGTCACCGGCAACACTTTGCTTTCCCGCACGATGCGGATTTGATCGCGGACGCAGTGCAGTACCGGCCCTGCCTCGAAGATGTCGACCTGATCTTCGTAATGAAACCCTTCGCTTTCCAGCAGACGCCGTGCAGGCACTGTGTTGGTATGCACTTCGGCAACGGCGGCCTGGGCTTCCGGGGACAACAAGTCGAGATAGACCGGATGGCGTGGAATCAGTTCCTCGATGAAATCTTTGTTGATCAAGCTGAGCATGTCGGCATTCGGAAAATCGATACCAAAGAAATGGGCGCCAAGAGCTTCCCAGAAGGGACTGTTCCCCTCTTGATCAACGACGCCACGCATCTCGGCGATGACTTCATGCTCGAACAATTTCGGATACTGGGCCAGAAAGAGGAATCGCGACAATGATAAGACTCGTCCATTACCACCACCCCGAAACTCAGGATGCAGAAACAAGCTGCCAATTTCCGTTGGACCGTCGTGATTCTTGAGCAGATGCAGCACGCGATGTTCATGACGGCTGCCAAGTGTTTTTGACTCTTGAATCTCGGTCGCCAGACGAAACGCGTAGAACGGTTTGAATCCGCCCACCTTCGAGACGATACCACAGGTCCCAACTACTTTCGCCAGCGAGACATCTTCCATGACGAACAGATAGAGCTGTCCTTGCGGGTCGGCGTCATTTAAGTCGGCGAAGGCTTTGCTGCTTTGGCGGACCCGTTTGGCGAGCAACGCACGATCCTTCGGCAGGGTCGTCAGGCCATACAACGTATGCTGTGCCAGCTCGTATAGCTGGTCGACATCGCGTTCTTCAACCGGTCGAATGAGCATGGTTCCTCCATCACAAACGCAGGCCGTTAGCTTGTTTCGCTTTCCAAAGGTAGCGAAACCATCACTTCTTCCACAATGTCACAAACCGCATCGATCTCTGCGTTGGTTAACGACAGAAACGGTGGCAGGAATCGGATGCGCGACGGGCCCGCCCCCGCAACGAAGGCGATCACGCCAGCCTCATACAGTGCGTGCAAGACACGCTTGGCAGCTTCGGCGGATCCGTCCATCGGCGTGAACGCGATCATCCCCCCGATCCCGAAGGGGCCGGACAGTTTGCCGGGAGCCTTCTGTTCGATCCCTTCGAAGCGAGCAACGAATCGGCCATGAATCTCCGCGATTCGTCCTTCGTCGCCATAGAAGTTTCCGTTGGCCAGTTGCTGAACCACCCAGCGGCCAGCCGCGATTGCCGTTGTTGACGATGTGAATGTCTGGCTTAACAAACCGGGTTTCGGGTTCAGCTCCGCGCGAAACAGCGTCGCGCAGATCTGCGACATTTTGCCAATGGTCACCACGTCGGCATAGGCATCGAGCTGTAGCATCTGGAAAGCAAACGGAGCGTAAGTTCGCCCAAACGTTTGAATCTCGTCAAAGAAGATCGGCACGCCGTGAGCCTTCAGCAGATCGCACAGTGCGACAAAGTATTCACGCGGCGCGCTGTAGTATCCCCCTTCTCCCTGCACGAGTTCCATAATGAAACCACAGTGAGCATCCGGATAGCGCTGCAGATAAGTCTCGACCCGCTTCAGCGTTGCCTTGGTGCTATGTTCCGGATGGGCTGCGTCGAAGAACGGCACATAGTCAACGGACACCGTGTCAGGCTGTCCGACGCGGTTTTTCGGTCGGTCGGTGACCTGACCGAGAAGATGAGAACGTCCGGCGAACGCGTTATCAAACGCCAAGATTCGTGTCGAACCCGTTCGGTGCTGAAATAACACCTTGAACGCATTCTCGTTCGCCATGGCACCGCTGCTCGATAAGAAGCAGTGATCGAGGGACGCACCCTGACGATTGGCAAGCGTGACCAGGTCGCGTGTCAACTGCAGCGACTCTTCATTCTGCTGCAAGTTGCCCTGCATCACGGTATCGGCGAGCATCGCCGGGACGAGCTGCGCCATCAATTGGGGATGGGCATGCCCCATCGCATGCACACCGATCCCGGTAATCATGTCGTACTTCACGCTCCCATCGGTCAGCTCAACTAAGGCACCCCGCCCTGCTCCCGTTGCGAGATAGGGAAAGAATAGCCCATTGCCGCGGAGCGCTGCGAATTCATCCAGCGACTTTTGAAACGAGTCGGCGAGTTCCGGCAGCGGCCCGCGCGGAGCGAGTTCCGCCGAATGCTCTTCGAGCGCGGCTTGCAGCAATCGGGTTGCTTCCGCGACACGGGGATCCGAGAGAAGCCTTTGCGCTATCAACGGTTGAGAATCCATCGGGGCCTCCTTCGTGCATGATGAGGGTCTACTTCTATTCTACGCCGCCTACTGCAGATCGGCTTGTCGAAACCTTTCAGCCATGGTGACCAGCGTCAAAAACGTAAGCTGCGAACGCTCGACCAGACTGTCTCGCAGCATGTACTCTTGGGGTGAATGAATGTTGCCACCCCGAACCCCCATCGTATCGACATTGGGCACACCCAGGGCCGCCAGACGGTTGCCATCGCAGACCCCTCCGGTCGACTCCCAGGCCAAGTTCAAGCCAAGTGTCTTGCCACAAGCTTGAACAGTCCGCAAGAATTCTTCCTGCTCCGTTGTCATTGGTTTGGGTGGGGCGAAGAACCCGCCATGCAATGCCAGCGTGATTCCCTCGTCTGGGGAGCGGATCAGCCGGTCGAGCTCCTCGGCAAATTGCCGTTCCACTTCCACCGTCGGGTAACGAATGTTGAAGCGAACAACCGCCGTGTCTGGGACGACGTTGCTGGGGCCACCTCCGTCGATCTTCGCCACATTGATCGTCGTTTCAGGCCAATGTCCGTTAAGGTCGTGCAGCGTTTGTGCCAGCCTGGCTGCGGCAATAATCGCGTTGCGGCCTTTCGAGAACTCGCGGCCTGCGTGGGCAGACTGACCACGCACGACGATCTCGAAATTGCCGGAACCTTTACGTACTCCAACCAGATGTCCATTGGGCAGCGAAGGTTCGAACAACAATCCAAAATCAGCGCCGACTGCATACTGCCGGAACAGCTCCGCCGATCCTGGCGAGCCGATTTCCTCGTCACAGTTCAGCACCACGCGCCAGCCCAAATGGTTGTTGCCGCTGGTAGCCACATACCGCTCGAACGCTCTCAACGCGGTTAGCAAAACGATGACACCTCCCTTGGCGTCGGCAACGCCTGGGCCGTGTATCTGGTCAGCTTCCACAGTGACCCTTTGAAAAAACGAATCGGCCGGATAGACGGTATCCAGATGAATCGCAAGGATCGCCTGGTGTGGCGAAGTTGCGCGGCAGATGCCGATCAACCCTGGCGCAAGAAGCTGTTCTTGCAGGTCGCCATGGGCATCGACCATGGTCCGGGGCGAAACGTTCTGGGTATGAACCTCTTCACAAATTTCGGCTAATTCTTCAAGAACGACTTCGATTATCTGAGATAGCCCGTTCAGGTTATGGGTGCCAGAATTGATAGCAGCCCATGTGACCAGTTTCGACTCCATGGCTGGCTGCTGATTTTGCAGCCAGGACAAAATGGGTTGAACTTCCGATTCCAGTGCCATGGCGATCCTGCCGAAAAGACTTTGATAGAGATTAGTCGCGCCGCAAGACATTGTATGCCATAGAATGCTTTCGGACGTATTTCGATTTCAACCTGTCGCCCGACACCTCATCCATTCGGACCGGAGCCAGCAATGTCGGAAATTCGCGTTCTCGTTGTCGAAGACAATCCGATGCAGGCCAAGCTTATTGAAGAGCTTTTGGCCAGCGCCGGCGAGACCAAATTCCATACCCATACCGTTGATCGGCTCGAGACCGGTCTGAACTTTCTCGATGCCAATAAGGTCGAAGTCGTTCTGCTCGACCTCACGCTGCCTGACAGTGAAGGTTTAGCAACCTTTCTGCGGATGAATCACGCCGCCAATGGTATTCCTGTCGTCGTTCTGACTGGAAACGACGACGTTTCTATGGCCGCAAAAGCCGTGGAAGCAGGAGCCCAGGACTACCTGATCAAAGGCAAGATCGACGGCAATCGGCTGGCCCGTTCCCTCCGTCTGGCAGTGAAACGAACCCATGCCGAGCAGCAAGAGTGGAACTCGCCGATGCTGCATCTGGCCCAGCAGCAGTTTTTGAAGGCGGCTCAGATCATGAGCCTCGACGAAAACCTACGCGAACGGTTGCTCTTCCCGCAACGAACTCTGGTGGTCACGCTTCCTTTTCGGAAAGACAACTACACCCATGTCGAAACCGTTTTCGGCTATCGGGTGCAGCACCTGTTGACCATGGGGCCGACTAAGGGTGGTATTCGGTATCACGAAGATGTCGGACTCGGCGAAGTGTCCGCGCTTGCGATGTGGATGAGCTGGAAATGTGCCTTGATGCGTCTTCCTTTTGGCGGCGCGAAAGGGGGCGTGCGAATCGACCCGACCGATTTGACCGGGCACGAACTGCAACGACTGACACGCCGATATACGATGGAAATCATCGAAATGATCGGCCCGGAAAAGGACATTCCGGCTCCCGATATGGGAACCAACGAACAGGTCATGGCCTGGTTGATGGACACTTACAGCCAGCAGATGGGTTATTCCGTTCCAACGATTGTGACCGGCAAGCCGGTGGCGCTGGGGGGATCGCTCGGTCGTCGTGAAGCGACTGGCCGTGGGCTCGTCTACGTCGTCGAAGAAGCCGCCAAGGTCATGGGCTTATCGATGCAAGGGGCGACTGCGGTCGTCCAAGGGTTTGGTAACGTCGGTAGTAACACGGCTCGGCTGCTAGAAGAGCTGGGAGTGAAGGTGGTCGGCGTCAGTGATGTCTCGACCGGGCTTTACAACCCGAAGGGACTTTCGGTCACGGATCTTCTGAAATACGCGGAAGAGAACCGCGTGCTGAAAGGCTACCCACACGCCGATGAAGTCACCAACCACGAGCTGTTAGAGCTGAAGTGCGATATCCTCGCGCCATGTGCTCTGCAGAATCAGATCACCGAGCATAATGCCGAGCGGCTGCAGTGCAAGATGGTGGCGGAAGGTGCGAACGGGCCTACGACGCTCGAAGCGGACGAAATCCTGAAAGAACGTGGCATCTTCGTGGTGCCGGACGTTCTGGGGAACGCCGGTGGTGTGACCGTTTCGTACTTCGAATGGGTCCAAGGAACCCAAAACTACATGTGGACCTTGGACGAGATTAACTCGCGGCTGAAGAAGATTCTGGTCGATGCCTTCCAGCGGACACTTTCCCGCAGCGAAGGCCAGAACGTCGACTTCCGTACCGCGGCGTTGATCGAAGGGATCGAACGAGTCGCCGAAGCGAAGCTCAAGCGTGGTCTGTTCCCATAAACGGAACAGGCCTATTGCTGAAGCTTCTTGTCGGTGCTCTCGAAGATCTTGTCAGCACTCTTGGTGACGAAGCCTTCAAATAATTCTCCGCTCGGCATGGGATAACGCCGGGCGAACTCGTAATAGCAGCCAGGCACCTGGTGCGTGCCATCTTGGAACGGTACGTCCACTTTGGACGCCACCGTCGATGACTGCTCGAGGTAAACCTCTGGCGAACCTTTGATCGCCCCACCTGCTGTGTTCAATGCGAAGCCTTCGGCGACAAGCAGGTCGTTAAGCTGTTCTAGCGAGTCAATCGTCTTCAGTTTGTTCACAAAGATCGTGAAGTGATTCGCACAGAAACCGTGCGCGGCCATCCACGACGCGTACTCGCTCTTATCACTGAGGGCCTGGTAGTCAGCGTAGCTAACTTCCCACAGTCGACCTGCGGTGCACAGCGGACTGGGAAGATTAGCAGGGATCTGATCGAGCAGCTTGTCAATCGTCTCGCGAACGTCGGTCGGAAACTCGTCCAGCAGCAATTCACTGATAAAGATCTTCGGCAGGCCGGGGTCGGCGTGCTGATAGTGCTTGGCGAAGAGCTTCTTTTCCTCGAAGTGATACTCGCCACCTTCCTGGTAGCCCGCTTCCAGAAAAGGAACAGCTAGTTGGTCGACGCCAATTCGTGGGTCCTGGAACGTACGGAAGGCGACGTGATCGTTCTCGATCGACTCGCCACGGGCCGTCAGAAGCTGATGAATTCGATCGGCCTGGGGATTGATTTCGCGATACTGATCCCAAAGCTGACCGAGGAGCGATTCAATTTGCATGAACATGGGGAATCTCGACTTACGGTGCCAATAATCTGAATTCTACGGCGAGCCCTACGACAAGCCAACGCACGTCAGGCCAAATCAGATTTCATCATCCTTGTTGGCGGTGTGTTCAAGATACCACTTCCCGTAGGATCCGTTCGAGCAATTTCCTAAACAGGCCAATCGGTGTCTCTGGCAGTCAAAACTGGGAGAAGCAACAATCGCGTGACGTAATCCTCCCAAAAAACAGCGGGGAAAAATCCTAGCGCATAAAAACAGGCACCACCCTAGAAGGGAGGCACCTGCATGCAAGGTGATTTGAACACCAGCGTATCAAAAACGGCCTTCTTACTTTTCGGCGGCTTCGTTCTTTGCTTTGATCGCCTTCGGAATCAGACGCTGGGCGATCGCATCGGTCGCCGCCTGCAGGGCCGCTTTGCCTGCGATTTGTTCGTTTAAGTCGATGGCAACCGTCGTCTGGCGATCGATGGCCAATACCTTACCGGTTTTGGCATCCAAGGCCTTGATCTCAACACGGGCCTTCACTGGTGCCAGATTGCCCACGCGGGAGGTGAATTCGCTGAAGCCTTCTCCCACGAACACGATTTCGGCCGTCTTCGCCTCGGACGATTTGGCCTCGACCACTTCGCAGCCAATACCCTTCAGCAGGAACGAAAGCTCCGTTTCACAGGCGGGATCGACCGAAGGACGACCGACGTGATGTTCGGTGATGGTCACCTTGGCAATGGGCAGCGTGGCTTCGCCCAGTTCCTTCTTGATCGAAGCGATACGATCGGTAGGTTCGACCGGGGGTGGAACCAGGTCTGCGGCGTTCTTTTCGATTTCCTTCACGATACTCGCGGCGAGTTCCTCTGCGATTGCATCAATTTCGCCATCGACGTCACCTTTGGCACTGCAACCAGCAACACGACTCGTTTCACTGCTGATGATCTTCGCCACCAGCACCAGCTTGTTGCCAGCCTGAATGACACTGCCACTAATAATCAGCTTGGCACCAGTCAGCTGACCGACCTGAACAGCTTCCGCTGGATTGACCACTCCGGAAACGGTTAGCTCTTGTTCCTGCAAAAGCTTATGCATGTCTTCGCGATCGACCAGGTACATGGTTGGGTCGGTCACCAGCGAGGCGAAGACCAGATCTGAGACCTGAGTCCCAAGCCCTTCGACATCCGCGCCTCGTTCATGAAACGGGAAGATGGCTGCCGGGTAAACGGCGTCTTCGGCCTGGATGGTGGTCGCCGAAATTGAAAGTCCGAGGACCAACGTGAGGCCCAATACTAAATTGCGGATCATCAGCTATTACTCCGAGGAATTAGGGAGATGTTCGGGGGAAAGTTCTTCCAGAATGCTTGCGAACAGGAATCGCGCCGTAGGGGCCGACTCCCAGGTAGTTTCTAAATCGATACAGCAGATCGTGCAGCTCCCGCCACTTTCAAAACTCGCTTGCCACCAACACCAATCGCTGGCATCTTCGACAACTTCGAGCTTTAACGCTCCTCGAACCGAGGTCAGCTCGAGTCCGCCCGGCTGATTCTCGTTGGCATCTACGCGATCGAACTCAGGGTCGAAGCGTTTATCGAGCTGCGATATCACCTGACGGTTTTGAAACGTGATTTTGCTTAATCGAGTGACGTCTTGAGGGGTCGGGTAATCGAGGGTCCCATCACTGGGGGCCAGCACCACGATTTGAACGCCTCGCGCGGCCAACGTTAGCATGCTGCCGACGAGGGCTCGTTGTTTCTTCAGTGAGACGCCATGGCCAACGATCAGGATGCCGCTTTCCAGGTTATCAAGGGTATTCGCATTGGTGATTCGGTTGAAAGGAATCTCGTCCGATTCGAACCGCTTGGCCGTCTTTCCTTCGGGATCGAACAGTTGAATGTCGAGCGACTTGAGCCACTCACGCCGGGCAACGTACGGATCTTTTGGAAACAGGTAAACGGCCTGCTTGGAACTCGTCAGTTCGTTACCGGCAGCATCAACAATCACCGCCGTAATTTCGGATTCCAGAATGGTGCGATTGCGAACCTGAGGCAGACTGACAGTCAACTCGATGGTCGAGGTCTCCCCTGCGTTCAGTTCCAGAGCCTCTTCGATTCGTGTCACCGTCCGCGAGCCAATCGCGTACTGCCAAAGAACCCGTCCGGCAAATGCCTTGGTTGCGTGGAATTGAAAACGAAGCGGGGCCGTTGTTTCGGCAAAGTGAGATTGAACGCCAACCGGTTTGACGGAAACAGAGCCTGGAGCATCGTCCGCCGCGAGCAGCGAGGAGTTCGGAATCGTTGCTAGAACGATCGCCGCGATCACGTAAGGATGTCCGAGCAATTTGTACCAATTCATGCTCTTTTACTCCTTGGGTTCCGGAGTTGTCTTGGAGGCTTTCAAAACAGACCTCAATGAAACCAGTTCGATAGAACGTTGTTCGGGCATGATGGCTATTTCCTGTCCATCAGGCCGGAAGAGGAATCGGGTTGAAGGGGTGTAGTTCCCAAGATCGGCAGCCTTCTTACCATTTGCCAAATCCCAAAGTTCGACCTTGTTGGCCTGCTGAAATTCGCCCCCCACGTGAGAACTCACGATATATTTCAACGACCAACGACCATCGGGCGAGACCGCTAAGGATCGACCAATGACCGTCTCTTGCAGCACCTTCGTCGGCCCCCATTGGAAGCTCCAGGTGATCAAAGAGTTGGCGTCGTTGGGAACCATTCCGACGAGTTCGCCGCCAGGCAACACTCCAGCAACGGAGTAAAGCGACTCGATACTGCTTTCCTGAGTTCCATTCTCGACCGAGTAAAGCCGTGGTTCATCGTTCCGTGTGCTGGTTAGTACATACTTTCCGTCGGGTGTGAATTCGACACGATCGAGACCCATATTGGAAGTTTGGAACTTTGCTCGCTCTGTACCGTCGGCGACATTCCAAATGAGGCCAACGCGATCGCGATTGATCGCCGCTACCCGGTCCCCTTGCCACGAAAATGCGATTCCGATGACTTCGTTCGACAGTCCGTCTAGCTCGGCAATCGGCTTCAAGTCATTTGTCTGCCACAAGACGATACGACCGTCGCGATTTCCAGCAGCAAAATATTCGCCGTCGCGACTGAACGCTACTTGCACCATTCCCTGTGGGTCGTCAAATACATTGGCCTCAAGCTGCTTGGTCTGAGCATTCCACAGCTGGACGGAATTCGTTCCCCTGTCTCGCGCAGTGAGTATCCATTTACTGTCGGGAGAATAGGCCAGCGATCGAATTCCGAATCGATCCTCCGTAAGCTTCTTATAGGAGTCGACGGGAAGCTGGGGATAGTTCGGCGACTTCGACGGTGTCGAAGCTTCGACGGTGCCACGCAGCGCATTCGTCAACGAGACCCCAGAGCCATCGAAAAGCACTTGAAGCGTCCCTGACGGGCCCTCGATTTCGTTTGCCTGAACAACAGGACCATACCGGTTGGTCATCAACAGGTTATTCAGTTGTAGCGAGCCCCGAACGAAGCGAACGGGAGGAGACTTGGGTGATATCCCCCAATGGTTTTGATAAAGCCATGGTACTTCGCCGAACGATTCCAGCGATTCATCCTCAAGGTTTCCACGCTGCCACTCCATGCCGATCACATGCACGTCACCGGTGCGGGGTTCTATGAGCACCTCTCCCTCTTTCACATCGGCGATTACCGTAGAGACGTCGAAATCTGGATAGCCAATTCGTTGCAGTCCGAGTTGCCGGTACGTTGGCGGAAGAGGTCGCACGGCAAAGGTAGCACCCTGGTACATATCTTTGGTGGTTCGATTGCCGCCGACACCGTTGGTGTAGCGTGGTCCTGTACTGACGGTCAGCTTTTCAGGATCGACCACCAGGGGATACAAGTTCACCTCATAGACCTGGCAATTCCTGGTAATCAGGACGGCCCCTTTGCCATCTTCGGAATGCAGCCAGCGAGAACCAGCGACACCGAAGGCGATATCGGTATCCGTAGGCGAGACATCCATTGTCTTGTTGTTGACGATACGCTTGGCTTCGTGAAAAACATTGACATGATGCTTTCCGTTTGGATCGAAATGAACATCGGCGATCCAGCTTCGGCCCGCGTATCCGGCAACGATGGCTTTGCCAGGGGCATATGGAGCCAGCGTAATCTCGGGCTGGATATAGAGATTGCTTGCTGCGATCTCGTCTCGAGCTATCAACGGAAGGCCAGTTTCGTCCGTAATCGGAGAAGCCTCTGCCGTAAGCGGATCGATCACCCAGATTTGGCATTTCTGATTGTGCACACTGAAGCCGACCCAGATATAGCGACCATCGTATCGCATCGACTGCAGGTAAGGATTTGGAGGGCAAGTGATGACTTCCTGCAATGGCTTGCCGGGCATTGCCAACAAGAAACTGCCTCCTGTGAAAAGAATGTCGCCACCGTCGGGAAGTGGGCATGCCTCTGAGATGTTTCTCAATTCTCGTTGGGTACCATTCAGCGTGACGTACGTCTCTTCAAGTTTCCGGAATGAGAGCTTCGATTCGGCGTTGGTATCGGTATGCGTCTTGTGCTCTCGCTTATCGCCCGGCCCAGAAATCGCAACCAGCATCGAGTTCGCCTGAAGCTTTAAGTGTGCATTCGCTTTGGGAGCCTCCTTCAACCGCGTGAGAATATTCCGGCCTTCCCAGCTCTTCAGGATATCTTTCGTGTATCCCCGATGTAGAACCGCTTCCATCAGCGCCCGAAGGTCTGGTTCGTCTTGATGTTCCAGGATGAACTTGGCGCGTTCGATGTACTGGTGCGTCGGAGGCATTCCGGCGATGGCGAAATTCAGCATCCAGGAACATCCGCGCCACTGTTTTGCGGCCGCATATCTCTGGACAAGTTGGCGTGCCAGCAGACGCCTTCGATTCTCGAACGCGAACTGTTCCCCGACGAATTGTTCTAATTCTGGCGTTCCATCATGCAGGAAGGCATACGCTGAAAAGGGCCTTCTTGACCGAAAGTAGTCCCACAGCGGAGCAAGGTCTTGAAGCTCCGCACGGTTGGCGAAGGTTTCGATGTGATCCCAATGACGCTGTAAAACTGGAGAAGCCGCTTTTTGGGCCGACAGGCTTCTCGGGTCCAAATCTAGCGCCAAGGCGCCTGCAATTTGCGGAAGGATTTCAATCAGTTTCAAGTGTACGTGTTGCTGGTCGGGATCTATTAGCAAACTCGCCTCGAAGAGACTCGATGCTTCCGGAAGGTTCCCTAGTCGAAGAAACTGCTCCGCTTGCTGGTTCAACAGTGCGACCTCTTCCGCGGTGTCGACCTTGATCGCGGCAATCCCTTGTGACTCTGCCAGGCGGGTGGCGATGCCGCGCAGAAACGACGGCACTTCGGATGGTGGCAGCGTTTGCTCAATCGCTTCGAGTTGCTTGGAACCTTGTTCGACACGGACCGAGACCTGGACGGTGCGGTCGCTCCCCTTCCCTTCGTTCCGAAACGTTCCCAGCAAATAGATCGGCAGGCGTCGGCGAATTGAGTTTTGATCGGCCGATACCTTCAGCTCGTTAGAGATCGCCTGGGCTTCTTCCAGTTCGACGACCACGGCGTTGGGCGAATCGAGAACGATCTGTTCCAGCAACTTGGCATACGTTGCCTTTAAATGGTCGTGCTCGTAGGTCAGATCATCGCTGACAAACGGTGGGATGGCGAATATGAGTTGTAGATCTTGCCGCGACTTGTCGATTCCCTGGGTAGCCAGCATGGTGAGTAACTCGGCATCGGCCGTTGGATCGGTACCGATCGGCATCTGGCTTGACACGAGCCGAAGGCCAAATTTGGTTTCTGAAACGACCAGATCGAAGAATTGCTGGTTTCCTTCGGTATGCGTCTTCAGGATGATCAGGACATCAGCGTTCAGCGACTGCCCCACCGAGACTCGCTGCTCGGCGGCAGTGGCCGAAAAGATCGATTGCAGTTCACGTTCGGCAACGACTTTTTGAATTTCATTTCGTTCTACCCAGCGACTATCCGGGAGCGAGAGCAAGTTGGCCTCGACAAGACCTCCGGCGGGAGTCTCGCCTACTTCAATCAAAGCGCAACGTGGCGGTTCCGATGGAAGTGTCGGCTCCTGAGCGTCCAGAGACGCTGAGACCAGGGCGAACCATAGCATTCCAGCAAGTGAGAAGGTGAATCGCAAACGTCGCATAGTGCATTTTCTGGGCTAACACAATCAAGCCCTTTGATTTTTTGAGATCGCTTTCATCGATCCGAACAGGGATAGCAGTCCCATGGCCACCACGAAGACCCTCATCGGGGGTGTTCTGCGATGTTACCACAGGACGGGGAAAAGGTGTGCGATTTATTGGCCCAAATCCACAGAAACTTCACGGGTCGAATCCAAGAAATAAAAAAAGCGAGGTCCATGAATCGTTCACGGACCTCGCTAAGGGCAAAGGTACTTCCTTTTTAGTCAGGCGACTTAGAGTTCGCCGATGACCTGGCCGTCGTCTTTCGAGGCGATTCGATTGACCGACACGCCATCCATGTTTTCGGTGAAGAAGCGAACGCTGGCGTCGCTCAGGACGAACTGAGCACCGCCAGGATGGTGCGAGCCGAAACCGTACTGATTCGTACCATTGATCTTGTATTCGGCGCTCTGTGCTCCGCTGCTTGTGACACCACGCAATGTCTGGTGCGTCGCGACATTGCTGGAAGCACCGCCGGTTGTGACGCCAATCCAGACGGCGCCCAAGTACTTGATCAAGTCGTCTGATGAGTTACGGGTCCCATTCTGACCGAATGGCACTTCACCGATCATGACGGTGTTGGTCGTGCCGTCGGTGACGTCCCGGAACTTGGTGGCACTATTCGGCGAGAACATCCCGTTGCCGCCGTTGATGCAGCTTCCGGAGTAGTAGCCACAGTCATCATCAGGATAGTTGTACTGCGTGTTCAAGTCGCCGAAGACACCTTTATACGTCGACAGTCCGTGCGATGGTTCCGAGTCGGAATTCTTGAACTCTGGGTTCACGTCGCCGCCAGGTGTGCTGGGGCAACGATAGGTCGAGATCAGTCCCTGCGAGTATTCCAGAATCGCAGGGTCGTCAGACGCGAACTGATTCATAACGTTCAGTGCCTCGTAGCGATTGTTCTGCTCGATCTGTGGCAGAATCATCGCCCCCCATCCCCAGCCCGGCCCCGAGAACGTCGAGTAGCTGTAACTTCGACGGTAGAAGCCCGCCGGAAAACAACCGTAGGTGTCGTGATAGTTGTGCATCGCCAACCCCATCTGCTTGAGGTTGTTCTGACACTGCGATCGACGTGCTGCTTCGCGTGCCTGCTGCACGGCTGGCAAAAGCAGCGCGATCAAGATGCCGATGATGGCGATCACCACCAGCAGTTCGACTAACGTGAAACCGGCTCGTTTCGCCTTCGAGGCGAGTTGTCGTTTACCCATTACGTGTCCCTTATTGGCCGCCGCGATGTCATGGATGAAAACAGGTTTTGGGGGCATGATGTGGGAAGGGGATTCGCGATTCGGCTTCTTTAAACGTTAAGAAAAATAGCAGTTCCGATATAAGGGAAGTTTGCGCAAATGAATTACCTCTTTTGCGAGCTCTTCCCGTTACGCCTGGTCTTCTAAATAAAAATACGCGACCATGGCCACACGATTGCGAGGGGGGCGCCTCACGATCCAGGCCAAGGTCGCGTAGGGTGGTTCAGCTGGCGAATGAGCGTTTTGTTGACTACGGTTCAGCTAGTGAGTTATCGTCGAGGTAGTCGCCACGCTTCGGCTTGCTTTTCAGATTGAACTCGAAATGGTTTTCCGCCCCTTCGCTCACTGTCACGACGGCCACGCCGTTCTCAGCGTACAGTGGCGAGATGCTTACCGCCTTGCCGGAGGAAGTCTTGGTGTCACTGGTCGAGACAATCTTCACCAGGAAGTCACCAGTCGCAACACCGGCACCTTGGTCTCCAGTATTCAACTCGAACTCGCCGTTGGCATTGGTGGTACCGAAAGCTCGCGGGCCGGTTTCCGAGTGAAAAACAACATTCGCGTTCTCGATCGGATTGCCATCGAGTTGCACGACCCCTTTCGCAGGTCGCATGTCGTACGAAGGTGTTTCAGAGCAGCCAGTGAGACTACCCACGATCAGCATCAAAAGAATTCCGGATACAGTTACAACTGCGAAGTGGTGCTTTGCCATGGGTCAACCGAAGAAGGAACAATTTGCTGGCGTCTGATTGCGATATCGTTTTGTGAACGACGGCACTGACAACCATAGAACCGATGGCAGAGTCGCCCTAGGGACCTTCGCGCAAAATGATTAACGGATTTTGCAACAACGCGTGTAGGACAGCTCCACGCCCCGCAAAGCTTGACACAAGAAGGCTCTGCAGGCTGGTTCGCACACCCTAACTAGCGTTATCCAGCAGGTCTTGCGGATGGTTACGGCGGAACTCGCCCGGGGTCATCCCGGTCATCCGTTTAAAGAACCGCAACATCGCGTTTTCGCAACTGAAACCAGCCTGTTGGCTGATTTCGGCTAAGGTTTGTCCGGTCTGTCGAAGATGAGCTTTCAACACATTCAACCGGGTCATCCGAATCTCTTCCGCAGGCGATCGCTTAAGCACTTTACGGAAGCGTTCTTCGAGCGAACGACGTGAAACATCGAGATGCCGTGTCAGATCGGAAACGGTAATCGCAATGTCACTGTTGCGTTGAATGAATTGAACCGCCTGACGAACGAGGGCGTCGCTGGCGAAGACGGTATTGGTTGAGGCCTTTTCAACGATCCCTTCCGGTGCGATCAATATCGGCTCGTCGCTGGGATCGCCTCCGCCGATGATGCGCTGCAGTTCTTTGGCCGCTTCGTAGCCGACCTGTTCGACGCGTTGTTCGATGTACGAAATCGGAATTGGCGAAAGCTTGGAAACGAGTGGATCGTCTTCCACCGCGAGAATTGCGACGTCGTTTGGAACGTTAATTCCCTCGGCACCGCAGGTCAGAATGATCTCGCGGGCCTGGATCGTATTCCATGCCACGATGCCAACGGGCTTCGGCAGCGAACGGACCCATTCGACCAGGCGTGGCCGCTGGAAGTCGAAGTCAGGCTGAGGTGCAGCTGGATCGGGCGCGAACTGATAGGTTCGGCAGCCAGCGTCTTCCGCCGCTTTGACCACTTCCGGCAAGACCTGATCCTGATAGCTGTAGCACAGAGGTGGACCGATATAGCCAATGTTCTCGAAGCCACGCTGCACGAAGAACTCGCCCGCGATCTTTCCACCGCCGGAAGGATCTGCAATCACTTTTGGAAAGCGACGGCTGTGCACGCCATGCCACGAAACATTGATCGTCGGCAACTGATGCTGAGCGATCGATTGGCGAAGCGATTCATTCGAGATTCGCGAAATGACTCCATGACCTCGCCAGTCATCTGGCAGCGCTGGGGGAGCCCCGATGCCACGGGGATGCATCCAAAAATCCCAGTTTCCATGCTCCAAGGCAAAGCGAGCAATGCCATCGAGAATGGATCGACTCCAGTGACTCTCGTTGAGAATCAATAGAGCAATGCGGAGTCGGTCGGGATAAGCCGGAATGCGCTGGATCATCAATGAGCCGCCTTCAAGCTGTGGGGAGGTGGGGTTCGTCTTCTTAGCAAAACTAATTGCTCGTTCTGTCTGAGTCGAACATGAAATGCAATTCGCGGGCCAACTTTAGTTCTCGAGGATACCACGCGCTGCCATAAAAGAGTGAATCGGTCAATTCGGTGTGTTTCTTCGGGCAAGCCGCAAAAATCGAATATTGGTATGCGCAGAAGAACATTGTTCCACCTCCGGATCTTGGGCATATTTCCTGATACGAAAGCAGACTGTGCCCATAAATCAGGCACAAGTTGATTCTTTTTTGTCAGAGAACTGAACCATTTACGCGGTTCTACGCCAAAACAAGGAGTGTCAATGAAGCCCCAATTTCTGCGAAAAGCCTACCCCTCGATGTGGCTTCTATTCGCGGTGGCTTTGCTCGCCGCCGATGCGAAGGCCTGCACGACCGCAGTGATCAGCGGCAAGGTGACTGCCGACGGTCGACCTCTGCTATGGAAGAATCGCGACACGAGCACTGGTCTTCATAATGAAGTCGCAGTGATCACCGGTGGCAAGTACAAAGCGGTCGCCGTGGTGAACGCCGGACAACGATCGACCGTTTGGATGGGTGTCAACGAAGCAGGCTTCTGCATCGAGAACTCGCTCAGCCGCGACCTCGCCATCAAAGAAGACACCTCTGGCCCAGGCAACGGCTCGCTGATGCGAATGGCCCTGCAAACGTGTGCCACCGTCGATGACTTCCGACGCTTGTTGGAAGAGACCAACGTCTCGGGACGATCCACAATTGCGAACTTCGGCGTGATCGATGCCCATGGCGGTGCCGTTCTCTTCGAGACTGGTCCAAAGACGTACAAGTTGTTCAATGCGAACGATCCCGTGGTGACTCCGGATGGCTATGTTGTCCGATCGAATTTCTCGACCACTGCTCAGCAATTGGAAGCGAATCCGACTCGGAAAGAACTCGACAAGATCTACTCAGCCGAGCGTTACCTGAGGGCTCGCGACATCCTGGATTTGTGTGCATCCGACAAGATCGATCTGCAAGAAGTGGTTCGCCAATGCTGTCGTGATATGAGTGACGATTCAGGCAAAGCGTATGCAGGCACCATCAATGGTCCCACTGGCGAAATGCCGGAATCGATCGCCACAACAAGTACTATCAGTCGCACGACCACCGTTTCGGCTGTGGTATTTCACGGAGTCAAGCCGGGCGAAAGTCCCAAGCTGACGACCATGTGGACCATGCTGGGTGACCCGAAGTTTTCGATCGCCGTTCCTGTCTTCCCAATTGGTCACGTCGCCGATCCATTGGAAGACGAAAAGGGTGGCGAAATCGGCGAGATCGCGATTTCACTTCGCGACTGGCGTTTGACGCCTGATCGAGATGGTGTCTTCACGAGTGGCCTGGCTGGCATGTGGAGAGACATGTGGAGCACCGAAGACCATCTGATTTCGGTCACGCTCGAAGCAAAAGAACGTTGGGCCAAAGAAGGGATCAAAGTGGCCGATGTGAAAGTGCTGCAAACCAAAGCAGCCGAGCATGCCATGAAGGCGATGCAGCAGGAACTGATCGACGAGAAGAACGCAGCCTTGCAGCTCACCGCGCCTGCTCCTCCAGAATTCGGCACGCCACTAGCAACTTCGGCGACAAACTAAGCTGTCGGCTGTCGGTAGTCACACCTCCAATCCACGTTCGTAACCTCCGAGAATCGATATGAAGGCTTTACAACCTCTCACTCCAACTCGTTCGTTCGTCCAACGCCTTGTCGGCGGTCTCCTGCTGACGCTGCTTGCCGCATTGCCGGCATTGGCCGAGACCAACTCCGGCGGTGCCTCCCCTTCCCTGGTTCGTGTTGCGATCTACGATCATAGTGGCGGGTCGGCTACGGGGCCGAAGAACTTGCAGGCGTTCCTCGTTCCCAAGAATGGTTTTGAATCGAAGGTCGTCACGCCGCAGCAGATTCGCGATGGCATACTGGATGATTTCGACGTGCTCATCATGCCGGGCGGATCGGGCAGCGCACAGTCAAAGAACCTGGAAGACAAAGGACGCGAGATCGTTCGCCAGTATGTCGACAACGGCGGCGGTTACGTCGGCATTTGTGCTGGCTCTTACCTCGCTTCTTCCCACTACAGTTGGTCACTCGGTCTAATCAACGCCAAGGTTTGGGACCGTTCGCACTGGGATCGAGGGACTGGCACCGTTTCGCTGGAACTATCGCCGACCGGAAGCGAATTACTGAAGGCGGACAAGGAGTCGCTGCCATGCTATTACGGCCAAGGGCCTTTGCTGGTGCCGAATGACGACCCATCGCTGCCAGGCTACGAAGTGCTGGCCACGTACGGTTCGGAGATCGCGGAGAAAGGTGCTCCTGAAGGAGCTATGACCGGAACGCACGCGATTGTCCGGTCGATGTTTGGTGCTGGCCGAGTGATCTGCTACAGCCCTCACCCCGAAAAGACCGGTGGTCCCAACTCGATCATGGCCGAAGGGGTTCGCTGGGCAGGCAGCGGCAAAGCCAAATAGTCTTCGGCATTGATAGATCGCGAACGGTAAACAGACCTAGGACGACGGTTCCGGTAGATAGGATTTCGAGCTTGATTTTTCCCCAATCAGAAGCGCTACGTCTGCTCGATCGGATCGCCGACCTGATCTTGCCATGTCCTCCTGCGGAAGCGGTGGAACATCTCTATCCTTGGGATGCTGAGATCTTGTTTCCATCCGCTGGGACGCAGATCACCTTAGTTGGCTACGGTAGCCTGATGAATCGCAAGTCAGCGTTGCGAACGTTCTCGACCGAGACGGTTCGCGATGCCCGACCTGCCGTCGTGCTGGGCGCCCGTCGAATCTACGAATACGTGATGAGTCCTCAAGGGCGTCGCGTTTACGGCCCCAGCAAATGCCAGTACAGCTTCGGCGTCCTGAACGCTCGCCCGAGCGAACATATCGAAGACTGGTTCAATGGAATGGCCTTTTCACTTCGCATGGAAGACATGCAAAAGCTGGTGAGCCGCGAGTACGCGTACGACCTGGTTCCCGCCTGGTCGATTCCCTGGGATGAACTGGACGCGGCGCCTCGGTTGACCTACTTTCTCTCTTGCCGGCAGGCAAGCTTCGACGGCCGCAAGACCATCGACCCAGAAATGTTGCCGCATCCAACATACCACGCCCTCTGCGAAGAAGGCTGCCGAGAAATCTCTCCTGGATTCCTCGAAGCATTCCGCTCGAGCACCTGGGTCCGCAACGCCCGCTACAGCGAATCTCGTGAGCTGATGGAGAGCAACGGACAGGCCCGCAACTAGTCGACTGGAGCGAATAATCGCTCGAAGCTTTTGCATGCGTCCATTCTTTGGGCCGCAGTTGCCTTCCAGGCTCCGCTCACTCAGGGGGCACTCCCTCGGAAAGCGCGTGATTCTACGTTTTTTTCGTCGAGTTTAGCGATCTGCTTCGGTATGTTGAGAGCAGGCAGCTTGGACCTGTTCGCGGTTCGGCCTGCCTCCCTCTTGCCTCTTCTCAACCAACCCACCTGGAGCCGTCGTATGATCCCTTTCATCCGAACTCGTCTCGCTTACTGCATTGCGCCTCTGTTCTTCGTGGTGCTGTGTGCATCCTCGCCTGCCCAGGAGGGGCAGCGTTCGCCATCGGAAACTAGTGCCCAAGGTGTGGATGAGACGAGGCCGGTTCAGGTTTACATCTTGCTCGGTCAATCGAATATGGTCGGAGCCGGGAAAATTGGACCGGCTGAGACGGACGGCACGCTGGAACACGCGGTGAAGCAAAAGGGAAAATACCCCTATCTTATCGACGAGAAAGGGAACTGGAGCGAGCGGAATGACGTTCGCAATGTGCGAGTCATGGGGAGTGGCACTAAGCCCATGAAGCAATTAAATAACGAATGGATGACGGTGAAAGGACGTACCATTGGTCCGGAACTTGGCATCGGCCATATCCTGGGCGATGCGACGGATGCCCCGGTTTTGATTCTGAAGAGCTGCATCGGCAACCGTTCGCTCGGTTGGGACTTGTTGCCACCAGGCAGCGAATGCTACGAGTTCGAGGACAAGGGAAAGACCTGGACCTACGCAGGCTACAAGCAATCGCCCATGCGCTGGGAGAAAGGTACCCAGCCGCAGCCAATCACCTGGTACGCAGGCATGCAGTACGACGGTGACATCGCCAACGCCAAGCAAGTCTTATCTGAACTCGAAAAGTACTACCCTGGCGCAACCAGCTACGAAATCGCGGGGTTCTTTTTTTGGCAAGGAGACAAAGATCGCTATGACGCAGGTCTCGCCAGTCATTACGAAGCGAATCTCGTGCGATTCATTCAGCAGCTTCGCCAAGATTTCAAAGCACCTAACGCCAAGTTCGTCTGTGCGACACTCGGCCAAACCGCACAAGGAGCCACCGGAAACGAGGGTCTGATCCTGAATGCTCAACTCGCAGTCGACGGACGAAGCAGCAAATACCCTGAGTTCCAGGGGAACGTGGCTACTGTCTACACGCACCCCATCAGCCACGGCGGCGCATCGAACGGCCACTACGGAGGCAACGCGGAGACGTACATGGACGTCGGCGAAGCCATGGGTAAAGCAATGGTGGAACTGAATCGCCGGTGAGGTGGGCATTTGGCAGAACGGAAGAAGGCCTAGGTGGACGAATCGTCCGGATTCACCTCTGCCTCACGAAGAACATCGCTCTGAGATCAGTTTCCGGGCAATTCAAATTCGTGAACGTCCCCTGATGGAAATGGAACTCTCAGGGGCCGAAACCTGCGGACCATTCTTATCCCGCAACTAACTTGATGGCTCACAGAAACCAGACGAAATAGCTAGGCCCCTGATAAATTGACCTAAGTCATTACAGCAAAAAAAGTATCCCCGGCGGGGTTCGAACCTGCAACCTTCGGCTTCGGAGGCCGACACTCTATCCAATTGAGCTACGGGGACTTGGGTTTGTTCAATATTAGGGGGCAGGTCTGGCGGTTGTCAACGAGCGGGGGGATGGAAGTTAAAAACTGGTAAGGAGTACGGTCAAATCTTCCGGTTCGGTACGAATTCGTGGGAGATCGCTTGTACTTTTGCGGCGAAGCCGAAACAATCGTGCGTGCCAGGGTTTAACGATGGAGTTGGAGTTCGCGATGATTATTCGCAAAGAGTACAAGTTTTACGCCGCTCACCGGAATGAAGAGCTGCAGGACAAATGCCGTAACCTGCACGGGCATCGCTACGGAATTGTCTGCCATTTCGAGGTGCAGCGGACTGGTTCGTACTCGACGCTGTTCTCGGACTTCGACGACAAGATCGGCCCGTTTCTCAAAGAGCACTACGACCACGGGATGCTGATCAACGTCCACGATCCGCTGTATGCCACCCTGAAGCAGCATATGGAAGTTCACGGCGAGGAGTTCAAACTGCGTGAATTCCAAGGGCCAACCTCGGTCGAGAACCTGGCTTACCAGCTGTTTACGGATATCACCGAGATGGGTTTTGAACTGGTCCGGCTGGATGTCCAGGAAACCGATACCTCGGTGATTACCTACGATCGCGAAGATTGGGCCCGGGATCAAAAAGCCCAGGTATTTTCGAGCGTTCCGACCGCTGATACCGCCCACTAGGACTGCTGGCACGCGAAAATGTTCGTCGCTTTTTGCTCAAAAAAGAGCTAAGATAGAACTTCGAGAGCGTACTTTTTCGCGCGTGACTTCTCCTGGAAATAGAGCCAGTGGCGCTTACTTACTTCAAAAGATTCCGCATGGAGATCTCACTGCAAGATCTCCCCGAAGAACCGCCGTTACCGGTCGGATATCGGCTGGTGCCATGGTCGGCCGAGATTCTCAAGCGGCACGCAGAGGTGAAGTTCCAGAGCTTTCGATTCGAGGTCGATGCCAACGTCTTTCCCTGTCTGGGGGATGCGGAAGGCTGCTTCCGCCTGATGCGCGAGATTTCGATGCGGGATGGCTTTCTGCCAGCGGCAACCTGGATGGTAGAGTTTGACGATCCGCAAATGGGTGACTGGCGACCCGTCGCCACCATTCAAGGTGTCCGAGATCGTGAAGGAAATGGTTCGATTCAGAATCTGGGGGTGATCCCTGGATTTCGTGGGATGGGAATCGGTGCGGTGCTGCTACTACGTGCACTCCACGGTTTCCGCGACCACGAGATGCCCAAGGCTTCCCTGGAAGTCACTTCGCAGAACCTGGGTGCAATTCGGCTCTATCAGCGGCTTGGTTTTCGGATCGCCTCCACTGTCTATAAAGCGGTGGAAATGGGCGCCGTCCAAACCACCACCCAGGCCTAACCAGTCAGACTGGGTCTTGTAGGGAAATGTTCCGGCCGTTTTAATCGGGGATTGGCCCATCGAGGTAACTCCTTCCGAACACCCTTGCAACAGCGGGAAGCGACGGCAAAAACGTGCGTTCGACCATCTACTCCGAGAGCTTCGACAACGGATTGACCCTCCTCGCGGAGTCCATGCCCTGGCTGCAATCGGCAGCATTTTCGATTGCTATTCCGGCAGGCGTACAGCGAGAAGAAGAGTCAAATCGAGGCGTTGCCAATCTGCTGTGCGACTGGATGCAGCGCGGCTGCGGACAATTTGATAGCCGGCAGTTCGTCGAAGCGCTCGATAACCTGGGCGTTGCTCGCGGCGGCGGCGTTTCCAGCAGTCACTTGAACTTCAGTGGGGCCCTTCTCGCTGGCAATTTGAGGCCAACGCTGGGTCTCTATGCCGACTTAATCTTGCGGCCTCATTTTCTGGCGGACGAATTTGAAGACGCCAAACAGGTGTGCTTCCAAGAGCTGCGAGCCTTGGAAGATGACCTGCACCAACAAGCAATGCTCAGCTTGCGTCGGCAGATGTATGCCGACCCTTGGGGTTGGCACCCGACCGGAACGTTGGCCTCGGTCGAGTCGCTGACAGAATCAGGCGCGAAGTCCTACTTCGATACCTGGATCCGCCCAAACGAGACCATCATTTCCGTCGCCGGTAACTTCGACTGGAACCAGCTTCGCGACGAGATCGCCGCCCTGTTTGGCAACTGGAAGTCGAGCCCTGGCCAGAAGAACTTCTTGGGGTCGAAGCTCCCTGAATATGTCCATATTCCGTTTGAATCGAGCCAGACGCATGTCGGCCTGGGCTTTGAAGGGATTCCCGTTTCGAGCCCGGACTTTTACCAGGCACGTGCCGCGATTGGCATCATGAGCGACGGGATGAGCTCGCGGTTGTTCAGCGAAGTTCGCGAGAAGCGTGGGCTGTGCTATACGGTTTATGCCTCATGCAATTCACTCAAGACGCAAGGTGCCGTTCTGGCGTACGCCGGGACCAGCACCGAACGGGCTCAAGAGACGCTCGACGTGATGATCGAGCAATTCAACGATCTGCCGAAGGGCGTTCGTCAGGATGAACTGACGCGACTGAAGGCACGATTCAAGAGCGGGATCGTCATGCAGCAGGAATCGAGTTCCTCGCGGGCATCGTCGCTGGCGGCCGATTGGTACCATCTCGGACGAATCCGCAAGATGGACGAATTGGAAGCGATCGTCGACGGCATTACGGTCGAAACGATCAATGCCTATGTCGCGGCAAACCCGCCGAAGAATTATCGGGTAACGACCATCGGTGCAAAGAGATTGGAGGTTCCGAGTGGAATTTCGTCAAGCGACGCTTGATAACGGCTTGGAGATTGTCGCCGAAGTCAATCCGAATGCCTATTCGCTGGCCACGGCGTTTTTCGTGAAGACCGGTTCGCGCGATGAATCGGACGAAGTCGCTGGCGTGAGCCACTTCCTCGAACACATGGTGTTCAAAGGAACCGCGCGTCGATCGGCGGAAGACGTCAACCGCGAACTCGACGAGTTGGGCGCTCAATCGAACGCGTTCACTAGCGAAGAGCAAACGGTCTATTACGCCGTCGTCCTTCCCGAATTGCAAAACCAGATCGTCGATTTGCTGGCCGACATCATGCGGCCCACTCTGCGGCAAGAGGATTTCGACACCGAGAAGAAGGTGATCCTCGAAGAGATCATGAAGTACGACGATCAACCGCCCTACGGTGGTCATGAAAAGAGCATGGCTGCCTGGTTTGGTTCGCATCCACTCGGCAACAGCGTGCTCGGAACGCAAGAGTCGGTCGGCGCGCTCAGCCAGCAGCAGATGATGTCGTACTTCGAGCAGCGTTACAGCCCAACCAACATGACGCTGGTCGCTACCGGAAACGTCGACTTCGATGCCCTGATCGAACAAGCCAATCAGCTTTGCGGCGACTGGAAGAGGTACGACGTCAGCCGGAACACGGTCCGACCTGTCGGTCAGTCGAACTTCCAGTTCGTCACCAAAGAGACCTCGATCCAGCAGTACATTATCCAGTTGGCCGAATCGCCTGGCTCGGAAGATCCCAATCGCTACGCGGCTCGTCTGCTGGCGACGATCATGGGAGATGACGTCGGCAGCCGATTCTTCTGGGAACTGGTCGACCCAGGCCTGGCTGAATTCGCCGCGATGGAATCGTACGAGTTCCAGGGCTGTGGCGTGATGATGAACTACGTCTGCTGTGCTCCTCAGGATGCGCAGCGGGTTCTCGACGTCGTGCAGCATGAAGTTGAAAAGCTGATGACCGGTGGCGTCACTCAGAAAGAACTCGATCAGGCCAAGAACAAGGTCTGTTCGCACGTGGTTCTCCGGAGCGAACGGCCATCCAGCCGGTTGTTTTCCGTTGGCTCCAGCTGGACCCAGCGGAAGAGCCTGAAAACGGTCAAAGAGACCGTCGAGGCTTATCAGAACGTGCAGCTGGACGACATCGGTCAGTTGCTCGAAATGTACGACCTGCGAAAGACATCGACGACCGCTGTCGGTCCACTTTCGTCGCTACAGCTTCCCTAGCCGCACCAGCCGATCGAACGGATCGGCTGAAATCGGCTCCTCAACGTGATTTGCGTGCTGGCACTGCCAGCAGTCGGTCGAATAAGACCGTTAGTACGAAGCAAATCTCGGAACGGAGTACGGTATCGTGTCGCGTGCAATCAACTTGACGGTCGCCTTTCTGCTGGTGGGTTCGATCCTGGTCCCAGCCCCAGCCCAGGCTGGTTGGAATGGCGTGATGCGATTTTTCGGTGAGTTTTGGAGCGACGGCTACCACTCGAAGGGTGATGCCTGGAATCGCCCGACCCACCACGAACAGCGGCTTTCGACCTACCAGCCTTACTATCCGGTTCAGGTCGTGCCCAACGAAGTGATCGAGATCCCAACGCCCACCCCGGCACTGCCCAAACAGGCATTTTACGGCGTTGGTTCGCCGACCTTGGCTCGGCCAATCTCTGGTGAAGTTCCCCGGTAGTTGCGGCACTCCTGGTTGAGGACGTTGCGCGAATTCGCTAGAATCCGCCTTCTCACTACTGTCCCTGGAGTTTGAAGCAATGCAACGTACGCTGGTTCTGTTGAAGCCTGACTGTGTCGAACGACGTCTGATTGGTCGCATCATCGGCCGTTTCGAGGACAAGGGCCTCAACATTGTGGCGATGAAGCTGATCCGCATTACCCCGGATCTCGCCAAGCAGCACTACGCCGAACACGTCAGCAAGCCATTCTATCCTGGCCTGGAAGCCTTCATCACCGCCGCCCCAGTGGTCGCCATGGTGCTGGAAGGTCTCGAAGCCATTCAGGTTGTTCGCGACATGCTGGGTGCCACCAGTGGTTTGAAGGCTGCCGCCGGTACGATCCGTGGCGACTTCAGCAGCAGCCGCCAGATGAACCTGGTTCACGCTTCGGACGGCCCCGACGCCGCCTCGCGTGAAATCGATCTCTACTTCCAGGCTGAAGAAGTCCTGGACTACGCTCCTGTTCTGACCCCTTGGATGCGAGCCGACGACGAGTAATCGCGATCGCCAGCAGTACCGTTTTTCGGTCTGCTCGAAGCCAATATCAAAGGAACCGCTCATCCAGCGGTTCCTTTTTCATGCGCCGATACAATCGCTATAGACGGCGCGATCGGTGTCGCTTTACGGCAAAATGACCGTACCACGAATGCTTCTGCCAGCGACGCGTGCCGGCTCGTTGAACGTTTTCTATATAGAGGCAGCCGAAATGGAACTTCGGTAGAAACCCTGGTCCAGGGCAAGGGCTGCCGTAAAGGGTTCAGAAGATGAGAGACAACCGACACCTAGCCCCGACCGAATCGAAGCGATACTACGCACCTGTGTTGTCGATGCTGCTTTTCATTCCGATGCTGCTGCTGACCATGGTCGTGAATCCGTTTGCGTCGAGCAACAAAGCGTATGAAGGCATTTTCTTCATTGCTGTCCTTGCCGTCTACTTCTTGACCTTTGGCGTGGCTTATTTGCTCGAAGTCTGGGTTGGCAATCGTAACAACGTCTAAAGACTAGTCGCCAGGCTAAGTCAGAATCGGTTTCACGACATGACCATGAACATCGGTCAGCCGGAAGGCGCGTCCCTGATGCCGGAAGGTTAGCCTCTCGTGATCGATCCCCATTACATGCATGATCGTCGCTTGAAGGTCGTGGATGTGAACCGGATTCTCGGTGATGTTAAACCCATAGTCGTCGGTAGCGCCTAGCGTCATGCCTCCCTTGATGCCACCGCCAGCCATCCAGACGGTGAAGCAGCGTCCATGATGATCGCGGCCGAAGTTGTTCGCCCCGAGCTTGCCTTGGCAGTAGTTCGTGCGGCCGAACTCGCCCCCCCAGATCACGAGCGTCTCATCCAGCATACCCCGCTGTTTCAAGTCTTGAATGAGCGCCGCGGCAGGTTGATCTGTTTCTTTACACTGTTTGCGAATCGCCCCTGGCAAGCCGCCATGGTGATCCCACTCTTGGTGATAAAGCTGAATGAATCGCACGTTCTGCTCGGCCAGACGCCGGGCTAGTAGGCAGTTCGCCGCGAAGGTGCCCGGGTTACTCGCATCGGGACCGTACATGTCTAAAACATGCTGCGGTTCCGATGTCAGATTGGTGACCTCGGGAATCGAGGCCTGCATCCGGAATGCCAGTTCGTACTGACGGATTCGTGTGTCAACGATCGAATCGGAGGGCTGCAGCCGATGAAGTTGGTCGAGACTCGCCAGCGCCTTCTCACGACTCGTTCGGTCGATTCCGTTGGGACTGTTCAAGTAGAGAACCGGATCGCCGCCGCTCCGAAACTGAACTCCCTGATGGTGAGACGGCAGGAAGCCATTGCCCCAGAGCCTCGCTGCGAGTGGCTGTCCCCCCTTCTCTTTCGTCACCAACACGACGAAGCCCGGCAGATTCTCGTTCTCGCTTCCCAGCCCATAGCTGAGCCAAGAGCCAATACAGGGCCGGCCAGGAATCTGCGAACCGGTTTGTATGTAGGTAACGCCCGGCCCGTGATTGATCGCTTCGGTATGGACCGAGCGAATAATACTGATATCGTCGACCACCTTAGCCGTATGCGGCATCAATTCACTGATGCTCGCGCCCGATTGGCCATGCTGAGCAAATTTGAACGGTGAACCTGCCAACGGAATGCTCGACTGGTTGCCGCTCATCCCGGTCAAGCGCTGTTCGCCGCGAATCGAATCAGGCAACTGCTCGCCATGCTTCTGGTTCAGCAGCGGCTTGTGATCGAACAGATCGAGCTGCGATGGCCCACCGGCTTGAAACAGAAAGATGACCCGTTTCGCCTTGGGCGTGTGGTGGAGCTGCGACAGGATACCTTCCGAGGCAGCCGCGTCCTGGGACAGCATTTGGCCCAGAGCGAGTCCACCGAAGCCCCACGCACTCGATTGCAGCAGTTGTCGACGTGTAATCATTGCGATTCGAGGTCCTTCCTAGCGACGCGTCACGCAGCCATCGAAGTTCATCACCATGTTGGCCACCACCGTGAGGGCCGCTAACGTCGTTGGATCGAGCTTCTCAGGCACCTTCGCTTCTCCCGCCCCCAATAGCTGACCGATCTGATCGGGATGGGCGGCGAAGTGTTCTTGTTGTTCTTGGAATAATTGCGTCAGGATCGCCATCTCTTCAGTAGTCGCGTTCCGGCTGGTCAGCAGGCGAAAGACCTTTTGAATCTGAACTTCACTCGCTTCTGATTCACTCGATTGCAGCACTGAAGCCGCCAACATCTTGGCTGCCTCGACATATTGCGGTCCATTGAGCAGTACCAAGGCTTGAAGCGGCGACGACGTTCGTTCTCGCTTCAACTGACAGACGTCTCGCTTGGAGGCGTCGAAGGTCATCATCGCTGGCGCCGGACTGGTCCGCTGCCAAAAGGTATAGAGCGAACGACGATAGAGCCCGTTACCATGATCGTGCCCGACCGGCTTGAACGAGCTTGATACTTCATACGGCTTGGCTGGGGCTCCACCGATTTGTTCGACCAGCAGGCCACTCGTCGCCAGCGCGTTGTCCCGAACCATTTCAGCCGACATGCGGAACTTGCTTCCGCGAGCCAGCAAACGATTCTCGGGATCTCGCTGGAGCTTGTCAGCCGAAGCCGTCGACGCCTGTTGATAGGTTGCGCTCGTCACGATCTGCCGCAGCAGTCGTTTGACATCCCAACCATGCTCGATGAAATCGGCGGCCAGCCAATCGAGCAGTTGCGGATATGTCGGCGGGCTGCCTTGGCTGCCGAAGTCTTCCGGCGTCCGCACCAGACCATCCCCCATCAGCAATTGCCAGTAGCGATTCACCGCAACTCGCGCCGTGAGTGGGTTCTCTCGATCCACAATCCATTGAGCCAGGCCCAATCGATTCGTTGGCCATTGCTCGTTGAAAGGTGGCAAAGCGGATGGCGTCATCGGACTCACCGGATCGGCCGGGGCATCGTACGATCCGCGAGCCAATAAGAACGTTGGCCGAGGCTCGTCGAGCTCGCGCATGACCATGATTTCTTTGGCTTGATCGTATGCCTTGTTCCGGGCCTGACGAGCATCAGCCAGTTGCTGCTGCAGACCAAGCGAGACTTCGTCAAGCTTCCAGGCAACATACTCGGAAACGGCTTCCGGACTGGGACGATCGTCTTGAAGCACGGACACTTCCGCAGGCGTTAAGCACTTGTCGTACAGGGCGAACTCATCGACTTCTCCCTGTTTGAAGCCCCGGTCGCGGAACCGTTCGCCAATCGCGATATGATCGTGGCCGCCGCCGGTGATCTGCTTGGTCAACTGATCGCGGACGACATCGACTTCAACGGGAACACCTTCGACGTAAATCTTCAGGCCGCTCGCCTTGCTCGAGCCATCGTACGTGACGACGACTTGCTGCCAGGTATTCAGCGGAAACTCTTGCTTGGCCTGAATACTGATCGCGTTGCCAGGCCAGAAGTGAATGAGGGACCATTTCAGCTTCGCATCTTCCAGCAGCAGTTCGTACCCGCGACTGGCGGCATCGGTCCATGCCCGCGAACGATGAAAGATCACGGCCCGGTCTTTCCGATCCGGCGTCTTCATCCAGAGTGAAACCGAGAATGGCTGGTGGCGTTGAAAATTTCCCTGCGACAGATTCACTGCGTCGTCACCGGTCAGACGAATACCTTGGCCTTGCTTGCCGATGATGGCCGAGTTGTTTCCCACGTTCCCTTCGTCGAACGTCAGCGTTTCGATGGCGTGCGGCCTCGCAACATCGAAATTCGTTCGCATCGGTGCGGACTTAAGATGATCGGCAAGCGCCGTTTCGAGATCGCGCACCTGCTGATCGAGATGTTCGAGATTCGCTGTCTGCTTCTCGTCGGTCAGCAGCATGGTTGGCGTTGGAATCGCAGGCGTGAAGTACGAATACAGCCCTGCTTCGTCGATGCTATTGAAGAACGCGAACATCTGATAGTACTCGCGCTGGCTGAGCGGGTCGTACTTATGGTCGTGACAACGGCAGCATTCCATGGTCAGCCCAAGGAAGGCAGTCGCCACCGTCTGACTACGATCCGCGACGTATTCAACGCGGAATTCTTCCGGGATACTTCCCCCTTCGACCTTTTGGGGATGAAGCCGACAGAAGGTCGTCGCGAGAATCGTCTCTTTCGTCGCGTCCGGAAGGAGGTCGCCTGCGATTTGCTGGGTGATGAATTGATCGTAAGGCATGTTCGCGTTCAACGATCGAATCACCCAGTCGCGCCACGGCCAAACGAAGCGTTCGCGATCGACCTGGTAGCCGTACGTATCGCTATAGCGAGCCGCGTCGAGCCACTCGGCCGCCAGCCGTTCTCCAAAGCGAGGCGAAGCGAGCAGCCGATCAACCGTGGCGCCGTAGTTCGCTTCGCTGGGGTCGGCCTCGAACTGATCAAGTTCTTCTAGCGTGGGAGGCAAGCCATTCAGATCGAACGTCAACCGTCGCAACTGTCGCCAAGGCTCGGCCGCCGGATTCGGCTGTAGGCCTTCCTTCTTTAACCGGGCCAGGACGAACTTGTCGATTTCGTTGCGGGACCAGTTGTCGTCGGCAATTTCGGGAACGGCGGGTTTCTCGATGCGTTTAAAGGCCCAGTGCTGATCGTACTTGGCTCCCTGAGCAATCCAGCGGCGCAAGAGTTCAATCTCGTCGGCCGAGAGCTTCAGGTTGGAATCGACGGGCGGCATCCGCTCCGAAACATCTTCGGCCGTCATACGAAGGAACGCTTCGCTGTTCTCCGGCTCACCAGGGACAATCGCGTAGTCGTGGGCAGCGTCTTCAACATCCAGCCTCAGGTCCGCAGCGCGGCCTTCGGCATCAGGGCCATGACAGTGGAAGCAGCGGTCCGACAAGATGGGACGAATCTGAGTCGCAAAGTCGACTTCATCTTCCGCATACGCAAAGGTTGGCAGCATCGCTGATAACCCGACCAGTGCGATCAGCATCCAGGCTCGAGGAAGGCAAGAGAACATGGTTGGCCGAAGGTTGAGTTCGAGATAGTAGCGCCAATTCAGCAATTGGCAGATCGGGCAGGAATATCCAGCCTAGCAGTCTCGAAGCTGCACTTCAAGCAAGAATCGGGCGCAGCAGGAAGAGCTACTGCGCTTCGTCGATAGAAATTAGAACTGTTTAGCGGCCAGAATGACCACACCGAACAGGCCAGCGCCACCCACCAGCAATAGGCCGAGTGTGCCAAAGAAGATACCGATGGCGTTGTCAGGTCGCTGCTTGTCAGCTACCCACCATGCCCCGGGAAATCCGCCGGCAAAGGCGATCATCGAAAGTAGAAGGAGCAACAAATCTTGCATGACGAGGTTTCCTGGATTCCCGATTGAGGAGTTTAGGATAATTGGGAAGGTAGTGCAGTGCAATCATTGTGCACGTAACTGTTTGGGAGAAAGTAGTTGCCCGAGGAGCAAATTGGGCGTAGAACAAGCAATATCGTCACTTCCTGCCCAAAAAGGGCCGCGTCCTGGCTACCCTGCCGACGGTTCTCTTCCCCCTCTAATGAAGTCTACGTCATGCCTAACCGCCGCGAAGCGATCTTGGCAGGAACCTCTCTTGCCCTGACCGCAGCAACCGGAATGTTCTCGGCCCCAGCCGTTCGAGCCTCGGATAAATCAGGCTCGAAGATGGTCATCGGACCCGATGGATACGAGTTCGAAATTCAACACAACTGGCCCCAACTACCCGATAAGCACCATTGGCAAACCACCCATAATGTGGCAGTCGACAGCCAACAGAACCTGTACGTGATCCACGAAGGTCGCGAGAACCTGAAAGATCATCCTTCGATCTTCGTCTTCGACAATCAGGGAAAGTTCATTCGGGCATTCGGCGAACAATTCCAAGGGGGCGGTCACGGCATTGAAGTTCGCAAAGAGGGGAACGAAGAGTTCCTCTACGTGTGTGCTTACCAGCAGGTGAAGTCGTTCGCCAAACTGACGCTCGCCGGCGAAACGGTCTGGCAGAAGTACGCCCCGATGGAATCGGGCATCTATGCCGAAGGGGAAGCGAAAGATCCGAAGAAGGTATGGGGACGCGATCGCTTCATGCCGACGAACTTCGCCTTTCTCGACAACGGCGACTTCTACCTGGCCGACGGATACGGCTCGTTCTTTGTCCATCACTACGACAAAGATGGCAACTGGAAGTCGAAGTTCGGCGGTCCTGGCGACGGCAAAGGAACCTTCGCCACGCCCCACGGCATCTGGATCGACAAACGCGATGCGGAGAATCCAAAGACGGTGGTCTGCGATCGCGCTCACCATACCCTTCAGGTGTTTGCGGCCGATGGCAGCTATGAAAAGACCGTCAGCGGTTTCGGTCTGCCTGCCAATCTCGATACGTGGAACGACTGGATGATCGTGCCGGAACTTCAGGCGCGACTTTCGATCATCGACAAAGACTACAACGTTCTCGCACAGCTTGGTGCCGACGTCGATCGCATCAAGGCAGACGGCAAAATTCGTAACCAGCCGGATAACTGGCTGGAAGGCAAGTTCGTCCACCCGCACGATGCCTGCTTCGGCCCTGAAGGCGATATCTTCGTCGCGGAATGGGTCGCCACGGGCCGCGTCAGTAAGCTAAAGCGTTTGACCTAGGCTCTGCTGAAGTTAGTAAGACCATCGATCGTGACACAATCAGCCCGGTTATCGACTCGCCGTCGTGACCGGGCTTTTTCGTGTCAGACGAATGGGTTGCTGCTTCTGCACGACGGCAAGCTGCTGCTGGAGTCTTTCCCGCGTGGCGGAATCGTTGTTCGAGGCCTCCAGGATTAGCGACTGCAGGATTGAATTGGCCTCGTCAAAGCGGCCCAGCTGACTCAACGCCATCGCTTCGACTTCGCGAAGTTCCCGTTGATGCTGCGGGAACTGCTTCTGAAGATTCAAGCTTGATGTCAGGGCGACTTCTGGCTGACGAAGTTCATCGCTGGGTGCGGCGGCCTGGATTCGGATCAGTTGGTACGCAGCCGCCACGTCGTCATGGTCCTTGCGGACACTCGATTCCAAATAAGGAACCGCTTCATCGTATCGGCCTGCCGCGGCCAGTAGCATTCCGTAATCCCGAGCAACCTGAAACATCGACTTGTCGGCCTCGACCGCGTGCCTCCATCGCTGGAAAGCCAAGTCGACATTGCCTGATTTACGGTGGGCATCACCGGCCAAGGCATACCAGTGTGACACGTCGGGGCGAAGCTGGATCGCCAGATCGAATTGAACGGCGGCGTCCGCAGGCCGTCCCACCATGTCGAGCAGGGCTCCATAGCTGGTATGCAGCTCGGCTTGCTGACGATCGCGGACTTGTTGCCGATAGGGACTGAGCTTTTCTGACTGTGTGGTCGCGGAGTCGATTGCGACTTGAAACTGCCGCAAGGCCAGGTCCGCAGCTCCTTCGTAGACATACAACTCGGCAAGGTCGGCCTCGAGCGGGAAGGTTTCGTAGCCATGCTGTTGGCACCAAGCGATCGACTGCTTCAGAAGTGCTTCCGCCTCGGCCGACCGTCCTTCGGCGCGAAGATAGTTCACCAGATTGTGGTTCGCTCGCAGATTCATCGGCCGCGATTCGACGACAGAAGTCCACAAGGCGATCTCATCTCGGTAGTCGAGATTCCGCTGGAGGGTTCGCAGACCGAGCCCCAGGGAAAGACCGACCGTCAGTAGAAGCACCAAGCTATGCTGGCGCGCGATGGACTCCGAAGCTTTCCACCAAGCAATGGCGTAGCACATTCCAACCGCAGCCAGCGTGCTCAGGCAAGCGAGTGGGAGGTACATTCGATGCTCGAAGGCAACATCGATGATCGGCACGACGCTCGATGTCGGCGCCAGAATCAAGAAGAACAAGAATGCGACAAGTCCGAGTGGGTTACCACGCCACAAATACCACAGCGAACCACCTAGTAGTGTCACCACTGCCAGCGTTGATGGAAGGTATTCCCAAATGCTACTCGCCACCGGCCAGTCGTAGTCAAAGGTCAAATAGTCAGGCCAGACCGCTAACCGCAAGTAATGCAAAATGACGCCTGATTGCGTCCACAAATAAAGCCACGGCGACGCGGTCTCGTATGTTCCCAAGACGCCTGCCTGGCCGGAAGAATCTTTCAGCAGAATCGGAATCACCTTCACCAGCAGCAGCACGGCCGGGCTCATCATCACCGCGTAGACCCAACCGCGGTTCCGGAACAGATTCCGCCACCTATCAGACAGAATGATTCGATCAAACAGCACCGCCGCAACCGGAGCGGTCACCATCACTTCTTTCGCCCCCATTCCCAGCCAGCACGAAAAGATGCCTGCCAGATACCAGGGCCAGCTTCGGCCGGCCATGCGACCACGAACCAGGCAGTAAAGCACCAGCAAGTAGAACATCGCCATCAACGATTCATGCCGCTGAATGATGTACGTCACGGCCATCGTCCCTAGGGGATGCAGTCCCCAAAGAATTGCTGCGATGAAGCCTACCAGGTTCGGGTCGAGGCCCGTCGGGCTATGTTCGTTCAGCAGCAAAACGCTTCGACGAACCAGTCCGAATAGCACAACGACCGAGACCAGGTGAATGGCCAAGTTCACGATATGGAACGGCAGTGGATGCTTGCCGAATGTCGCGACGTTGAGCGCCAACGTCAGTCGAGTAACTGGCCGGGTCGAAATCGCCGTCATCGAACGCAGCGCCGCGGGCACATCGCCAAGCGATTGGTTCTCAACAATGTGGGGGTGATCGTCGAAAACGAACCCACCTGAGAACGAGGTCAGGTAGGCAACAACAACCGCGACGATCAGGATTGACCGCAAGATCGTGGGGCGCTGCAGAAGTGTTTCTACCCAATCCGATCCACCCGCGGAGCGTGACGTATGGGATGCCTGCGGAAGACCCTGTTTATTCTTCGCCACGAACTAGCTTTCCGGATTCACATTTCCCGACGGGGTCGAGCCAGGGCGTTTCGCTTCTTGGATCGTCAAGTAGCGAGCCAGATCGGTAAGCTGCCGCTGCAGTCGGAGGTACCGCGAATAGAAGTAGAACGTCGTTGCGATGAAGGCAAGCGTGACCAAATAGATCAATGCATCGGCACCACGACCGACGCCGATCGAGTTCGCGAATCTCGTGACCATCTCTGGGAAGCTGATACCAACGGCCGCTGCGGACCAGATCGCAAGCCGCGTCAACGTTGCCCAGGTCAAGCGTCGCTGACGCCATGCCTGGACGATTTCAAGCAATAAGATGGCCGCGATGACCAGCAAAGCGCCCCATTGGAACAAGATCATCGAACCATCCTCCCCAGCAGAAATTGCGCGGCGACCTTCACTGCTGCCGAGTTACGCTGTCCTTTTTCCAGAACGGCGTCGTTGTAATGAATCGTGACCGGGACTTCTTCAAATCGAAGGCCGTGGTATTGGATCTGATCCAAGATCTCGGAAGCGTGAGCCATCCGGTTCTGGGTGATGCGAATCTGTGTGGCTGCCTGGCGAGACAGCGCTCGCAGACCATTGTGCGTGTCGGTCACTTTGATTTGCGAACAGACGCGGGTGAACAGCACACCCATTTTCAAAATCGCCCAACGACTGGCAGGCATGTTAACGGCTGCCTTGCCAAGAAAACGTGACCCAAGGGCAATATCGGCCCGACCTGCGAGGATCGGTTCCATCAGCCGCTCGAGGTCATGGACATCGTGCTGACCGTCGGCGTCGAAGGTAATAATGATCTCGGCACCTTGCTGCACCGCCAGATCAATTCCGGTTTGCAGGGCTGCACCTTGACCTAGATTGATCGGGTGACGCAGGGCCCAGACCGGCAACGTCTCGAGACGTTCATACGTTCGATCACTCGAACCGTCGTCGACGACCACGATGTTTTGGAAGTGACCGCTGAGGCCTTGAATGGTCCGGCCGATCCGTTCCGCCTCGTTATAGGCAGGCACAACCACCCAAACATTCGGTTGGTGGTTGGACGGGTGCTGAGCGGCCGCTGGCTGCATGAGGGTTTCTCAGGAATCGGTGCTGACGAAGGGATCGGCGTCGACGACTGGCGACACGAACTACCCTGCTCGCAGCGAGGCATCATGGTGAGATTCCTTATTTTCCCTCCCTCCTTTCGAGTGACGATGAAGGCACTATGAAGAACGCGTGAAACCGACTCGGGAAGATGTAAAGAAAAAGGGCCACTCCTGTGAGCGGCCCTTCATCGTTGCTTCATATTTGACGGTCAGCGTCGGTTATTTTGCCTGCTCGATGCAGTACAAATGCTTATCGCCTCGGATGAAGATTTGCGAACCGATCAACGCTGGCGACGCGTCGATCCCTTCATCCAACTGGTTGGTGGCCAGCACTTTGAACTCTGGTCCGCCGTCCAGGACAACAGTCGTGCCATCGCGATCGCAAACGTAGACCTTGCCGTCGGCACCCACCAGCGACGAGTAAAGGGTCGAGGCTTCCGGCAAACGCTCTGGACCGTAAATCGTTTCGCCTGTCTTGGCGTCGAGGCAATAGATCACGCCGTCGCGCGACTTGGTCACGTAAAGACGATCGTTCAGCAGTGTGGCGGAAGCAATGTAGGGACCAACGTCCGAACGGCTCCAGGCAATCGCATCGTCGCTCTTGCTAACGTCGCCCTTCGCATCGAGGTTGATCGAGTAAACCGCGTAGCCTCGGTAGCCGGTCATGCAGATTGCTTTGCCATCGTAAATGATCGGGGTGGCAATTGGATTGGCGGCCTGACCGCTGCATTCCCAAAGGAGGCTGCCCGTTTTCACGTCGTAGCTACGAACCATCGGCGAGCCGTTCAAGATGACCTGGGTGGTTCCCTGGAATTCGGTCACGATTGGCGTCGACCAGGTCGTGGGTTCGTCGCGAGGCACCTTCCACAGTTCTTCGCCGGTGTTGGCATTCAATGCCATCACGTACGAGTCCCCTTCGTGATCCCAGGGAACGATCAGGGTGTCTTCGTACAAGGCAGGCGTGCTGCCTTCGCCGAACGCATTACGTGTTTGCTGCTTGCCAAGATCCTTTTTCCACTTGAGGTTGCCGTCCAGGTCATAGCAGTACACTCCACGCGAACCGAAGAACGCGATCAACAGCTTGCCATTGGTCACCGCCGATCCGGAAGCGAACGTGTTGGTATTGTGACCCGATTCGTGAGGCACCGCTTGTATGGCGACCTGCGACCACAGTTTCTCGCCGGTCTTCTTGTCGAAACAGATCACGGTGAAATCAAAGGGAGTCGTTGGGGCTTCACCGCGGCCGAAACCGCCGCGTCCGCCGCCGGGGCCACCACGACCAGGACCGCCTTGGCCCGGGCCACGAGGACCACGGGGACGAGCTTCCCCTTCAGGACGCTGCGGGCCGCCTGGTGCTCCGGGGCGATCGCCGGGACCGAGCCGCGGAGGTGCGTCAGGGGGATTCAACGGGCGCAGTGGTTCACGATCGCCAGCCGGAGGCCCCATCGGACCGTCTTCCATCGGCTTGGCATCCTCGGCCCCTTCCACAGGGACGGCGGTCAGCAGGAAGAGTTTGTCCCCCCAGATCACTGGAGAAGCGCTCCCTTTGCCAGGAACTTCCACTTTCCAGACAATGTTCTTTTCTTCGCTCCATTCGACCGGTGGCTTGGCCACCATGGAGCTGCCGTCATAGTTTGGGCCTCGCCAGTTTGCCCAATTGCCGTCGTCGCTGTCAGCAGCCCAAATTGACGATGCACCACTGGTCACGAGGGTGAGGGCCGCGAATGCGGCGAGGGCAAAGGAACTTCTCATGACGCTTCTCTCGCTGATTGAGGGGGAACAATGCGTGATGTCAGCACTACTGCAATTTAAAACCCGCGACAGGCCGCATTGTTTCGGTTTCCAATGCCTTACTTTTTGCAACCTATCGATTTAGGGGGGAATGATTTCACCTTGTTTTCGGATTATCTTTGATCTATGATGGTTTTGGGTTCTCAAAAACGTCCATTTGGGGATGCAAATCCATGCTGATTCGACTAACTGCCCTCGCAATTCTGGCTGTTATGCTAATGCCATCCCTAGGATGGGCCGCGGAAGATTCAGCGCGACGGCCGGTGATTGTTTGTTCGACGACCCAAATCGCCGACTTCGCGCGACAAGTGGTTGGCGATCGGATGGAAGTTCATTCGGTCTTAGCAGCCGGGCAGGATCCCCATCTCTACGAAAAGAAGCCTGGCGACGCCCAGTTGGTCTCGACAGCCGATCTGTGCCTGGAAAATGGCTGGCATTTGGAAGGCAACGACTGGATGCGGAAGCTGGCCGAGCAGACGGGCCGCCCGTTGGTAACGTGCGTGGAAGGATGTAATCCGCTGGAAGTCCCTGGCGTCGATCAGGCGATGGATGACCCACACGCATGGTTCTCTTGCACGAACGCAGCGACGTATGTCCGCAATATTCGCGACGCAGTCATCGAGCTCGATCCTGAACACGCCGATGAATATCGTAGCCGGGCCGCGTTGTATCTCGATCAACTACGGGCGCTGAACAACTGGATCGTTCGCGAGATCAGCAAAATCCCGGTTGAAGAACGTGTCCTGGTCACCAGCCACGATGCGTTCAATTATTTCTGCCAGGCTTATGGTCTCACGCCAGCCACGCCTGTCGGTTGGTCGACCGGCAATGAAGTCGGAGCAGGCATCTCACCGCAGCGACGCCACGATACAATCGAATCGATTCGAGAGCATGGCGTGAAAGCGATCTTCGTGGAAACCTCGGTCAATCCAACCATGGTACGGCAGATCGCCCGCGAGGCAGGCGTGCGAATCGGAGGCGAACTTTACTCCGATTCGATGGGCGCCCCAGGAACTGCCGGGGAAACGTATCTCGGCATGATGCGAGAAAATGTCATCACCATTGTGGAAGCTTTAAAGTAACCCGATCATTCCATGCGAATCGTCATCGCCATCTTGAGTGCCGCCATCGTGCTTTTATCGACGTGGCTCTATCAACAGACGCTTGCAGAAAACCAGGCGCCCAGCGAACAGCCATTGCAGACGATCGTTAACCAAGAATATCGCCTCCGCATTTCAGCAACCTTCGACGCCGGCGTCGATCCTTTCGCCGAAGAACTGGCGAAAGCTGCCTCGCTTAAAGTGACTTATCAGGGCGAGGAATTGCTGGTCGGCAACCAGCCAATTCCCGCTGGCGAAGTCACCGAAGCAGAGATCGATTTAGAACTCCCCACCGGCCGCAACGAGTTTCTGATTGAGATGAGCCCTTCCGATTCCGCGGCGCTCGTTCCTCGCGCTGTCCATGTGCAGCTTTTTAAGGGCGACGGTCAGCAGCCTTTGCAGACAGAAACACTCTGGGCGCCGCCGACCGATAGTTTGGTCGTCGGGACAGTTGGCTTTGAAGTAAAACCATCGGCATCGAACGAACAATAAGGCATGTTTTCCAGCGAACCAACACCGACGCCACTCGATCCGACGGTCCCAGCGATTGAAGTCGAGCATTTGACGGTCAGCTACGGCTCGGTCCCGGCCTTGCTTGATGTGTCGTTTGCGATTCCGTCCGGTCAGCTCGTAGGCATCATTGGTCCCAACGGTTCTGGCAAGTCGACGTTGATGAAGGCAATCCTTGGCTTTCTGCGTCCAGACGTCGGAACGATTCGAATCTTCGGAACGCCGGTCGAACGAACACGCAAACTGGTCGCCTATGTCCCGCAGCGCGGCAGTGTCGACTGGGATTTCCCGGTGACCGTAGAAGATGTCGCCATGATGGGCCGCTACGGGAACATTCCCTGGTGGCAATGGGGACCGTCGAAAGAAGATCGCGAGATCGTCGACGAGGCTCTTTCGATTGTTCGCATGGCCGATCTGCGGAAACGACAAATTGGCGAACTCTCGGGCGGACAGCAGCAGCGTGTCTTCATGGCTCGCGCGCTGGCTCAAGGAGCCAAGGTCGTCTTGCTCGACGAGCCGTTCGCTGGGGTCGATGCTGCCACCGAGCGAGCCATCCTGAATGTCTTGGAAAATGCCAAACAGTCAGGCAGAACGCTGGTGGTGGTCCATCACGACCTGGCCACCGCCGCCGAATTCTTTGACGCGATTATCTTGCTGAAGCAGCGATTGTTCGCCTATGGCACGCCCCTTCAGATATTGCAGCCGGAACTATTGAGCGAAGTCTACGATGGCAATGTGCGTGCGTTTGAACATCTACGAAATGTCTTGCGAGAGAAGGCGAAGTAGTGGACACGTTGCACCAACTATTCATCGAGCCGTTTGTCGGCAATAGCTACTTGCTACGGGCGATCGTGGCAGGATGCCTGGTTGCTGTTTCGTCTGGCGTGATTGGTTGCTTGATCATCTTGCGCCGGATGGCCTTTCTGGGTGATGCGATCTCGCACTCGATGTTGGCCGGCGTCACGGCAGGCTACCTGTTCATGAAGGTGGTCTACGGGCAAGAGGCGCACTTTGCCGCGATGATCCTGGGGGCTCTGTTGGCAGGCTTCACGACCGTGGTGCTGGTGAACTTTGTGTCTCGGGTCTCTCGAATCAAAGAGGACACCGCGATCGGCATCATGTACACCGGCATCTTCGCGTTTGGCGGAGCGCTGGCGAGCATGTTCTCGCACTACATCCATCTCGATTTGTTTCATTTCGTGATGGGGGACGTGCTGGCGGTCGACTCCGAACGCTTGTGGATGATGGCCGGGGTCACGGCGATCGTTCTTTTCACCACCATTTTGTGGTACCGCCAATTGCTGCTCACGGCCTTCGATCCGATTATGGCCGCTTCAATTGGTCTGCCGGTACTGCTTATTCATGTTTTGATGACGACATGCACTTCGCTGGTCGTTGTCAGCGCGGTGCAGATTGTTGGGGTGATCCTGGTGGTTGGCTTGCTGATCACTCCAGCCGCCACCGCGTATTTGCTCACCAACCGATTGAGTCACATGATGGGGCTGGCCGCGCTGTTTGGAATCTCGAGCGTGGTTTGCGGAGTCTATCTGTCGGTATGGCTGAATGTAGCGACGAGTCCTCCGATCGTGCTTTTCAGTACAGCACAGTTTATTGTGGTACTGGTCTTTTCGCCGAAGTTTGGTCTGCTGCCGACCTGGTTCCGACGCCGCGCGGCGATTCCGCATACCTTGGCCGAAGACATCCTCGGCTGCATGCGGCGCGATCCTAACGCAACAACTTCGCTGGCGACAATCATTGCCAACGTGCCGACCGATGGTCAAAGCTTGCGGAAGTCGATGGACCGCATGATTGCCCAGAAGTGGATCGAAGCGACCGACAACGATGAATATCGACTTTCCGAGGCAGGCGAAATCGAAGCTCGACGATTAATGCGTGCCCATCGGATTTGGGAAGCCTACCTCCAGCGGCTGGGGATGCCGCACGACGAGATTCACGAGCGTGCCCATTTACTGGAGCATGTGCATGACGAAGCAGCAGTCGATTATCTGGATGACCGCTTGGGGCACCCAATTACCGACCCCCATGGACAAGAGATTCCCGAGGACTTCGTACACCTGGTCCCAGGCGAAGAGGTCCATGCCAGTCTACTTCGCATCGGTCACCTGGCGGAGGTTACCCACATTAAAGGCGACTTACCTTTCTCGCTATCGATCGGTGATCAGCTACGGGCTGGTCCCCGAACCGATAACGAACAGACCTGGACATTCCTCGTCAATGGAAAACAGGAGATCGGTCTCGACCACGACCAGGCCGACTCAATCACGGTTCGCTTGATCGAAACGCCACTACCTGGCGAATCGGCTTCATGATTCGCCGAATCCGAACAGGAACTTGTTGAGCGTTCCTGATTTCTTATTTGCTCTGACCCGTTGGTTCTGTATGAACTTGTTGGCGCGTTCGACCGCGATCAGATAATCGCGAACCTCGGGCTGATGATACGAAACAGCGAACTGCAGGGCGCGCAGTCCGTTGATCGATTCGATGCGAAAGTCGGCCCCGCCTGCGATCAGTACCTTTGCGACATCGACAAAGCCTTTGCGGGCGGCCCAGTGCAGTGCGGTGGTGCCATCAGGATCTTGTAGATTCGGATTGGCTCCTTTATCGAGAAGCCACTGAACGATCTTCGGGCTGTTCTCGCGCGAAGCGTAAAACAGGGGTGTTTGTACGGTTTTGTTCGCGCGAATCTCCATCGATGCGCCGTTCTCGATCAATTCTCTTCCTGCATATAGCTTTCCGTAGAACGATGCGATATGGAGTGGCGTATGCCCCGATTCTTCTTCTTGCACATCGAGGTCCGCCCCCTGCTCTGCCATGGCGGTGATCACTTCGCCATCATTACGACGCGCGGCGACAAAGATACCTAGCTTCAATCGTTCTTCCAGAGTTTGATCCGGGATGAAGAAGTGCTCGCGGCACTTCAAGCACATCACCTCGTGCCCGCGCGCTTTCTCAGGGACAACGCCATAGGTTCGACATAAAGGGCAACGGTACTGCATCGCTCTCGGCCCTATGCGGAGGAAGAGGTCAGGTGCCTTGCCGTGCCCCACCTCGTCGTAATCTGCATTCTAAATGCTGAAAGTCTGGCCTGTCCGAATCCGCCTAATTCGAACGCGTTGGATCGCTGACTGCTGATTTTTGTGAAGTCGCTGGCACGAAGGTAGCTTTTCCATCACGGTTCTTCAGAACACTGCAAACTCTTCACGCCAGCTTCAAGAACGAAAAAGCCCCATCGACGAGGTTCGCCGACGGGGCCTATACGAGAACGAATGCACAAAGCTGTGCAAATGGATGGCAGTCGTTAGGTCTTTGGATTCCACCAGGCATCCAGTTCCTTCTGAAGCTTTTCCGCGATCTCCGGATGATCGGCAATCACGTTCTTTTCTTCTTCCGGGTCGCTAGCAACATGGAATAAAGCTGGCTTCATTGGGCCATACTCCCCTTCTTCCTGCCCGGTCGGCACGATCAACTTCCACTCTCCATCGATGACCCAGCGGTAATAGAGCCCTAATTCCGGGTGATGATAGTTCGGTATGTCGTGCGCATAAATCTCGCCGAAGATCGCTTTACGCGAAGTCACCTCAGCCGGATCCAGCAGGTTGACGCCAGGGAAATCGTAGTCGGTTTCGATTCCGACGGCATCCAGGATGGTCGGCACCACGTCAATGCTGCTTGCCAGATCGGACTTATCGGTGCGCGGCTTCACGTGCCCTGGCCAACGAATCATGATCGGCGTTCGCGTCCCGCCATCGTAGACAGAACGCTTCCCACGAGGTCCGCCGACTGCGCCGCCACCTTCATCGGAACGCTGAATCCAGCCGTTATCGCACAGGTAGATCACAATCGTGTTGTCGGCGACCTTCTTCTTATCGAGATGGTCGAGCACGACGCCGCAGGTTTCGTCCCACCAATCGCACATCGCGTAGTACTTGGCGACGTTGATCGAGCGTCCTTCGGCGGTGTACTTCTTCAAAATGCGTTCCGGCGGATTGTGTGGCAAGTGCGGCATCATGGGGGCGTACCACAAGAAGAATGGCTTGTCTGCCTCGACACTCTTGTCGATGAAATCGATTACCGGCTGCATTGTCTTGCGACCAATCGTCAAGCCAATGTCGCCGTGACGGCCACCCTTTTTGACATCGCCATGCGACATGCCTTCTGTAAAGCCTCCACTCGAGTTGTGACCTTCCCACCACTTGCCCGACTGAAAGCTCACGTAGCCATGCTTCCCCAGGATCTCGGCCAGACGAGGGTTCTTCATGAATCGCTCCACCAGCACCTGACGGCCTTCGTTGGTCCGCTTGTTCTCGCGCGGGTCGTTGCCGACAATCCCGTTTTGGTGCGGATACTGGCCGGTGAATAAACTCGCCAGCGAGGGTCGGCAGAGCGAAGTCGGCACGTAGCCGCGTTCGTACACCAACGATCCTTCCGCCAGTCGATCGATGTTCGGGGTCTGGATCGCTTCGTGACCGAGGAACGAGTAATCGTCCCAACGCTGATCGTCGGACAACAAGATGACCACATTCGGTTTATCCGCGGCACGTAATGGCGAGGCAAATGCCATCGCCGCCAGGGCAACACCCAAGCTCAAAATAAGCAGCTTCTGCATGAATCGCTCCGCAAAGAATTAGGTGGGAAGGTCTCGATGAGGATTACTGATTTGCGTCTTTTTCACGCAAAACGTTCTCTGGGAATTCGGCGCTCGTACTACCGGATTCGCGACGCAGATTTGCCCCGGTTCCACGTTTGGCACCAAACGGAACGACCATCGCACCACGTGCTTTCAACTCTTCGTTGATCGTGTTTCGCATGTTACGCACCGTGCTTTGCAATCCAGGTTCGTTAATCAGGTTGTGCATTTCGTGTGGGTCGTTCTCGAGATCGTATAGTTCGTCCGTGTCCCAAATACCGTGATATTGAATGAACTTGTATCGATCGCCACGTAACGCAAACATGGTCGGCGTGTGTGGGAAGTTCCATTCCCAGTAATACTCATAGAGCAAGTGCTTGCGCCAGTCCTTCGGATCCATCTTGCCACTGGCAATCGGCAGAAAGCTTTGGCCGTCCATCTGCTCGGGCGTTTCCATGCCTGCCATGTCGAGAATGGTTGGGCCGATGTCAATATTCGCCACGACAGCGTCGACCGTACTGCCTTCTTTCAACATGCCAGGGGCTTCGATCACGAGAGGGACTCGCATCGACTCTTCATAAGCGTTTCGTTTGTCGATCAGCCCGTGCTCGCCGAACAGGAAGCCATTGTCCCCCATCAGCATCACCACGGTGTTGTCGTCCAGATCGTGATCCTTCAGGTATTGGCGAACTCGACCAACGCTATCGTCGACCGCATTCATACAGCGGCAGTAGTCGCGGTAGTATTCTTTGATGTTCAGCGAAGAGTGATACGGGAAATCGACCCCGTGCCAACTATTGCGTTGGTTCTTCACCCACATCGGCTTGCCTTCGTAGTTTTCGTCGGTATCCGGCTGCGAGGCTGGCGGCTGAATATCGACGTCCGAGTAGAGGTCTTTATGACGTTCCGCCGGAATAAACTGCGCGTGTACCGCTTTGTGCGACAAGTACAGAAAGAACGGCTCTTCGTGATTCAATGTGTCGAGCCAGTCGATTGCATAGTCGGTTAACTCGTCGGTGATGTATCCCTTCTGCGGCACTGAATTGCCGTTAACGTTCAAGGTCCACTTCGGACCAGGCGGTAAGTAATTGCCCTGGCCACGGAAGCTTACCCATTGATCGAACCCAGGTCGCGGCGCGTCGGTCCCGCCACCCATGTGCCACTTTCCGAAGAAGCCGGTTTTATAACCGAGCTTTTGCAGGTATTGCGGAAAGAAGATCGTATCGCTCAGGTCGGTATGGTTGTTGTCGACCACCCGATGATTGTGCATGTACTGGCCAGTTAAGATCGACGCTCGGCTCGGTGAGCATAACGAAGTGGTCACGAACGCGTTGGTAAAGTTCGCTCCCTTCGCGGCCATCGCATCGAACTGCGGCGTCTTCAGAAAAGGGTGCCCCATGAATCCCATCGCGTCGAACCGCATGTCGTCGATCAGAATGAAGACAACGTTTGGCTTCTTGGCCGTTTCGGCAGACACCGCTGTAGTGGCAACCAAGGAGACGAAAAGTGAGAGTAGACAATACTTCACGCACGAAAGCCAAACTGAAGCGGACTGCGGGCGGGGAGAGTCACAATGCATGGTGGGACCTTTGAGGCTGTGGCAGCAGCGAGGCTGGTCGTCGAGTTTATAAGAAGTTTCGACAAGAAGCGGAAATCCGCTCTTGGCGCATTGTGATCCATGGAGGATGGGCAGTCAATTCCCGTAACGACGCCACTAGTGTGCCTGAACAGCGCATTATGGCAAGCACTTGCGGAAACCGCCCGATCGAAAGTGCCGCATCAAGTCAATGTTAAGGTCGGTGATGGTCTCTGTTCGGCAACGTTCGGTTTCGCCGCCCGTCTATCCATTGACGAGAATGGGGCCCGCTCCTATTCTTCACGAAGAGGCATGACGCGTGCCTTTTGTTGCTCTGCTTTTGGAATAGCCTCGATGAATCGTTGCTCACGATTTATCAAAACCGTGTTGATGCTGGCGTTGCTGGTGAACGCGAACGCGCCGCTGGTTCATGCTGCCGTGGATACCTCACTGGCCGCAACTTCTCCGAGCGTTATTCACGCTCCAGGCGATTCCCACCACGACCGAGTTATTCAGATCTTCGGCACGGTGCTACCTGATTCCGGTATCCGCGGCGATATCGAGAACTCTGGCCAGAAGTTGCTCAGCGATATTCGCTCGCACATTAGCAGATGTCTTCCGTTCGGTTTCGAGTTAGCCATCGCAATTGCGTGTTGGGATTCGTATCCGATTCAAGTCGTTGCGTGCGACGCGTCGCTGCTTTCTCATAAGACCCGCTGGCAGATTTAACGTTGGCCTCTTCAGCCTAGCCAACGTTCTCTTGCATTCTGCTTCATTCTTTATTGACGGCCGACCAGGCACTGCCTGAGCCTTCGCGCCGATTTTGGGTTATTAATATGAGCATCACGACACCAAAACCTTCGACGGATCCTGCTGGCACGGCAAAACCTACGAAGCTGGACCATGTGAAGTCACTCGTCGCCTCTGGTGAGTTTGCCAAGGCGTTAAGCCTCGTTCAGATTCCTGGCACAGACTTTCTACTAAAAAATGCCAAGGGGGTTTGCCTGTTGCGATTGGGAAAGTTTGACGCGGCCGTTCCTTTGTATCGCGAGATCGTCTTCAACGCAGGCTGCGTTTGGGTGCGGCCCGAGGTACCGACCTTTTATAAGGTGAACTTCGCCACCGCCCTGATTCTTTCCGGTAACATCGACGGAGGTTCCAATATTTTGGCCCAGTCGATGGACGAGAATAACGAAGCAGCGCTCCGCCTGCAGGCGTGCGTGCAGCGCTGGCGACGAAGTTATCCACTCTGGAAAAAGATCGTCTGGGCGGTCGGCCTTGGCCCGGCGAATAACGCACCGTTGACGCTCGATTTCGAGCCAGGTGTGTTCGAAGATAGCGTCGTTTATCCTCTCTCGCGAACGTAGGTCAGTCATTCGTACGGGTTCGTGAAGAAACTGATCGCGCGACTTGATGCCAAACTAGTCCCGCGATCAGCACACCGATGCCCACCAGCCAAACGTCTCGCTGTACCCAGAACGATAGCGAGAGACACGCGACAAATCCCAAGACTGGGACAAATCGTGGATAAAGGCGTTCTTCCGGTTTCATTGCCAACGCACAAGCATTCGTGATCGTGTAGTACACCAAAACGGTGAACGCACTGAACGACCACGCCAGCTTCACGCTTCCCAATAAGACAATTGTGCCGATGATCAACGCCACGAGAACCGTCGCTGGACCAGGCACACCGCTGTTCGCTTGAACCCGGGCAAGGAACGGCGGAAAGTCGTGACGCCTGCCCATTGCCAGGGCGACACGCGAGAGACCGAGGAGCAGGTTGAGCAGCACGCCTAACATCGCCGTGATCGCACCAATAGCCACAAGGGTCGAAATCCCAGGGACTTTATACTCACGAGCGATCGACTCCAACGGTGCGGCGCCCGATTGGGTGAACTCGGCAAACTGGCCAGCACCGACCGTTTGAACTCCGACGAGCGCGACCAGAAAATAGATCACCATCGACACCGCCAGTGTGACGATAACGGCAATGGGGATCGTCCTTCGCGGCTCCTTCACTTCTTCGCCCAGCGTGGCGATTCGGCCATATCCGGTGTAGGCCACAAACATCAACCCTGTGGCTTGCGCGAAGGCGACCCAGCTGAAGTCTTGCGGAACGATTCCTTGCACGTTGAATACTGCTTGCGGCTTCGCCAGCATGCCAACAACCACGAACCCACCCAGCGCGACCAAAGTCATTCCCACAATGACGGCGTTAATTTGCGAAGACCTCTTAATTCCCCCTAAGACAACCACCGTTAAAAGAACGACAGCAACCATCGCCACGGGGACGAGCATCTTGTCTGACGCAATTCCAAGCCAAGGAAGCAGATACCCGGCGAAGCCCAAAGCTGCAGTCGCTGCGGAAGCCGACTTCGCCCACAGAAACATCCATCCCGCCAGGAACCCCAAGCGAGGCGTCAGCCAGTGGTAACCATATTCGTAAGTCCCGCCGCTTACGGGATGGCTCGCGGCGAGTTGAGCGCTGCTCAAACCATTGCAGATGGCGACCAGTGCCGCTACCACGATCGCCCAGACAACACTGGTTCCAGCAACCCCAGCACCGATTCCGATACTGACGAAAACGCCAGTTCCCAGAATGGAGCCGAGCCCAGTGATCACCGCTCCAGGGATGCCAAGTTCACGGCGTAGCTCAGTTGAAGGGTGCGACATGCAGTGGGGTACAACCAGCAAAGTTCACGATGGAAATGGCGGGGAAAGACCCAGCGAATCAGAAAGGTCCGCAGGCGAGTCCTGGTATCTTACCCGGTACTCAGTCGGTGAGATCCCCAGGTGCTTCCGGAACTGTTTGGTGAAGTAACTGTGGTCGTAGAACCCACACGATGTGGCAATTTGGGCGACGGATGCTCCAGAGGCGAGCAATTCATGACAGGCCGCATGTAGACGAACGCGCAGAATATACTGCTGCGGCGTCATGTGATAGGTGGCCTTGAACCGACGATCGAACTGGCTGATCGACAAATGAACCATCTGAGCCAGTTCGTCAACGCGGATCGCATGTTCGTAGTTCCGCAGCACGAAACTAACGACCTGTTCGAACTCGTTGAACAGTCGCGCGACCGATCGAGCCTTTTCCAGATCGCGCATGACTCCGGCCAAACCAACCACGTTGCCAGCGGCCGAGAGCAAGGGAATCTTCGTCGAGACAAACCATTTCAACTCACCAGGTTCGCCTGGAACGAGCCAAATTTGATTCGGCAGCGACTGATTGGCATCCATCACCTGGCGATCTTCCGCCATGTACCGTTCGGCCAAATATCGCGGATGAATATCCAGATCGGTCTTCCCGAGAAGTTGCTGCTCGGACTCGTAACCGCGCATTCGCCACAGGTTTTCATTGGCGGCGACGAAACGTCCTTCCGTGTCTTTAACGTAAAGATAGACGTCGGGAAGGTATTCAAATAAGCCTGCTAGGGCAAGTTCTCCACCGATGCGTTCAGTCATGCTCAATCATCCAAGGCGACGGGTCATGCGCACATAATACCATACATTGCGGAAAAATCCCTAGCCGTTTACGTATCGGGCACACTAGATTGAATGCGCGGTCGCCAGCGTACCCCATATGTATGGCGAATCCTGCCTTCCTTCATCCAATCTTCAACTCTCCTTCGGCGCCCAGCCTTCAAAGAGCACGCCATGTTTACTTTTCAGGGCCGTGGCAAATCGGTCACCTGCGACGGAGCCACGCGCCGCGACTTTCTGCAAGTAGGTAGTCTCGGCGCCCTCGGCCTGAGCTTGCCTCATCTGTTCGCAGCCAAAGCTCAGGGAGCCGTCCGTCCCAACCACGACGATCGCAACTGCATCATGATCTTTAACCTGGGTGCCCCCAGTCAGTTGGATCTGTGGGATATGAAACCTGATGCTCCGGCTGAAGTGCGTGGACCGTTCAAGCCAATTGCCACGAACAACCCAGACCTGCAGATCTCAGAGATCTTGCCGCACCACGCCAAGATCGCCGATAAGTTCTCGCTGGTTCGTTCGGTCCATCACACGGGTGCTGCAGTACACGATGCGGGTTGGCAGATGATGCAAACCGGCAGACTCTTTTCCGGAGGCGTGAACACGCCCCATATTGGCTCGGTCGTCAGCTTCGAGCGCGGTCGCAAGACCGATCTGCCAGCGTTCGCGGTGCTGCCTCAGTTGATGGGACGTGGCGGTGGCAATATGCCCAACGGCCAGGCGGGCGGTTTTCTGGGCAAGGCGCATGATCCGTTCTCGTTGAATGCCGATCCATCGCAAGCCAACTTCAAAGTTCCTGACCTGCTACCACCGGTCGAAATTGATACGAGTCGCCTGGAGCGTCGTCGGCGTATTCGCGATCTCGTCGATCAGGCCGCATCGAATTTCGAGGCCAGCGAGTCGGCTGATCTGCTGGGAAGCAATTTCGAGGCGGCGTTCCGCTTGATGACGAGCCCGAAGGCTCGCGAAGCGTTCGACCTCTCGAAAGAGCCGACCAAGGTTCGCGAACGTTACGGCATGAACCGCTTTGGTCAGTGCTGTTTGCTTTCGCGTCGTTTGATCGAGAATGGTGTCCGATTCGTCACCATCAACACGTTCCTGACCGTGTTTGATGAAATCACCTGGGATATTCACGGATCGAAGCCATTCACTTCGATCAGCGGCATGAAAGATATCGTCGCGCCTCTTTACGACCAGGGCTATTCCGCGCTGATCGAAGACCTGGACCAGCGTGGGCTACTCGATTCGACATTGGTTTGTAATCTCGCCGAATTTGGTCGAACGCCTCGCGTGAATCCAGCCGGAGGACGCGACCACTGGCCACAGTGCTTTACCTGCGGGTTCGCTGGGGGTGGCGTCCAGGGTGGACGTATCGTTGGCGCCAGCGATCCGATAGGTGCTGTCCCCGCGGATCGCCCTGTGCAGCCTGCCGACGTTGCCGCGACAATTTTTCATAGCCTTGGCTTCGACATGGAAAAGACACTGCCAGGCCCCGGCGGGCGTCCTTTCCCAATCGTCGACTCCGGTCACATGCCGATTCACGAACTGTTTTAGTCTCCAAGAATTACCAGCCCCATGCGCACTTGTTTGAACTTCCTGCTTCTCCTTCTGCTGCATCTTGCCGTGATCGGTGGCGGATCGGCACTGGCCGACGAATCTCAATGGACCGTCTTGCCGCAAACAATCCATCTCGACGGACCAAGGGCCCAGCAGCGAATCATCCTGCAGCGTTCTTCGGGTGACGAACTTTTTGGGGAGATTCAAAACAAGGTCGCTTGGCGTATCGAAGGGGATCAAGTTGTAAGAGCCGAAGCGGGCATTCTGCGTCCCGTGAAGAATGGAAATGCAAAGATCGTCGCGGAAGTCGACGGAAAAACAGTGTCCGCTGAGGTGACCGTTACGAACCAGGATGCCGCGTCGACCGTGCAGTTTCGGCACGATGTGCTGCCCATCTTTGCGAAACGAGACTGCAACTCCGGTGGCTGTCATGGCGCTTTGGCGGGTAAAGGAGGCTTCCGCCTTTCGCTGCGAGGGTACGACTCAGAGTCCGATTACTTCAATATCGTCAAGCAAGATCAAGGACGCCGCGTTGAACTTTCGGCGCCTCAGGTAAGCTTACTGCTTACCAAACCGACCACCGCCGTTCCGCACAAAGGAGGTTTGAAACTTCCGGCCGAGAGCGAAGACTTTCAGATTCTGGCCGATTGGATTGCTCACGGTGCGGCGCCCCCCACTACCACCGATGCCCGGGTAGAACGAATTGAAGTGTTTCCGGCAGCTTCCATTCAAACTGTCGGGCAACGCCAAACGTTGGGCGTTACGGCCTACTACAGCGATGGGACCTCACGCGACGTAACTCCCTGGGTGAAGTGGTCTAGCACCAACGATGCCGTCGCCCAGGTCGACGAAGATGGTCACGCCACCATCATGGGACCGGGTGAAGGTGCGATTGTCGCCTGGTTTGCGAGTAAACTGGCGATTGCCCGGACGACTGTCCCGTACACGCACTCGGCATCCGAAGAAGAGATCGCCCAGGCCGACCAACGGTCGCCTCGCAACTTCATCGATGAGCAAATCGACAGCCAACTGAAAAGACTCAACCTGGTCGCCTCGCCTGCCTGTAGCGATGCGGAGTTCTTGCGTCGCTCTTATATAGACACCATTGGACGCCTGCCGACACCGGACGAGGCCCGAGCCTTCCTGGCGAACACCAAGCCAGAAAAGCGGGACGAAGTGATCGAAACGCTGCTCGCCAGTCCCGAGTTTGTCGACTATTGGTCGTACAAATGGTCCGACGTGCTAATGCTCAATGGCACGCTGCTTCGCCCCCAAGCTCTGAAAACGTATTACCAGTGGATCCATTCCCACGTCGAAAAGAACACGCCCTGGGATCAGATGGTGCGCGAGATTGTCACCGCAACCGGCGAGAGCACCGAGAACGGCGCGACGAACTTCTTCGCGTTGAATCAAACGCCTGAAGAAATGACCGAGAACGCTTCGCAGGCCTTCATGAGCTTGTCGATCGGGTGTGCCAAGTGCCATAACCATCCGCTCGAAAAATGGACGAACGATCAGTACTACGCCATGGCCAACATCTTTTCGCGCGTCAAAGCGAAAGGCTGGGGTGGCGAGGGACGCAACGGCGATGGTTCGCGAACGCTGTACGTCGCCACGTCAGGCGAACTGGTGCAGCCACGCACCGGCAAGCCGCAAGCCCCGACACCTCTGGATGGCACGCCGATCGAGTTCGACAGTCCAGACGATCGCCGCGAGCCGTTCGCCAATTGGCTGACTTCGCCCGAGAATCCGTACTTCGCCAAGGCGATCACCAATCGTGTGTGGGCTAACTTCTTTGGCGTCGGCCTGGTCGAACAAGTCGACGATCTGCGGGTATCGAATCCGCCTAGCAACGGTGCCTTGTTCGACGCCGCCACTAAGTATGTCGTTGACAACAAATTCGATTTGAAGTCGCTGATGCGGGCCATCCTGCAGTCGAACGCCTATCAGCGGTCCAGCAACGCGTTGGCTGGCAACGATGCGGAAACGCGTTTCTACAGTCGCTATTACCCGCGCCGCATGATGGCCGAAGTGCTCCACGATGCCGTGGTTCAGGTAACCGGTGTTCCGTCGAAGTTCGACACCGTAGCGTTCCCTGGAAACGACAAACAGAAGACCGACTTCTACCCTGACGGAACCAAAGCGATTCAGCTTTACGACTCGGCGGTCGAGAACTACTTCCTCAGCACGTTTGGCCGAAACCCTCGTAACATCGTCTGCGAATGCGAACGATCGGCCGAACCAACCATGGTTCAAGTTCTCCACATTTCCAATGGCGACACGATCAACGACAAGCTAAAGAACCCTGCTAGTCGCGCGGAGTCGCTTTGGCGTTTGCGACGTGAAGGACTTTCCGACGAGGCGTTGATCGACGAGATCTACCTGAGCTGCTTCTCGCGATTTCCTTCTGCGGAAAAGCGGCGCGCCCTGGTTGGGATGCTTCCGCCAGTCGATTCCCCTGACGAACGTGCGACGATCGAGGACCTGTTTTGGGGTCTGATGAGCAGCCGCGAATTCCTCTTCAATCACTAGTCGCCATGAACACCACCCACCTCATCGCTGCCAGCCTGATCGTTGCTTTGTTTCATGCTTCGTGGAGCGTGGCAGCAGAGCCCCCAACCTACACGCACGACATCCAACCACTAATGCGGAAGTACTGCGTTGGATGCCACAACGATGCCGAACCCGAAGGTGACCTGTCGCTCCAGACATACGCGTCGCTGCAAGTGAACACTTCCGAAGGGCCGCTAACCAAGTCGACCGATCCCAATGCAAGCCGTTTGATGGCAGTCCTGAAAGGAACGGCCGAGCCCAAGATGCCGCCCGAGGACGAACCGGCGCCAACCGCTGAAGAGGTCGCGTTGATCGGCAAATGGATCGAAGCGGGAATGCCTCGCGGCGACAAGCCTAGCAGTATGGGAATCGATGTCGCTCCGATTGCTTCGCACAACGATGTTCGCCCGATCCTGGCGTTAGCATTTGCCCCTGATGGGAAAACTCTTGCAGTGGGACGCTATGGCCAGGTCCAGTTATTCGCTGTCGACAACCGTGGCGAGTTCGATCTAGCGAGCCCGATGATGGAGTTGTCGGATGTGCCTGGTAAAGTGACCGCGATTCACTTTCGAGGCGATGGCAAGCGGCTGGCGGTGGCGTCTGGCATCACTGGGCTGACTGGCATTGTTTCCATTTACTCGGTGGAAGATGGTAGCAAAGTTCGATCGCTCGAAGGGCATCGTGACATGCTATACGACGCCGAGTACTCTCCCGACGGGAAGTTGCTGGCCACATGTGGCTACGACCGAAACATCGTTCTGTGGGATGCCGAGTCCGGAGAGCAGCTGCATGAGCTCACTGGCCACAACGGCGCCGTTTACGATGTCGGCTTCAGTCCTGACAGCAAGTTCCTCGTTTCTGGCAGCGCCGATGATACCTGCAAGGTTTGGCGGGTCGCCGATGCGGTTCGTCTCGATACGTTGCCGCAGCCACTCAAAGAAGTCTACTGTTGTGCGTTTACGCCTGACGGCAAGTCAATCGTCGCTGGTGGGGCTGACAACAACCTTCGCGTCTGGCAGTTTGTCGCGACGGATGGCCCAAAGATCAACCCAATGACCCAGGCCCGCTTCGCTCACGAAGGCCCTGTGCAGCGGCTTCAGTTCAGCGGCGATGGCCAACAGCTTTGGACGATCGGCAATGATCTGACCGTGAAACTATGGCGAACGCGCGACTATACCGAGCTGAAAGCATGGAACAACCAGCCTGAGTTCGCCATGGCCAGCGACACCTTGGCATCGCACCGCACGTTGTATCTCGGCCGAATGGATGGCCAGATCGATCGCCTTTCTTGGTCGCCGGAAGACTTGGCGAGCGAATCGCATCAGGCACCGTCCATCAAGCCGCTACCGATCACCGATAGCAAGACGAACGAAATAGCCGAGGCCGAAGGGAACGATCAGCCTGACAAAGCTCAAACGGTCGCGTTTCCTGCAAAGATCACCGGCTCCATCCATAACGAAGCCGCCGGGCCTGACGTCGATTTCTATCGCTTCACGGCGAAGGCTGGGCAGACGTGGGTCTTAGAAACCAACGCGGCCCGGATGAAGAGCCCGCTCGACTCGCACATTTCGGTCTGTCATCTCGACGGAACGCCAGTCGAACGGGTGAAACTGCAAGCCGTGCGTGATTCGTACTTCACTTTTCGCGGTAAAGACGATTCGATCTCGGATGACTTCCGAATCTTCAATTGGGAAGAGATGAACCTCAATCAATATCTCTACTGCAGCGGTGAGGTCGTTCGATTGTGGCTACACCCGCGCGGTCCAGATAGCGGTTTCCGGGTTTATCCTGGTGAAGGTAAGCGTTGGGGCTATTTTGATACGACTCCCCTTGCCCACGCACTAGGAGAGCCCTGCTACGTTGTCGAGCCAATCGCACCGGGCGAGACCGTCGTTCCGAATGGCTTGCCGGTGTTCACGCTTTATTACGAGAACGATGACGAATCGCGACGCACGATGGGAGATGACTCGCGACTCTTCTTCACGGTCCCAACTGACGGTGACTACTTGGTGAAGGTTCGCGATGTGCGAGGATTCGAGGGGGCTGACTTCCGCTACGAACTGTTGGCCCGCGCCGCGAAGCCTGACTTTCAAGTCAATCTGCAGACCAAGGATTTGAACATCGCTTCCGGCGGCGCACGAGAATTTGTCGTGAAGTGCAACCGCCTCGATCAGTTCGACGGCGAGATCTCGGTGACCATCGAAGGACTCCCCAACGGCTTTCAGGCGACCTCGCCCTTGACCATCGAACCAGGCCAGATCGAGGCGATTGGCCTGGTTCAAGTAAACAGCGATGCCAAGACGTTGACGGAAGATCAACTCAAACAGATCAAAGTCACGGCCACCGCGACCATCGACGGTCAGCCGATTTCGCACGAGGTGGGCGGGTTCAAGAAGATCGAGATTCGCGATAAGAGTAATCTGACCATCCGAATGGAAGCGACCGATGGGGGGGCCACGCCGTTATCTTCGGAGTCAGGCAAACCGCTTGAATTTGCGATCCATCCAGGCGAGACGATCATGTTGAAGGTGATTGCCGAGCGACCAGAGGCGAAGGGTCACGTGAACTTCGGAAACGTCGGCGCTGGTCGAAACCTTCCTTTCGCGGTGAACGTCGCAAACCTCGGACTTAACGGTCTGATGATCATGGAAGGCAGCACCGAGCGAAACATCTTCATCACCGCTCACGAGGCCGCCGAGCCGACCTCGCGGCTGTTTCACCTGCAAACCGGTACCGATGGCGGGCACGCAACGGCACCGGTTCTGCTGCACGTCTTGCCGAAACCGTAGTTGATCGCGGGCAACACCTTTAAGTAGGGCTGGCATTCAGCCTACAATGTTCGGAGCTTCTGGGAGTTTCCGAACATGTCGCGCGTCGTATCTTGCCTCTGCCTGCTTTGGTGCGGGAGTCTGCTGCTGCCCATCGCTGGCTGCGGCCCTGGCTCTTCGTCTGAGCAGTCCACAACCGTCGTCATTCTCGGCGCGGCAAGTACGAAAGATGCCCTCCAAGAGATGGCCGATGCCGCTCAACAAGTGTTGGGTGAAGACATTCAAATCGAAATCAGCACCGGGCCATCGCACGCGTTGGCTCAGCAGATTCTTTCGGGAGCGCCGGCCGATATCTACATTTCGGCGAATCAGAAATGGGCCGATGAACTCGTCGCCGCAGGCCTGACCGAAGATTCGACTGCCTGGCTGGCGAACGCGTTGGTATTGATCGTTCCGAAAAGTTCGTCGCAGAAGGTCACCACGCTGGAAGACCTCACCAACGACTCGGTTCAGCGTGTCGCAATCGCAGGCCAGAACGTACCTGCCGGGATCTACGCCCAACAAGCCCTTGCCTATCACAAGCTGTGGGAACCTCTTGATGCGGCAGGAAAGATCGTTCGCGGCCATGATGTTCGCAGCACGCTGGCTTACGCCCAGCGGGGCGAAGTCGACGCAGCGGTGGTCTATTCGACCGATGCTCGACTGACCGATCAAGTCACTGTGGTCGCCCAGTTCGATCCAGCCTCGCACGATCAGATTGTCTATCCGTTGGTGCGGGTGCAGACGCCAGAGCCATCCGAAGCTGCTGATCGCGTTTACGCCTTTCTACAAAGCGAACGGGCCCAGACTATCGCCAAGAAGTATGGTTTCGTCCCGCTGACTTCCTCCGAGAAGGGAGAGTAGCGAGTGGACTCTGACCAAATATCGGCCGTGCTTCTCAGCCTGCGAGTCTCGCTCGTGGGGGTAGTACTAGGACTTCCACCAGGCCTTTTATGCGGTTGGCTGCTGGCTCGAAAGAACTTCTGGGGAAAGACCGTGCTGGAAACGGCGATCAATCTGCCACTGGTGCTGCCACCGGTAGTCACCGGTTACTTGCTTCTGGTGGCATTTGGCCGCAACGGCTGGCTGGGGGCACTGCTACAGTCGGTCTTTGGGATCTCGATCATCTTCGACTGGAAAGGGGCGGCGGTCGCGGCGGCCGTCGTTGCGTTTCCGCTGATGGTGCGTTCGATTCGGCTGGGTATCTCGTCGGTTGATCCTACGCTTGAAATGGCGGCTCAAACGCTTGGCGCTGGGTCGTGGGATGTCTTCTGGAACGTGACGATCCCGCTCGCTCGGTCTGGGATCATCGCTGGTTGCATCCTGGCATTTGCCCGAGGGTTTGGCGAGTTCGGTGCGACTATCATGATCTCCGGGAACATCCCTGGCAAAACGCAGACGGTTCCTCTTTATGTCTACGATCAAATGGAAACACCCGGCGGTGTCGAGAATGCGACGAGCGTGATCGTTGTTTCCATCTTAATCGCGGCCATCGCCCTTCTGATCAGCGAGACGCTCGAGAAGCGATCGCGCATCGGTCCCAAGCAAGACTCAGACGGATAAAAAAAGACCCCGACCTGGCACAAGGGCCAAGCCAGGGTTCACGCAGTTTGGATTGCAACCGAGACTTACTTGGTCAGACCGGTGTGGATCTCGTTCAGTTCCTTGGCAGGGATCTTGATCACCTTACGGTCGTAAGTCATCAGGCCGTTGATTTCGCTTTCGACGTCGGTCGTTTGCGTGTAGACGGCACCAGCGATCCCCTTCTCCTTCAGCTTGCGAAGGATATCGATCGACTCCTGGTAACGAGCCTGATATTCCTTCACCGTTCGCGGCAGTCCACCGTAGCCCCAGTTGGCCTGGGTCTTCTTCCAGAGATGGGCTTCAACCGGCCAGCCGTGACCGCCGAACTCGCCGACGACCTTCACCTTGCTGTCGAGACGCTTCTGCTCGAACGGGAACGATGGGTGTGGGTAACTGTGCTGGTCCGCGACATGGCCGACGTCCCAGTAGTTACCACCGCTGGCGATGTTCACCAGGCGGCTTGGATCTCGCTTCAAGATCCACTCGCCACTCGACACCGTTCGATGCTGCCCCCAGGCTTCGTTGTAAGGAACCCAGACAACAATGCTGGGGTGATTCTCAAGCGAGTCGACCATCTCTTCGAACTCGGCCAGGTACTGGTCGTGTGCGGCATCAGGCCACTGGGCATCTTCCGGATTTGGTCGCATCCGCGTCCATGGTGGGCTTTCGCCACCGCTCACCTGATCTTGCCAGACCAGCATGCCGAGGCGATCGCAATGATAGTAATAGCGACGTGGTTCGACCTTGATATGCTTCCGGATCATGTTGAACCCGGCTGCCTGAAGGTACTCGATGTCGTACAACATCGCTTCATCGGAAGGAGGCGTTAGCAGACCATCTGGCCACCAACCTTGATCAAGCGGTCCCCAGTGGAAGATCGGCTTGCCGTTGAGAGTAAACCGCAGGTGACCATCTTCGTCCTTCATCGTGCCGACGCTACGAATACCAGCATAGGTACCGATCGAATCGATCACCTTGTCGCCTGCCTGATCGAGGACCTCGACTTGAATGTTGTACAAGTGAGGCGAATCTGGCGACCAAAGCTTGGCGTTGGCGACTTCAACCGAGATCGGATCGCCATTCGACTTCGCTTCGGCAACCTGCTTGTCACCATCGAAGATGGTCGCTTTGACCGTGACTTTGGCGTCGGCCTGACCTGACAGGGTTGGATCGATCGTGATATTGCCCGTCTTAGGATCGGTTGCGATCGTCACGTCCGAGATGTACGTGGCTGGAACTTGCTCGGCCCAGACGGTCTGCCAGATACCCGACACTGGCGTGTACCAGATGCCGCCTGGGTGCAAGGTTTGCTTACCACGAAGTTGCCATCCACCGGTTTTATCTTCGACGCGGACCACCAGTTGGTTGTCGCCTGGCTTGGCGGCGTCGGTCACATCAATCGTAAACGGAGTGCTTCCGCCCACGTGGCCACCAACTTCGGTTCCGTTCAGAAAGACGCGGCACGCATAGTCCACCGCTTCAAAGTTCAACAGGGTGCGCTGGCCATCGACTGGCTTCAAGTCAACCGATCGTTCATACCATAGCGCGCTGGTTGGCTGCAGGTTCCGCTGAACGCCAGAAAGCTTCGACTCCAGACCGAATGGCACCAGGATCTTGCCTTCCCACTGTTGCGGAATGGTGTCGACCTTTTCCGAAGTGATCGCGTAGTTCCACTTGCCGTTCAGATTCTGCCAGTTCTCGCGCGTCATCTGCGGACGAGGATATTCCTGCCACACGCTTTCAGGCGACAACTGTTCGCCCCAAGTGGTGATCAGGTCCGAAATGTAAGGCTTCTCGGGCAGGCGAGCCGCTGGCAACTGCGGAACGTTCTTTCCGTCGACGATATGCACGTCGATGTACTGCCCACCGGCATCTTGATAGGTATGCACGGCCAGAACGTTCTTACCCGCCTGCAACGCGGCGCGGCCTTCGGCCGTCATCGGGACGACTTTGTATTGGTCGGTCCACTTGTCGAACGTCGCGATTTGCTTGCCGTTCAAGTAGACTTCCGTTTCGTCGTCGTGATGAATCAACAGCGACGCGTTTTCAGGGATCGAGTCGAATTCGACTTCACGGCGAATCCAAATGTTCTTGCCGTCCCACTCTGTCCCCACGCGAGCGTTGGGCGTCCCAGCGGTACCGAAGCCACCGTAGCCTTCTTTCCAGCTACTGTCGTCAAAACCTGGCTTGAACCAATCATCGGCTGGCTTGGCAAACGAGTAGCGCCAAGGACCGTCGATCGCATGCGGATCGGCTTCTTCTGCCGAAGCGAATGCCGTGAGTGTGGTGAATAGTAAAAACGCAGCCAGCCATGGCGTGCTTCGCTCTAAGAATCGTCGTGGGGTCATCATGTATCTCCGTATTTGGGGCAGGAGCAGCGAGTTAACCCTTTCATTTTGCCACACCTCGCAAGATTCGCTTATGAGGTGCTGCGTAGACTTATTGAGATATGTTGCGAACTCCGACGCCTGAGTTGGCCAGCAATTAGCCCGAACAAGGGAGAAAACCCGATGAAAAACCTGGTTTCACCGCGAACCAAGGGGCATCAGCCCCGTCTAGGTTGGTTGTGCCCGTCAATTGCCATGTTGGCAACCTAAACCGGGGTATTGGAAAGGAACGATTCCCATGTCGCGTCGCCACTTCAATCTGTTGTTAAGTTCACTCGAACTCTCTCTGCGCGCTGAATCTGAATTCCTTTCCTTTTCCAGCGAAGCCATAGCGACCTGACGCTCGAAGCCCACAGTAAGATCTGTAGCGGCCCGGCGTCATCAACGACCGGGCCTTTTTTGTGCCCGGAACGAAACGATCTGGACTGATAGCTTAGACGGTAAAGCGGCGGTTTGAAGAACCGTAGACGAGGATTCGAGCGCCTCTCGGTCCACTTGCTGCGCGTCGTTCGCGGCGTGATGGTATTCGCCAGGAAAATTGGCCCGTTCGACTTCGGGTGAGGTCATCGGTCTTTCAAGCCGAGCAGGTTGGGTTCGACTCCCACACGGGTCACTTCATTTCGGAAGCCATCCGGCTGGATGAGGAAACTGTCTTGAAAACAGGGGACGGCTAAACGTCGTTTGGGGGTTCGAGTCCCTCGGCTTCCGCTCAAAACATGGCTCGGTAGGCAACTGGCAGACCACCTTGACTCAGAATCAGGGATGCTGTGGGTTCGAATCCCACTCGAGCTACTCTCTTGCCCGTGTTGGCTCAGTGGCAATTGGTTGACCGCTCGAATTTAAACTTCGGGGTCGTTGCGGGTTCGAGTCCCGCCTGGGCCACTATTTTGAAACGCAACTTTCCTTTAACCATCATCGACATTCCCATGCAAAAGATTCCGAGCCTCTTCCAACGCGACTACGAAGGAAACCGTCAAGTCATCAACCAGGTGGTCGACGGCTGCCAGTGGGTTTTGCTGGGCGAAGGTATCGCCACGGAAAAGATCGATGGAACCTGCTGCATGATTCGCGAAGGGGAACTGTTTCGTCGGCACGACCGAAAGCAAGGTAAGCCTGCCCCCAGTGGTTGGATCGCAGCGGAACCTGCGCCTGACCCCGTAACCGGCCACTGGCCTGGATGGATGAAGGTTACCGACACGCCAGCCGATCGCTGGCACCGCGAGGCATTCGACGCCAATCGATCGCTGCCAGACGGAACCTACGAGTTGGTAGGTCCCAAGATCCAAGGCAATGCGTACCAGCTTACTCAGCACGAATTGCGTTCGCACGAGAGTGCCACGCAGTATCCGCTATTCCCGCGGTCGTTTGATGCCATTCGCGAGGCGCTGCAGGAAATGTCGATCGAAGGAATCGTCTGGCATCATCCCGATGGCCGCATGTGCAAGATCAAGCGAAGAGACTTTGGCCTTCCTTGGCCAGATTCCGATTGTTGAACTGAGAATAACGAGATTAGATCCGGCGAACATCATTTAAGCGTTCGTCGGATCTTTGATGGAAGGTAGCCAAATACGGTTTGTTGGGCCGGTTTGCTAAACCGTGCGACGCATGACGTCATGTGGGTTCGAATCCCATGCCTTCCGCTTCTACGAAGTCAGAGAAACTTCGCCATGGTAAGCCAATTGGCGAAATCGTCGCTTTCGTATCGAACGGACCGCCTGGATGATCGTCTACCTTCAATTTGAGGAACGGGTCAGCAAGCGTCAGAGGCATTTGCTCGGACATGTATCCGCTTCAAGGATGGGAGCACGACACATGTCACCTACCAGAATGCCTGCCGCGTGGCACATCTTGGTGCGGGGTAACGTCCGAACCGTTGTTCGCGGAGATCACTTCTCCATCGACATTGCTGGGGCCTTTTGATACGTCGATGGCGTGCCGAATCGCTGCACAATCTCTTCAAAGATTGCTCCCTTGGGTACGTCATCGGTATCCATCACGCGCGAGTAGAGGTCATCTGGCAAGACGCGTAGTGTTGTCATCAGGCCATGAACCGACTGAGGCCACGTCGCCCGCATTCCTTGGACCTCGCGTCGATTCCAGATTGCCTGCATAAATTCCTCGGACATCTTCATCCCTTGCATGCCTTGCGGGTAGCCAGGCGTGTCGAAACCTCGAGGATGCTTCATTTCGACGGCGGGACGCTGGTCCAGGTTCGTCAGGTAAGCGTCGACCGATTGCCCTGGTCGAATTCTTGGTCCCACCTGCTCGACCATGTGATTCATCATGTGATGAACCATGTGGCAGTGAAACATCCAGTCCCCTGGGTTGTTAGCGATGAACTCGAAGACGCTGGCCTGGGCCACCGCGATTAGCTCGGTATTCCTGGGGATCCAGGCCGATTTTGGAGTGCGTGCCCCTTCGCGTCCTGTTAACCAGAACGTGTGTCCATGCATATGGATTGGATGGTGCTGCATTGGCGAGAAGTCCATGATCCGCACACGGACACGTTCGCCATGCTTCACCACGAGCGGCGTTGTGTAGGGACCACTTCGTCCGTTGATCGTATGCCAGTTCCAATCCATCGCCCAAGAGTTGCTGATGGTTTGATTCGGTTCAATATGAAAGTTCTGGAAGATCAGTCCAAAGTCTCGATCGACCGGAGGATCGAATACCTTCTTGGGATGGACGATAAACCAGCCAACCATCCCAAATGCTTCCTGCATGGCCACGTGCGAATGGTAGAAGAAAGTTCCCTCTTCATGGATATCGAACTCATAGACATGGCTCTTGCCAGGCATGATCGGGTTCTGCGTCAGGGTCATCGAACCATCTTGCTGTACGGGGCACTCGAAGCCATGCCAATGTACCGTCGTCGGTTCTGGTAGCTCGTTGTGTACAACAACCCGTACGCGATCCCCCTGAACAACTTCGATTGTCGGGCCAGGGGTCGAACCGTTATAGCCCCAGACATCCATGACATAGCCAGGCAGGAATTCACGCCGAACGCTTTGCGCGACCAGTTCGAATTCTTTCACCCCGTCTTTCATCTTGTACGGCAACTTCTCCAGGTCGGGCGCCAAGAAAGGGACAGGCCCCTCCGCGGCACTCCGGAAACCAGGTACCAGCTTGCCCAAATAGAAGTCGCCGTCCGGGTCGTTCCCGCGACTCGGCTTGAAGCGCGAAAAGCCATCGTATTCATCGTGAACTTCAGTTCGCTTCGATTCCGAAGTTAACCGACCTGAATCGGCGCTGGTTGGCAACGGACCTGCCTGGGGAGCGGCTGCGGCATTGGGGTCCACACTCTCTTGAGCGACTAGTGCCTTACCGGCAGCCAGCGATGCGGCAGCTGCCATCCCCGTTTTCAGGAAGTGGCGACGTGGTGAGGATTCACGATCCATGGTCGGGTTCATCCTTTTACGAAGTGGCTTACCGTGGTTTGGGAGTAGCGTCGATGTGTCCGGTTGGCGTCGGGCTTGATGCCGCATTTAGTCCGCCATGCAGCAGGAAGCCATTCAGCATGATCTCGCTCGTCCGACGCTGGAGCAAATGGTCGATGTACTCGATCCGGCGCTGCGTGTAGTTTTCATAAGCCATCAACACAGCTGGCCATGCCACTCGGTCTTCTTTGTAACTTTGGAGTGAGTTCGCATAAGCTTGTTTAAGCTCGGGCAATACCAACTCTTCGTACGTCAGCACATGCTGGGCAGCACTCAGATAGGCTTCGTATTGCTGAGCCAGTCGCATTTTCAGATCCATCTCGGTGCGTCGGATCTCTTTTTGTTGACGAACGTAGTCGGCTTGTGCCTGGCGAATGGTACCCTGGTTTCGATCGAAGATCGGAAGCTCCATTCGAACGCTCATCGCTCCCGTGGTGTCTTGAGATTCAAAGTTCCGGCCGACACCGCCAGCGACGATAATGTCGGGAACCCACTCGACACTTTCTCGATTGAGCGTAATTTGGTCTTCTCGCAACTTGGAATGCGCCGCGAGGATCTCTGGACTTTGGCTCAAAATTCGTTCACTTGAAAGATCGAAGTCGATCAGATCACTCCCTGATTCCAGATTGCCTTCCAGGGGAAGCTGGGCCAACTCGACACCAACGAGAGAACCGAGTTGTAAGAACTCGCGACGGATCCTGTTCTCGGCCTGCAGTACCGCGAGTTGCTGCCGCCGCAGCTGGGCATTTGCACGATGTAGATCTACCTGGTTCGCTTGTCCAGCATTGAACATTTCGCGTGTGGTGGTGAGATGATCTTCTGACGTCTTGAGTAGCTCACGTTGTAGATCCAGAATCCTTTGAGCAGCAAGGGTCTTGAAGTAGTGCACGCGGACATCGTTGCAAACGCGATATTGCTGCGCGACGGCAAGGTGCTCGGCCACTTTGGCACGTTGCAGGTACTTGTCACGACTGATTTGCAGTTTATGGCCGGTCACGAATCGTTGCTCAATCTCGCCACCTTGCCACTCGCCTGCTGTTCCTTCGACCCCGATGTTTTCGGCCACGTAGGCCAACATCGGGTTCGGATAAAGTCCGGCTTGTTGGGCCTTGGCCAGTTGACCAGTGATTTGATACTGAGCCTGCAAAATGGTCGGATTGTTTCGAGAAGCAAGTTCGAGCAGACCTGCCAGGGAGTGCTGGCTAGGCGCAACGTCGGCATGCATATCCAGAGCATTCCACCGGACGCCTGGAGCTGCCGTAGCTAATCCGACGTCAGGCGGCGAGGTAAGAAGCTCTGCAATCTCTTTCCGTGCTTCCGGTTGATGGTTCTGCGCGTGGACGCATTCGAACTGCATCCCGTGGAAGGCGACAATACAAATCGCGACGGTTGCGAGTCTATACGGAGACATGGCCAGTATTACCGTTGGGCTTTGGATCCAAGAAAGCATTACGATTAATTTCGCCAGAAGGGGCCGCTCCCATCCAACTTGACTCGGCAACGGCAGGCTCGGCTAAGGGATGTCTGCGAAACTATTCGGCCTGCGCAAATGGGGAAGCGATGCCAAGCAGATAGCAGCATTGCTATCATCCAGTGATCGGTCATCCCGTGTCCTTCGCAACCCCAATCCAAAACTACGATGCGCGATCGCTCTTCTAGCGCAGCATTCGCTGCTTGAAATTGTTTGAGACAGATGAACCTCAATTCGAGACGATGTATGGATGGGCGTTTGCCGAGGGTCGTTCTATGATCGTCCAGAGATGGTTTGCCGGTCGAAGCGTTCTGCGTGTTTGACCTCAAGATTCACTTCTCGACGATCTCAGCATGGATGCGGAAATGAAAAAGATGACTCATCGTAAAATGCTATCGCACGTCACTCCGCAGGTTTCTCTGCTCGAATCGCGTCTCTGTTTGTCGAGCACTGGCTGGGATGGAATAGGCCAAGGGGAAGCTTCGCTGACCTATTACGTGGGTGAGGTGCCTACCGATTTCGGCCTGACTCAAACCGAAGTCGAAGCAGCGATTGCCGACGCGATGGCGACCTGGAGCGAAGTGATCAGCGTCACGTTCACGCAGATCTTCGAGTCCGGGCAACTCGATTCGATCGACATCTCGTTCGAGGACATCGATGGTTCTGGTGGGACGCTTGCTCAAGCCTATTTCCCAAACGATGTGAATCCTGCCAAGATCGCTGGCGACATCATGGTCGATATTTCTGAGAACTGGGAAGTGGGTAACAGCCTTGGTGCGGCTGCCTACGATCTGGTTTACGTGATGGTGCACGAGCTTGGCCATTCGGTCGGCCTGGAACATTCCGATTCGCCCGGCTCGGTTCTTTACCCTAGCGTCTCTGCGAATCAGGAGTTCACGGCCCTAACCGAAGAGGACGTCGACGGGGCCCTCGCGCTGTATGCTCCTGCCGAAGAAGATACCACGACCAGTGCTGATCCGACCGATGAAGTTCCGGATGACACTTCGACCGACACGGAAGAAGACGACCCGGCCGACGTCCCTGACGAAGACGAGCCGACCGACGACACTCCATCCGATGAAGATCCGACTGAGGATCCAACCGACCCAACGGATGACACGCCTTCCGATGATGACGATGACTCAGAGGATGTACCCAGCGACGATCAACCGGATGACGAGCCGAACGATAACGATGAGGACGACGAAGAAGATACCGAAGAACCTCCAGCCGCTGACTTGCCTCCTTCGCATCATCCGCGCGGCCATTGGTCACGTTCACCTTTCCAAGGCCCGCGTCATGGATTCCAGAGTGGTCATGGCCAACCTCGCGGAAGTTCGCAGCATGGATCAGGCGACGTTACTTCTCAACGCACCGAAGTCGCCGTGAACATGGGTTCGCGTCGAACTCATCGATAGCAGACTCGAGCGACATGTCGGCGTGCGGTCGTCGTTGTTCCGCACGCCTTCGATTCTTCAGCAGGGAACCTGCAGGACCATTGTGTCTGGCCTCTTTCGTGCGGATTCTTCCGCCTAAAATCGACCTGAATCGCCTCTCCCGACTGGAAACGCTGGTCGATTTCACGCAAATTAGTGGGTAGCGACCTCTCCCAGAAGAAGGCCGCGACACCGCCCCCCTGCACTGCTTCCCCCTTTCCGAGGACCCTTCGCAATGACGTATTGGCGAACGCTTCTTGTGGCTGCGCTTTTGGTAGTCGCTTCGAATTCTCTGGCCGTGGCGGCCGACGCTCCGAAACAGCCCAATATCTTGTTCGTGCTTTGCGATGACTTGCGACCTGACGCGGTCGGCTGCCTCGGCAGCGAGCATGTCAAAACGCCTAATATCGACCGCCTGGCGAAAGAAGGGGTGAAGTTCCAGAATTCGTTCTGCACCACTTCCCTTTGCTCGCCAAGCCGCGCATCGATTCTGACCGGGCTGTATGCGCATGCCCATGGGGTGACCAACAACTTCACCGAGTTCCCCACCGAGATGGCGACGTTCCCCAAGCGTTTGCAAGATGCCGGGTACGAGACAGCCTACATCGGCAAGTATCACATGGGTGAAGACAACGACGAACCACGTGCCGGTTTCGATTGGTTTGTCACTCACAAAGGACAGGGCAAGTACTTCGATACTTCGTTCAATATCAACGGTCAGGGATCCCGCGTGGTCCCTGGTTATTACACGCATGTCGTGACCGACATGGCGCTTGATTGGTTGCAGAAAGATCATGGTGGTAAGCCTTGGTGCATGATGATCGGGCAGAAAGCTCCGCACAGTTTCTACTTTCCTGAACCGAAATACGAACACGCCTTCGATGACGTGAAGGTCGAATATCCGAAAACCGCATTTCAGCTCGATGACAAGCCGAAATGGATCAAAGAGCGACTCTATACCTGGCATGGCATCTATGGGCCGCTATTCGATTGGCGGAAGGACTTTCCGGATGACAGCCCGGAAGGTGTCAAAGCGTTCGAGGACATGGTTCACGCTTACTGGGGTACGATCCTCAGTGTCGACGACAGCATGGGCAAGCTTTATGCCTGGCTCGAAAAGACCGGGCAGCTCGACAACACGATCATTGTCTTCATGGGCGATAATGGGCTGCTGGAAGGGGAAGACGGAATGGTCGACAAACGCACCGCCCACGAGATGAGCCTGCGTGTGCCGTTGATCGTGCGTTACCCGAAGCTGGGGCAAGGCAAAACGGTCGAACAGCAAGTGCTGACGGTTGATATAGCTCCGACTTTGATCGAACTGGCAGGTGCCAAACCGATTGAAAAGATCCATGGCGACTCGTGGGCCAAGCTGGCCAACGGCGAAAGCGACGACTGGCGAACCTCGTGGATTTACTACTACAACTACGAGAAGCAGTTCCCTTACACGCCAAATGTCCGCGCTTTGCGTACCGATCGGTACAAATATATTCGCTACCCGCACGGCGACGGCTCGCCCGATCGCCACATGGCGGAACTCTACGATTTGAAGGCCGATCCCGGCGAAACGATCAACCTGGTACAGAAGCCAGAGCATGCCGATCTGGTCGCGAAGCTTCGTGACGAGTTAGCAAAGGAAATGGCGAATGTTGGTCTCACACCGAACACCGACAAGATGCCAATCGATCAGGGGATCGGCAAAGAACTGCCGGACGAAAAGATTCGCTAGTCTTCATTGGATTGGCAACCGAAGTCTGGGCTGACTTCCTCTCAAGAGAAATTGAATGAAACGACTGATCCTGGCACTTGCGTTAACGATGCTCTCGGCCACCCACAGTATGGCCGAGCAATGGAAATCCTCGGATGGGGTCATCGTTTGCGAGATGCCAGATTCAGAACGTTTCGTCGAGGTTCAGCCAGATCCGCCGGCGAAAGTCTTCTGGCTTTCGCCGGATGAAACCTTGAAGCTGGGGATTATCGAGTCCCCTGCTCCGATCGAACGCAAGATCATCCAGTCGGCCTTGGAACAAGGTCTGGCCGAAGACCTGGGAGGGGAAATCCTGGACTCCACGGTCGTCGAAAAGAACGGCCATCAGGTTTTCCTGATTAGCGCCGCTGGGGGTGCCCTTGGCGACGACGCGATCCTTTCGCAAGCGATCGTCAAGGTGGGTGGCAAGTTCTATAAGCTGATGGTCTTTGGCATCGGCAAGGATCCTCGCCAAGATCCTGACGCCCAGGCCTTTCTCAATTCCCTCGAGATCATTCCCCCCTATGTCGAGCCGACCGGCTCGCCGGAAACCGTAATGCCTTCGCTCAATGAGCTTTCCGGGAAGATCGGGGCCTATAGCTTGATTGCGTTGGTAGTTGGCATAATCATTCTTTACAGCCGGAAGAAATCGAAGCCGAACACGGAAGAGCATAATCCGGTAGAATAACCGTACCGCCCAGCGGTAGGTCCAATCTGGCTGTGAACGCCCCACTGGGTTGCGCAAGGAGGTTTATCCAAACGTGGTCGATCCAATTCCCCTGACACCAACGACGAATACTGCGATGTTGAAACGCACCAAACTGGTTGCGACCATCGGTCCGAGCTGCTCTGGCGCCGGCCCACTCTCGCAATTGGTCCTCGTTGGAGCCGACTCGTTTGTGATCGATCTGGGACAAGAAAATCCCACGGTCTGGAGCGAGTGGCACGAGTCGGTTCGTGAAGTGGAAGGGATGATGCAGCTGCCAATCACGCTGTTGGCGTCGATTCCCGTTACTGGCGAAGAACCACCGGCGGAGCAGCCCATCAACAAAGATCAGTTGAACTGGATCGCAGCGAACGAGGTCGACTACGTCATGATCTCGGTACCGCTCGGAACGTTGAACATCAACCAGGCCCGCAAGGCACTTCACGAAGCCGGAAGTCACGCGGCAGTTCTCGCCCGCCTCGACGACGCGTCGAACTATCGTGACATCGACAGCATTATTCAAGCTGCCGATGGTGTCATTGTGACCTCTGCCGGCTTGTCCGATATGGAAACCTGGTCGAATCCGGTAATGCAAAAGATGGTTGCCCGGCAGTGTCAGATTGGCGCCAAGCCTTGCCTGGTCGGTCGCGGCGTTCTGGAAACAATGCGTCAAGCTGCGGAACCCACGGACAGCGAAGTGTTCGACATCGCGAACATTGTCTTCGACCACGCTGATGCGATTCTGCTGGGTGACGAGACTGCATCAGGCAACTTTCCTGCCGAGGCAGTCGAAGTAGCCTCGAAAACGGTGATCGCAACCGAAAGCCTGATGGAAATCACCGATCGACCCATCAAGGTTGGTTTCGGTCAGCCACCCAACACGGCAGCGTTGGCGTACTCGATACGTCACATCTTGAAGATGCAAGAGATCGCGGCCGTGGTGGTCTATTCACATTCCAGCATCACGGCACGTTTGATCGCCAAGAACTGGATCGATTGTCCGATCCTGGCACTTTCAGACGATCCCACCACCGTTCGTCAGATGAACGTCTATCATGGGGTGGTCGCCCGACAGATGAAGTCTCCGGGTTCAACTGCGGAGATGCTGTCGACCACGACATCGATCGCAAAACAGATTGACTTGGTTGAGCCTGGCGATCGAGTGATTGTCGTTTCCGAGTTGCCGATCCAATCGACCGACAACGCGAACGCTTTCGTGATTGAAACGATCCGTTAGCTGAACTCGCCGCGGATATACTGCCGCGTGTATTCCTGCTGAGGATCTTCAAACAGACGCTTCGTTTCGTTCTGCTCGACCAGGTAACCGGTTCGGCCACCCTGAGTCGTATCGACGTAAAGAAACGCCGTCTGATCGGCAACACGCTGAGCTTGTTGCATGTTGTGCGTGACGATGGCGATAGTGTACTTCTGCTTGAGCTCGGTCATCAGCTCTTCGATCTTACGCGTCGCGATCGGATCGAGAGCCGAACATGGCTCGTCCATCAACAGCACTTCAGGTTCGACAGCAATCGCGCGGGCAATGCACAAACGCTGTTGCTGACCACCCGACAGCGAGAGACCGCTCTGCTTGAGCTTGTCTTTCACTTCGTCCCATAGGGCGGCACCACGGAGGGCTCGTTCGACCACTTCGTCGTAGTCGCCACGGTACCCGTTGATCCGCAAACCGTAGGTAATATTTTTGTAAATGCTCATCGCGAATGGGTTGGGCTGCTGGAAGACCATCCCGATGTGGCGACGAACGGCGACCGGATCAATCTGAGGGGCGTAGATGTTCTGCCCACGGAAGTGGACATGCCCTTCGAAGCGGAAGCCACGGATCAGGTCGTTCATCCGGTTCAAGCAACGCAGCACGGTGCTTTTACCACAACCCGATGGACCAATGAACGCGGTTACCTGACCTTGCTTGATCGGGATTCGCGTATCGCGCACGGCTTTGAAGTTGCCGTAATAGAGCTCTTTGACATCGCAGTCGATTACGGTGTCAGCCGAATCTTCGTTCGCGATCATGTGCAGCTAGATTTCCTATGTAGGTTTGCTTAGCGCTGAGGCCCGTTCTTGGAGGAAAGTGACTTCCCGACCAGGTTCGTGACCAGAACGACCAACACTAACACCAACGAGGCCGACCAGGCCATTTCACGTTGGTTGTCAACGAAGGAAGAAGAGAAGTTGTAAATCAGAACCGCCATCGAAGCGGTGGGCTGATTCAACTGCCCTGGTTCTACGTCGTTCCACCTCGAGATCAGCCAAAAGTTGCTGAACAAGGCGGTAAACAGCAAGGGAGCCGTCTCACCGGCAGCGCGAGCTACTGCCAGCATAACCCCGGTTAGTATTCCGGGCAATGCGGTGGGTAATGTGACATACCACAATGTCTGGGTCTGGGTGGCGCCCATACCGATTGAAGCTTCTTTCATGCGGCTGGGGACCATTCGGATTGCTTCTTCTGCCGTCAGCATCACGACCGGTAGCATCAGGATCGACAATGCTACCCCCCCGGCATAAGCCGAAAACTTCCCCGTAAGCAGCACAACCGCACCATAGGCGAATACACCCGCCAGAATGGAGGGGAAACCGCTCAAAACCTTCGCGCAAAATCGCACTACGGAAGAGGTCCGACTGTTTTTGCCTAATTCCGAAAGGAACACGGCCGCCATGATGCCAAACGGGACGCTGATCAGCGCCGCGATCCCCACCATCAGGATCGTTCCCAGAAGGGCGTTGCCGAAGCCACCCCCATCTTCAAACGCGGTCGGTGGAAGCGTGTAGAAGTTCTCGAGCGTCAGCTTCGAGCCCCCCTTCACAAACAGCATGATGACCACCGAGAACAGAGGCACGAGGGCCATGAAGGTCATGATCGTGGCAACGGCACTGAGCATGATACTCAGCAGCGTTCGCGGCTTACGAAGCGAGCGTTCCAAGCGGCTAATATCCGTTTCGGTCAGCACAGGGCGTTCTGATTGAGGCGAAGCCATTAGCGCATCCCTTTCAGCCCGGCGGTGGCTCTTTGCAGGATCAATGCGCCGATGATGTTCACCACCAGGGTGATCGCCATCAGTACCATACCGGCGTACATCAGCACGCCGACTTTCATCTCGTCGCTTCCCGCTTCCTGGAAGTTATTGGCCAGCAAGGCAGCCAACGTATTCGCCGGAGAGAAGAGCGAGACGCTAATTGTATTCATATTGCCGACCAGCATCGCCAAGGCCATCGTTTCGCCCAAGGCGCGACCGAAGGCCAGCACGATACCGCCGAAGATACCGCCAGAAGCGGTTGGCAAAATCACCGAGAGAATCGTCTCCCAACGAGTCGCCCCAAGACCATACGACGCCTCACGCAGTTTCGGTGGCACCGCGACTAGTGCGTCGCGGCTGATGGCCGAGATGGTCGGCAGAATCATAATCGCCAACACGAACGCGGCTGGCAGCATGCCCGGACCTTGGAAACGCGTTCCAAACAGCGGGAACCACCCCATGTTGTCGTGCAGCCAAACGCACGAACTCCGCATCAGCGGAATCACGACGAAGATCCCCCACAGGCCATAGACCACGCTAGGAATTGCAGCGAGAAGCTCCACCAGATTCTTCAGGGCTGACTCTGCCATCGATGGCATTTTGCCCCAGAAGCGATGGAACTGAACACCGAAGAGCTTTAAGACTCGGAACACAAAGTTCCCGAGGTAGCCTTCGCTGAGAAAGACCGCGACAGCGATTCCAAAGACGGAACCGATCAACAAGGCCAGCAGCGAGCTGTAGAGCGTGCCCCAAATCTCGGGGAGGATGCCAAATTCGCCCGTGTTCGGATCCCATTCTTTTCCGGAGAGGAAGCCAGGTCCGTACTCCAGCACGGCCGGTTTCGCTTTCCAACTGATCTCGATGACGATATACGCCATCACTGCGATCGTCAGCCAGGCAAAGCTAAAGCAAAGCCCGCGGAACAACCGGTCGATGCCAATCTCCAATTTGGTTGGAGGGCGGGAGATCGGCGACTTGGTTTGGTGATCCATAAACTTGCAGCAACTGGGTATTAAAAATGGACCGGGCCTGGTAGCCATTAGCCACCAAGCCCGGAGCAAGTTGCTTATTTGGCCGAGATGTTATCCAGGGCCGCGGTCACCTTCGAGGTAACTTCTTCCGGCAATGGAATGTATCCCAGCGATTCACTTTGCTTCTGACCGTCGGTCAGGCAGTACTTGATCATGCTCTTGAAGACTTCCATCTTCTTGGCATCTGGATAGGTCTTGTAAGCGATGATCCAGGTGTAGGTCACGATCGGCCACGAGTTGTCCCCTTCTGGGTCTGGCAGAAACGCGATCAGGCTTTCTGGCATTTCAACACCAGCCAGAGCGGCCTGAGCCGTTTCGATGGTTGGCTTCACGAACTTGCCAGCCTTGTTCTCGAGGCTTGCCATCGTCAGGTCGGCCTTCTTGGCGTAACCATATTCGATGTAACCGAGCGAACCTGGCGTCTGCTTCAGCGAGGTGGTGACCCCTTCGTTACCCTTGCTCTTGGTGCCAACTGGCCAGTTCGGGGCCTTGTTGATACCAACGTCGCTCTTGAAAGCCTCGCTGATGGCACTCATGTGCTGCGTGAAGTTGAAGGTCGTACCGCTCGAGTCAGCACGAACCACCAGGTTGATTTCCTGGTCTGGCAGCGAAACCCCTTCGTTCGAGGCGGCGATCTTGGGATCGTTCCACTTGGTGATCTTACCAAGGAAGATGTCGGCGTAAGCTTCGCGGCTCAGCTTCAGTTCGTCGACCCCTTCCAGGTTGTATGCCAGAACGATGGCACCAGCGGTCATTGGCAGCAACTGCACGCCACGTTCGACCTTGGCCATTTCTTCTTCTTTCATCGCGGCATCGCTGGCACCGAAGTCGACAGTGCCGTCGATCACAGCACTCACACCCGAACCGCTACCAACCGATTGGTAATCGATCTGGCAGTTGTTGGCGTTGGAGTATTCTTTGAACCACGACATGTACAAAGGAGCTGGGAAGCTGGCCCCGGCGCCCTGCAGCTTAACCAGTTCGCCACCGCCTGCAGCCGGCTTCGATTCGCCGCTACCGCAGCCGACGGTTGCTACCAGCATGGCAGCCAGAGCGACATAGGAGCCCAGGATGGATGGAGTGTTTTGCATGCTTGATTGAGTCCCCACAAATGGTTGAACACAGGATGTTTTTCAAGTTCGCATCGGACAGGTACCAATCCTTGCAATTCACCCCTGAGAGAGGGGAATCTTAAGGCTCAGCTCCCCAGCATACGGCACTATATACGAAGGATTCTGGTCCTCAGAAAATCGCTCGCGAAACCGTAAAAATGCTGTTCTGCCACAAAATCTAAGGGGTACCTGGACCTATCACAACCCGCTGGGGCGAATGCACGCAGAATCTTAACATTCGTCTTAACATTTGGGCCAGGATGGGGCCTTCGTCTGCAGCGAATTGCCTTGTTATGGCTGGTTTCTGCGGCAATCCCCCGTAAATCTACTGGGGATGTATGTGAATAAAATTTTCACCTTCTTCACGGACGAGCCAGTGGTGAGGACCAGATCTTAACCCAAGCATGGAACGAGCCCCATAAGGGCTTGGCATTGAACTTGCACTTTTCAGTCAGCCGAAGCGATTTCCTCTGAAATGAAAGGAGCCTTTGGTATGGAACCGGAAATCAACCAGCCCCCAGTCGTATTGGTTACGGGGAGCGGCGGACTGATCGGGTCGCGTGTTTGTCCTCGCTTGCAGGAACGTTACACAGTGGTCGGAATCGATCTGCATCCTCCTGAAGAGCCTAATGAGCATCTCGACGACTGGTATCGAGTCGATTTGACGGAACAAGACAGTGTTTCCCAGGCCATTGCTCAGGTCAAAGCCGACTACGGAGACCGGCTAGCCAGTGTGATTCACTTGGCCGCCTACTATGATTTTTCCGGCGATCCGAGCCCTCTTTACGACGAACTTACCGTCAATGGGACAAGGCGTTTGATCGACGAACTGCAGACGATGCATGTCGAGCAGTTTCAATTTTCCAGCAGCCTGTTGGTGATGGAGTCTGTGGGAGTTGGTCAACGTCTTACTGAACGTTCGCCGACCAACGCGGAGTGGGCTTACCCAGAGTCGAAGCTGAAGACCGAACGCGTATTGCAGGAAGAACGGGGCGATATTCCAGTTCTCGTCCTCCGAATTGCCGGAGTTTACGACGAACAAGGACACTCGCTTCCCGTTTCTCATCAGATTCAGCGGATCTACGAGAAGCAAATGGAAAGCTACTTCTTCCCCGGCAACGAAAAGTGTGGGCAATCCTTTGTCCACCTCGATGACCTGGCGGAGTGTATTGTCTCTGCAGTCGATCGAAGAAATCAGTTGCCGCCTTGGAAGACATTGCTGATTGGCGAAGAAGATGTGATGAGCTACGCCGAACTGCAGGAAGCGATTGGTCGGAACTTGCATGGGCAGGAATGGCCAACGATCCGCATCCCTGCCTTTGTGGCGAAAGCAGGCGCCTGGGTCAAACTACGCATGGCTTCTTCCAAGGAAGATGAGCCGTTCATCAAACCTTGGATGGTTGATCTGGCCGACCAGAACTATCCCATTGACACCACGGAGGCGCAACAATGCCTCGGATGGGCGCCACAGCACACGCTTCGCAAAACGCTGCCAACCATTCTGGATTGGTTGAAGTCGGATCCAACTGCGTTTTATGCAACCAATAAGCTTGGCGAACTCGAACCCGCCGAAGGTGCCAAGGGTTGATACGATGAATCGACCTGCGAAAGTCGAACGGCCTGATCGAATGACCGAACATGCCCCGGTGGCGCCTTGGGCTCACAATCCCTCAGCATGGTCGCAGCGAGTGCCCGTTTGTCTGTTAGCGTTCGCTGCCACATTGATCGCTTCGCATCTCGCCGCGTTCCAATGGGGACTGATCTCGTTCGTTTGGGATCCGTTATTTGGCAATCAGAGCGCGATGGTGATCGGCTCTGACATTGCCAAAAAAATGGATCGTTGGGTCGGCGTTCCTGATGCGGCCTTGGGAGCTCTCGCATATCTGGGGGACGCGATCTTCGGATTGGCCGGTTCCACGCGGCGCTGGTACGAGCGCCCCTGGATCGTGGTGTTGTTCGGGATTGATGTGATTCCGCTGGGAATCGTCAGTGTCATCCTCGTACTGCTGCAGACGTTTGTTTTGGGACACTGGTGCTTCTTGTGCCTGATTACGGCCGCGATCTCGCTGGCCTTGGTCTATCTTGCTTACGACGAGGTTTACACCTCCCTGCTCTACCTTTGGAAGGTTTGGAAGGCTTCCGGTAGCTTCACCGTCACTTGGAAAGCACTGTGCGGCTATCCATCCGAAGTAGCAGAAAAGATCGCGCTGGAGATGGTCAATCTTCCAGAGAAGAAAGAAAGCTAAATCATGTGGGCACGTGTTGCAGAATTCATGCTGGGTTGCTGGCTCCTCTGTTCTCCTTTCATTTTCCCGGAAGAACATCGGGGAGCGGTGCCTGCACTGGTCGACTTTTCTTTGGGTGGCATGGTGATGACATTTGCTCTGTTGTCTTACTGGCGACCAACCAGGTTCGCGCACATTGGCACATTGTTTCTCTCGCTGGCCATAATCTTGCTAGCTCGGATCATGCTGGCTCCTGAAATTCCCCCTTCGGGGCAAAATTTCATGATGATCGGGTTGTTACTGTTGATGTTTTCCATGGTTCCCAACAAGGCGTTCGATGCCCCAGAAGCATGGCAGCGCTGGCTATCCGAATCGAGCGGTGAACGACCCACGATCTGATCGCTCAGCGACCAAACCTTGCTGCTCAGTTCTATGGGGCGCATAAAAAAAGCCATCACGAGGGATGGCTTTGCCCGAGGGCATAAGTCGCTAGCGGACAGCGATTTAGCGGCTGACAATTGCCTGCAACACCGTAGTGAAGTCGACCGTGTTCAGCAGCAAACCAAGCTGCTTCACTTCGGCCAGCTTTTGGCGGCGGGCACGTTCTTCTGGGGTCCAATTTTGGCGAATCGCACGGCAAGCTTCCTGAAGCGAAGCCTGGGTCGCGGTTTCGGTCTTAGCAGGGATCGCTTCACAGATGGCAGCACTCATGGGACTCAACTCCATTTAAGGTTGTTTGTTTAGGATGCCTGACTGAATGCAAGTGCCGTACCAAACGCTTCAAAACAAATAAACCATTCTCGGGGGGCACGTCCTTTGCGGGCCTATTCCCACAAAAAGAAATGGGCGGGCCGCAAGTTCGCTCTAGAATTGAAACAGGAGGATCTTCGATATGTCGAATCAATGCGTAGTCGCAATCTACGACGATTTCACGGCCGCCCAAGAGGCCGTCCATAAGCTCGATCAGAGCAAGTTTCCGTCAGAGCAGGTCTCGCTGGTGGCAAATAGCGTCCATCAAGATCTCCCGACGACCGAAAACCTGCAGTATGGCGACGAATCAGAACGCGATGCGGTAATGGGAGCAGGCGTGGGGGGGTTGGTTGGCTTCTTCATGGCTGCCCCGCTATTAACGATTCCAGGCTTCGGCCTGATGCTGATCGCCGGCCCATTGGCGGTAGGAATCACGGGGGCGATTGTGGGCGGCCTTCTTGGGTCGATGATGGGCTGGGGCGTGCACGAAGACCATGTAGCTGAGTACGAAGACGCGGTCCGACAGGGATCGTTCCTGGTGGTCGCCAACGGCGATCCCTTCGACGTCGACTATGCGAAACAGATCCTCGATGAAACGCCAGCCAAGTCGGTGACTTTGCACGCTCGAGACAGCGCCGATAGTGTGGAACCGTAAACGAAACATCCACGTTCGAGCGCACGAAAAGAGCCAGGGCGAATTCGACCTGGCCCTTTGTGTTTTTCTGATTGGATCGCGAGCCAATTAGGCTTCGATCAGCATTCGCGAAGGTTCTTCGATCGCTTCCTTGATGCGTTTCAGGAAGGTCACGGCTTCACGACCGTCGACAATCCGGTGATCGTAGGTCAACGCCAGGTACATCATCGGACGAATCACGACCTGACCGTTGACGGCCACTGGACGTTCTTCAATCGCGTGCATACCAAGCACACCACTTTGCGGTGGGTTAACAATCGGGGTCGACAGCATCGAACCGTAAACGCCACCGTTGCTGATGGTGAAAGTACCACCGGCAAGATCTTCAGGCTTCAACTGGCTGTTTTTGGCACGGCCAGCGAATTCCTGGATGGCCTGTTCGATTTCAGCGAAGCTCATGCGTTCCGCAAACTTCAGTACCGGAACGACGAGGCCCTTACCGGAACCGACGGCGATACCAATGTGGAAGTAATTGCGATAAACGATGTTCGTTTCGTCACGAATTTCGGCGTTCAATTCCGGATGCGCCTTCAGGGCGTCGATCAACGCCTTGGTGAAGAACGACATGAAGCCAAGCTTCACGCCATAACGCTTCTGGAACGATTCGCCGTGACGCTTACGAAGGTCCATCACGTACGACATATCGACCTGATTGAAGGTCGTCAGCAAGGCAGCCTTCTGCTGGGCTTCGACCAGCTTGGAAGCAATGCGTCGACGAATCAGGCTCATCGGAACGACTTCTTCCATTTCCGATTCGCTACGCGTTTCGCTGCCACCGGTAGGACGGCTGGCGATCGACTGGACGTACTTTTCGACGTCTTCGCGACGAACCGTCTTGCCGCTTGGTGCGACATCGGAAGCCGACAAACCGTGCTTCAGCAGTTCACGACGACCCGATGGCGTAGCCTGGATGTCGCCGGAACCAGCAGCAGGAGCCGGGGCAGCAGGTGCTGCGGCAGCCTTTGGTTCTTCGGCCTTCTTCTTTTTGTCGTTCTTTTCTGCTTTTGCAGCCTTGGCGGCTGGCTTGGCTTTACCGCCTCCCTCTTCAAACAGGGCAATCACCTCGCCAACCGAGACGATTTCTCCCTCTTGCTTCAGGATCTTCTGCAGGGTGCAATTTGCAGGGGCGGCCAAGTCCATGGAAGCCTTGTCGGTTTCCAACTCAACGACGTCTTCGTCTTCTTGGACGTCGTCCCCCTCGCTCTTCAGCCACTTCAGGATTTGCACTTCCTGAATCGACTCGCCCGATTCGGGCACTTTCAATTCGATGGTCATCTTCCGCAGCTGTCCTTTCTAGGTGTCGTTAAAGGCTCGTTCGAGTAGTTGTTGCTGCTCGTACTCGTGAGCCGCTTTGGATCCGGTTGCCGGGCTGGAAGATGTCTCCCGGGCGATGACGGAAAGAGGGAATCGCTCGAACATACGATGCCCGTAACGTAATTTCCAATAAGGCCAGACGCCCATATTGTCGGGTTCTTCCTGGACCCAATACAGCGGAACGCCGTCCTGGTATTGATCGAGAACGGCTTGAACCGTTTGATTCTTGAGCGGATATGGCTGCTCGACACGAATGATCGCCACATCGTGACGATGGTGCTCTTCGCGGTAATGAGCCAGGTCGTAATAGACCTTGCCGCTGCACATGATTACGCGAGAAGTCGTTTCCGGGTTCTCACGCGTATCTTTGATGATTCGCTCGAACTTGTTGGTCGCCAGTTCTTCCAGCGACGAAACCGCAGCCGGATGTCGCAAGAGGCTCTTCGGCGTGAACAGAATGAGCGGCTTCTTCCACGAACGCTTCATCTGGCGACGCAGCACATGGAAGTACTGAGCCGGCGTCGTTGGAATGGCGACCTGAATGTTGTCTTCCGCAGCCAACCACAGGAATCGTTCAAGTCGGGCACTGGAGTGTTCCGGACCCTGACCTTCGTAACCATGTGGAAGCAACAGAACCAGACCACTCAGTCGACGCCACTTGTCTTCCGCACTTGCCATGAACTGGTCGATGATGACCTGGGCGGCATTGCTGAAGTCGCCGAACTGAGCTTCCCAAGCGACCAAGGCATTGGGGTAGTCCAAGCTATAGCCATAATCGAAGCCCAACACACCAGCTTCGCTGAGCGGGCTGTTGACGATTTCGACTGGGGCCTGCTTGGTCGACAGGTTCGAGAAGATGCTGTGCTCTTGCCCGTTGTTGATGTCGTGCAGCACCGAATGACGCTGGTTGAACGTACCACGCTGGCAGTCCTGACCAGACAGCCGGACGCGATGCCCTTCCATCGACAGCGTTGCGAAAGCCAAAGCTTCGGCAGCGGCCCAGTCGAGCAAACGCTCGCCGTTGGCCATTTCCTTACGCTGATCGGCAATACGCGTCAGCTTGCGATTGCGGTGGAAATCTTCCGGCACCGTCGCCAGCATTCGCAGGATTTCCCCGGAACGCTCGACTGAAATCCGCGTTTCTGGACATTCGTCTGCGGGATCGTGATCCGGGTCAGCATCGTCCGAAGATGGCTCCAGACCGCCGTCGAACTCTTCCCAGACCCCTTCAGGACGACGAAGCGAACGCTCTTTCATCTCTTGAGCGATGTCGTATTCGCCTTTCAGGAATTCCTGATAGTCGTCCGTCATCTTGTTGGCTTCTTCGACCGTGATCCGCTTCTGATTGATCAGGCGTTCCAGGTAGCTGTCGCGAATGGGCGGCTGCTTGTCGATCGCCTTGTACATCAGTGGCTGGGTGAAGCTTGGTTCGTCCGCTTCGTTGTGGCCCAATCGGCGGTAGCAGACCAGGTCGATAATCACGTCACGCTGGAAGGTTTCGCGGAAGTCCATCGCCATCGAGACCACATCCGCCACGGCTTCAGGATCGTCGCCATTGACGTGGAAGATCGGAATCTGCAGCATCCGGGCAATGTCGGTGCAATAGCGGGTACTTCGCGAGTCATCAACCGACGTGGTGAAACCAATCTGGTTATTCACAATCACGTGGACCGTTCCGCCAACCTTATAGCCATCTAATTGGCTCAGGTTCAACGTTTCCTGCACGATCCCTTCGCCAATGAACGCGGCGTCGCCATGGATCAGAACAGCCATCCCCTTGCGGCGGTTCATATCGCCGGTGCGGTCCTGCTTGGCTCGCAAACGGCCCAACACCACGGTATTGATGAACTCGAGGTGGCTCGGGTTGAACGACAACGACAAGTGGACTTCGTTTCCGGACGAAGTCATTTTGTCGACGCTATTGCCCAAGTGGTATTTCACGTCGCCACCACCAATGAACTGGTGGAAGTCAACATCGTTGAACTGGGCGAAGAGTTCGCGTGGTGGCTGACCGATGATGTTGGTCAGCACATTCAAGCGGCCACGGTGAGGCATCCCGAGCACGACTTCGCGAACGTGATTCGACGCGGCCCGATCAATCAGAAGATCGAGCATCGGAATCAGCATTTCCGAGCCAAACAACGAGAACGTCTTGGCACCGACATACTTTTTACGAACGAATTCCTCGAAGACGGTCGCTTCAGTCAGTCGTTGCAGGATCTGCTTCTGAACCCCGTTCGAAAGCTCTTTAATGTGCGACTGCCGTTCAATGCGATCAATAATCCACTGCTGGACTTCCAATTCATCGATGTGGGTGAACTGGTAACCGATATGGCTGCAGTAGAGATCCTCGAGTCGTTTGACCAGGTCGCGAAGCGGAATCTGTTCGATCTGGTCGCCGTTAGTGTAATAGACCCGTTCGTCGAGATCGGACCGGGACAACCCGAACGATTCGAGCGACAGCGGGGTGCGGACCTGCTTGTTAAGCTTCAGCGGGTCGAGCTTGGCGTTGTAGTGCCCACGAGAGCGGTAGGCATGGACAAGTTGATCGGAGCGGTACTGCGTCTTCTGGAGCTTGACGTTGCCAGTCGTTCCACCAACCGGTCCACTGTCGCCACCACCCGACTCGCGGAAGATGCTGCGAGGTTGGAACGAAGGACCCTTCGATCCGAGCTCGCTGGCAGCGATCCCGTTTTCGGCGGCTTGCCGATCGAAGTAGTCGCGCCAGTTTTCGGGAACGTCGTTGCGATCGTCCAGGTATTTTTGCAGGAGCTGTTCGACGTAGCTGGCGTTATAACAGGCTAAGTCGAGCTCTTCCGCTGGTTCGGCACTCATCTGCCTCGGAGAACTTTCTGAGATCATTTTCGTCGCGATGCCTCTTTACCTACTAGTTTTACGCGTTTTCGTCGCGGAGCAAAGGGATGTCGGGGGTTGCAAACCGTGACCTTACAAAGATTTCCCACATTTCGAAAAATCGAATGCCATGGAAACGAACCAAACCTGTTCCTGCCTGGGTCGGGACATGCGAACGTACACTCGGATCGAGTTGAGAGGTCCTGCCAGAAAGTGCCATGGAGGGATTCATCTTGGGGTTACCCCGCATCCTTGTTCGGGGAGCCTTACCACTAATTGATGAAGGTTGGACCTAATTAAGTTTCGAGAATGAGAAATCCATCAATTAGGATTTCTGCCGCAATAAAAACGCATTAGCGTACAACGCGCCAACCTAATCGTCTATTTCAATTCTGCCGGGTGAATCGATTTTGCTCAAAATGGTTAATCAACCGGTCATAATTGCAACACCGGCTGGCAGGCCATGGCAGCGCCCCACCATAATTGGCTGGGTCTCGACCCAGGCGTCGGGCGGAACGATCGAAGGAGGGCCGGGTTGAAACAACCTTGGCTAAAGGAAGGTTTGCTGAACTGGTGAGAATTTTAACGCTGCTTTCCCAGAGTCAACTTGCCTTCGCTTGCGTAGCCCTTTCCTCACAACACACCAGCCTTCTGCGACCACAGATATACTGGTCTTATCTGTCGCGCAGCCAGCTGCGGGAGCATCGACATCGAAAAGCAATCAACATGTCAGGCCTTTTTGTAGCTTTTCCTTGCTGATATTGAAGATTTTGGATAAGAATGGGCCAAAACTTCAGACAACCCCACGATACCCTTCGAAGAACCACCGACCGGTAAGCAACAACAGAAAGAACAATGGCGAAAAAGGCTGGCCGAACTGCAGTCCGCATGAAAGACGTCGCTGAAATGGCTGGCGTATCGCGAATGGCTGCCTCTGCGGTATTGATGGGAACCGGGAACGGACGTATTCGCGTTTCAGAAGAAACAGCCGAAGCGATCCGCAAAGCGGCTAAAGAACTTGGCTATCGTCCAAACATTGCTGCCCAGCAATTGGCGGGCAAAAAGAGCAATGTCTTGGCCGTGGTTGTCCGGGAGACCCGGAACTTCTTGACCCAAAAAGTCATTGCCGAACTGCAAAGTCAGGCCGAAGGGCATGGCTTGCGTTTGCTGACCGCAGGCTCGTACCCTGCCCTGGACGGCTTAGAACGCCTGGTCCAAGACCTGGATGCCGGTTGGGTCGATGGGGTGATGTACCTGGCCCATGAAAATGACGACCAGTGGGATGACGTTCAGAAGCTGCTTGGCGGACGCCAGAATGTGCTTTCTGTGCTGGAAGACGTGGGCGGCAGCGATGTTTGCCGCGTGATCAGCGACGTCCGAACCGGGGCCTTCGAGACGATCGAACACCTCGTATCTTCAGGCCGCAAGAAGGTTACGCTGCTAACAGAACAACGCGAAACTTTGTCGATTCTCGACCGAATTCAAGCCTACCGCGATGCCTTGGCTGAGCACAACATGGAGCTCACCGAGGAGCAAATCGTGGTGGACACCAAGGGCTGGCTGGTCAACGATCCGACCACGTACCCGCGCTTCGACGAGATTGTCGAACGCCTGGTAAAGAAGGTTGGCGGCGACGTGATTCTGTGCGATACAGACTTCAATGCGGTGGCTGTCTGCCGCTCGCTTCGCCGGCTGAATATTTCGGTTCCGGACGATGTCGCGGTGGTCGGCTGGCACGACCTGCAGTTCTCTTCCCTGCTCGATCCCCCCCTCACCACCGTTGCTCATGATTTGCCGGGATTATTGAAGGCGGCTATCAGCGTGATCCAGTCCGAAAAGGCCGACATGCCCTCGGAACTGCTGATCCCGACGAAGCTTAGAATTCGTCACACTTCTTAACAACAATTTGCGGTTCATTTGGACACTTGGTCGACACAGTCAGCCAAGTCAACCGTCATTCGCGAAGCAGTAGAAAATAGGGACCCGATTCTCCGGTCCCTGTTTCGATTTTTGTCCATCCGAGCGCGCGATAGAACGCTAGTGCTCGACGATTGCTGACCTCGCATTTCAGCTTCCAGGGTAAGGGAAGCCAGGCTTCGAGCGACTCCAGCAGGCGGGTTCCGATTCCTTGCCGTTGCCAATCCCCCGCGACCAGCAGGTAATGGATAAAGGAATCAGGCTCCCAGATCGTCACGATTCCTACAATCGCTCCATCCGCAGCTTGAGCCACGAAGATCTTCTCCCCTTCGGTGGCCTGACCGAAGTCTGTTACGTGTCCCGTTTCGGGCGGCGGAAAGGTCGCGCCGAACATGACATCTTCAAACAGCCGTTGAAGCTGAATATTGTCGTTCGGATCGGCCGGGCGTATTTGAACCATATCCATCTAAGAGCGACCTAACGCATATGGGTTCACCCAATGGTTCAGATTACGAGAGTATTGCTTCCGACAACGATTTCTCACTGAGAATCGGAGCTCCTATACACGGCTTCCGATTTGTTAGGCAATGCAAACGCGGACTAGGTAAATTCGATCGCCCAGCGGCGATAGCCTCCGCTCACGTTGACCGCGTCGATCCCGTTTTGAAGCAGAATGCGTGTCGCCAGGTAGCCCCGCTGTCCCACGGCACAGTAAGCGGCCACCTTTTGCCCATCGGGAATCTCGGCCAGATGCTCACGCAGGAGCTCGACCGGGATGTTCTTGGCACCCGGAATGGCTCCTTGCGAGAACTCACCGGTCGTCCGGACGTCGATCAGCATCAGATCGGAACGGCCAGCCAGCTGGTCTGCGTGGATAATCGGCTGATCTCCCCGAACGACGCCTGAGGCAATGAAGCCCGCCATGTTGACCGGATCCTTTGCATGGCCATACTGCGGGGCGTAGCAAAGTTCTGCTTCTTCCAGATCGAAAACGGAGAGATGTGCCTGCATGGCCATGGCGATCACATCGATCCGCTTATCGACGCCGCTGGTTCCGACCGCTTGGGCTCCTAAGATCTTGCCACTGTCGGGCGCGAACAGCAGTTTGAAGAACATCCCCTGGGCACCGGGAAAGTATCCGGCGTGATCGGTCGGGTGCAGGTAGATCTTTTCGTACGTGATGTTTTTGCTTCGCAGAACCTTCTCGCTAAGGCCGGTCATGGCCGCCGTTTTGCCGAACACACCGACGACGGCGGTTCCCTGGGTTCCACGGTAGGTCGATTCGCGGCCGAAGATGTGATCGCTGGCGATGCGTCCCTGCCGATTGGCAGGCCCGGCCAACGGAATTTGCGTCGGATCGCCTGTCGTCGAGCAGATGGTCTGGACGACGTCGCCTACTGCGTAGATATCGGGGTCGTTGGTTTGCATATTGCTGCTGACCAGAATTCCCCCGCGCGGCCCACATTCGATGCCTGCATCGGCTGCCAGTTTACTGTCAGGGCGAACACCGATGCACACAACGCCGAAGTCCGCTTCGACCTTTGACCCATCGTTCAGCGTCACCAGGAGCGACTTGCCTGTCGAATCGAACTCTTTCGCGGAACTTCCCAACTTCAGCTCGACACCTTCCTGCTTTAGGTGCTTCTCTAGCGGAAGGACCATCTCACGGTCCCAGGGGGGCAGAATCTGGTCGGCCAGCTCGACCAGAGTGACCTGCAGGCCGCGACGAGCCAGGTTTTCGGCAACTTCGATACCGATGAAGCCGGCACCGACAATCACCGCTCGCTTCGCCCCCGAGGTTGCCAACTCGCGCATGCGGTCGGCGTCGTTTAGATCACGCAGTGCAACGACCTTATCGCTTTGAATCCCTGGAATTGGTGGCCGGAACGGGGAAGCGCCCGTGGCAATGACCAGCTTGTCGTACGATTCGTCGTACTCTGTCCCTGCGTTCAAGTCACGAACAGTCACCTTCTTGACCGTACGATCGATCTTGATCGCTTCCGAGCGAACACGAACGTCGAGGCGATGCCGCTGCCGCAGCATGTCGATCGGCGCGACGAGCAACTTCTCGCGTTTCTCGATCTCGCCGCCAACGTAGTAAGGCAATCCGCAATTGGCGAAGGAAGGATAGTCCCCTTTTTCCAGGACGACAATCTCTGCACTCTCTCCTAAACGCCGAGCTCGAGCAGCCGCCGAGGCACCGCCGGCGACTCCACCGATGATGACGATTTTCATGATGTCTCCCCTTTCCATCCTGCGTGGTAACCTGATGGCTTTCTGCCTATGATATCGACGCAAAAGGCGCCGATAAACGACTCCTTATTGGGAAAGTGGAACGTACGCATAGCCATCCGATTGCAAGTTGATACTGGCAGTGAATGCGGACACCGCCGTATCGACAAACATGACGACTTGCTCACCAGATTTGCCTTTGCCGGCGAGCGATTGTCCACAGACGAACATCGCGACGCCTTCTTCGTGCAAGGCCCGCAGTAATGGAAGGTTTGGATTCTGCTTGGTTTGAAACTGCGCGGCATAGGCCTCGTCATTAAGCACCGCCAAGGTTGCCTCGCCATGAAATACCAGCGCAATACTAGCAGTCGCTGGTTCCTTGCCCGCCCCTGCCATGATGTTCACGTATCGAGCGACTTTCTCGATCGCAGGGTAAACCTTTGCCGGATCGCCTCCCGAGGTAATATCAACCAGCACCTTGCTACCGGAACGTGGTTGATGCGCCGCCGTAGGAAGTGGCACGACCCCGCCATGCCCTTCAATTTTCGGGAAGAGCATCTCGCTTGGCTTGGCATCGACCGCATCAGAGTTCGGAACAGGATGCGAACGTTGTGCTTCGTCAAATCCCTTAGCGACGAATCCAGAAACGACTTCCGCATGGGCTTGGATTAACTTGGCGACCTTGGGATCATTTGAGGTCTCGGTGACCTTCACCCCCTTCTCTGTCTGCTCGACTTTCATTTCAATCTTGTCGGCATGGCGAAACAGCTCTGCAAAGAGCGGATCGCGATTACGAATCGGTTCGTTTTTCTCCACCCGTTCCTTCATCCAGTGAACATGCTCCTGGATTTTGGGAACGACATTTGGATCGTCCGATTCGGTCACCGTCGATACGCCGTTGGGAAGTTTCGTAACTGTACGACGAATCTTGACGTGATTCTCCAGAAGGTAATGGAACACCTCCCGATCTTCGCGGAAACGTGCGTCTCCCCCGCCCCCTCTTCCCCTTCCCATCTGGGCGGAGACAACCGTGGGCGTGATGAACATCATCATTACCAACATCGACAAAATAGGGCGACTCATGGCGATCTCCTTACCCGATTGAAAATGGTTCAGTTGGAAGTCAACTAAGCGCGACCTTTCAGCATGCCGTACCAATACAGAGCAGGCAGCCCGAACTTCTTCAGCATCAGCATGCTGAACCGTTCTTTCCCTTGATCGAATGGAAACGTTTCAGCTGGTTTGCCGCTATAGTCGAACTCAGCCAGGATCAGCGAATCGTATCCGGTCACCACTGGGCACGACGTATAGCCGTCGTAGCGACCGGTGAGCGGCTGACTGGCCATCTCGGCCAGCAGATTCTTCACCAACACCGGGGCTTGCTTCCGAATGGCCGCCCCGGTCTTTGATGTTGGCAGGCTCGAAGCATCACCGAGCGAAAAGACATTCGCGAAGCGGATATGCTGCAGCGAGTGCTTATCGACATCGACCCAGCCTGCTTCGCTGGCCAGGGGGCTATTCGCAACGAAGTCAGGGGCACTCATCGGCGGCGTGACGTGGATCATGTCGTACTGGATGACCATCTCTTCGTTGGTATCCATGTGCTGGTAGATGGCTTCTTTCGACTTTGCCCGAACTTCGACCAGGTTGTGAAGAAAGCGTGTATCCACACCCTTTCTAGCGGCGACTTTCTCGAGCTCTTTGCGATATTCATCCACGGCGAAAAGGCGTGGCCCGGCCGCGGTAAAGATGACGTTGATGCGATCTCGCACGCCTGCCTGACGAAAGTAGTCTTCCGCCAGGTAGCAGATCTTTTGCGGCGCGCCGCCACACTTCACTGCCCCGGCAGGCTGCGTGAATAGAGCGGTACCTTCTTTGAGCGTCTGAATGAACTTCCAAGTACTTCCAACCGTCTGGATCGAATAGTTACTACAGACACCGTCGTGACCGACAGCCTCTTTCAAGCCTTTGATCTTGTCCCAGTTGATTTGAATTCCGGGACAAACAACGAGGTATTCGTACGCAATCGTTTCGCCGTTACGTGTCGTCAGTTGTTTCTCGGCCGGGGAGAAGTTCGCCACGGCATCTTGAATCCACTTCACACCCCGCGGCATCACATCGACTTCGTTTCGAGCCGAATCTCCAGGCTTGAAGATTCCACCACCCACAAGCGTCCAGAGTGGCTGATAATAATGCTTTTCCGAGGGTTCGATCACCGCGATGTCGAGTGAAGGATCTGCCTTCCGCAAGCGAGCGGCGACCGTGATCCCAGCCGTTCCACCGCCCACGATAAGAATTTGATGATGACTCATGGTATTCGCCTAGACTTTGTTGGATGGATTCGAGGGGGAATTGGGATGCCGTTCTTCCAGCAGCGAGCCGAAACACTTGGCGAACTGGACCGCGAAGGCGAGTGCTCGTTGCGTGCTCGGATCTTGCGAAGCTCCGAGCAGCCCGAACAAGCCGAGTCGCTTGGGAACCGGATGTTCGCAGCTTCCTTGTCGGCAACTTGAAAGCGCACTGCCTGCCAGGCTGACTGTTTCGACAGAGAACTCGCTCAGCACATCCGATTTCAACAGGTAACCGAGCCGGTCCAGTTCTTCGCGTCGGATCTGACCGCCCAAGTAAAGAGCCGCCTGAATACCGTTGCGAAGACTCTGTTCAAGATTGATGCCTTGCTTTTTGAGGTCAGCGGCCCACTCGTCGAAGACATCGGTCGCAATTGCCACCAGGTTCGGCAGCTCGTCACTCATCTCCGCTGCCTTTTCCAGCTGCGGCAGATGATCGACCAGGGTACTCAGTGCCTGGATGTTCTGAGGCTCAGTTGCCTTCTTGAACAACGCCAGCAATTGTCCGGCACGGGCCTGAAGATCGATTCCGTCTTCCTTCGCTTTTTGGGCCATCTCGTCAAACACATCGGTCGCGATCGCGATGAGATTTGGGATCTCACCGGCGACCTCGAGCATTTGATCGAGCTGCTCCGCCTTGTCGAGCAAGCGATGCAACATCGCCTGCGTCTGCGGATCGTTCAATCGATCGGTGATCGACATCGAACGCTCGCTGGTTTCAACTTCGCTCATGGGTCTACTCATTTACAACTTGGGAAGCGCGGCCGCCTCGGGACATTAGTTCGACGAAACAGCATCGGCGGTCACTGTCGGCAAAGACGCCCCGTTCCAGGCCAAGATGCCACCTTCCAGATTGATTGCGTTTTTAATTCCAGCCGCTTGAAGCACACTGACAGCAATCGCCGAGCGAGCACCGCTGCGGCAGTTCACCACCACGGGGCGATCGCTGTTGATCGAAGAGATCGTCTCCGGCAGTCGGCCCAGAAAGTGATGGCTGGCGGCGGCAATATGACCTGCATTCCATTCTTCAAGCGAACGAACGTCGATCAGTTCGACCGCTTCCTCCGAAAGAAGTTTCGAGAGCTTGACGGCATCGACTGTTTGGTACGCTTCGGTCATCGCCGTTGAAAGATCTTCACGCTGGAAATAGCCGCGAATGTCTTCGACGCCAATCTGCAGCAGAAGCTTGTTTGCCTGATCGACCTCGTCAGGCGTTCCGATCAAATAAACCGGACCGCTGTAGTCGACCAACCAGCCTCCCCAGGCGCCGAGCATCTTGAGTGGTATGTTGATCGAGCCTGGCACGTGGGCTTCGCCAAAGGCGGCCGACGCGGAAAGATCGAGCAGCGTGCCTTGCTCCAATGCGGCCGACAAATAGGTTGCTGGAAGCGTATCGAGAGGCTCGACGCCTTCCAGGACGCGCGGGCCTTCTTTGTTGACCCGCTTCATCTCTTTGAAGTAGGGCGGAACTTCAGGTTGATCGGCCAGCACGTAGTCGACGAATGATGCTTCGTCGCTGAACTGCAGGCCCGGGTTAAACAGCTTTTCATAGCCAACGGTGGACGAAGGAATCGCACCGAGTCCTTTGCCACAAGCGCTGCCAGCTCCGTGGGCAGGCCACACTTGAAGGTAGTCAGGCAACTGCTCGAAGCATTCGAGCGATGCGAACAACTCGACTGCCCCTGCCTTGGCGGTTTCAGCGAGACCGGCAGCTTTCTCCAGCAGGTCAGGTCGGCCGACGGCGTTCACGAACACAAAGTCGCCGGTGAAGATCCCCATCGGCTGGTTGGCTCCGCTTCCCTGATCGGTGAGCAGAAGCGAAATGCTTTCCGGCGTGTGGCCTGGGGTGTGCAGCACGTCGAAGCGAATGTTGCCGATCAAGAAGTGATCGCCGCTATGCAACAGTTGGTGATCGTAGGAGGCGGCGTATTCGTACTTCCACTCTGCCGGGCCTTCATCCGACAGATAGAGTTTCGCACCAATCCGTTCGGCCAACTCACGAGCACCAGAAACGTAGTCAGCGTGAATGTGGGTCTCGGTGACGGCCGTGATTTCGAGTCCTTCCCTCTTAGCGGTCTCGATATATTGCTGCACGTCACGTCCAGGATCGACCACGATCGCCACTTTCGCCCGTTGACACCCGACCAGGTAAGACGCGTGGGCGAGCGTCTTGTCGTAAAAGTATTTGAGTAACATGGCTACGGTCCTTGCGTTTATAGAAGGGTTGATTTCACGATCACGAACAGCGCGACGAGGATCACTGCCGTCGCGAACACTTTTTGCAGCGTCGCCCCATTGAGGCGTTTACTGAGCAAACCTCCCAGCCACATGCCGAGAAACCCGCCCACTAGGAATTCCAACGTCAACATCACCGGGAAGTCCTTGCCACTGATGAAGTGCGAAAAAGCTCCACTGGCGCTGATCAGAACAATTACAAAGAGCGACGTCGCGATCGCGCGATGGATGTGCATCCCGCTGAAGAGCACCAGCGCCGGGACAATCACAAATCCACCGCCGACGCCAAACAGTCCCGACAGCACGCCGGTCGCCAAACCGATCAGCAATAGCAAGCGGGCACAGCGCGAGGTAAGGATCAACTCGCCGCTTTCAGTGCGTTGGCAGGCCGAACGATCGGCATCCGGTTCGCAAGCGGGTTTCGGTCCGGCGGATGGCTTCGCTTTCTGCCACATGCGGTAGGCCACGACAAACATCAGAAAGGCGAACAGCGTCAGCAGGACGTCGCCCGGGAGTTTTTTGGAGAGATACGATCCGATGGGGGCACCTAGCATGCCGGCGATGGCGAAGAAGAGCCCAGTCCGGAGTTCGACTTCATTTCGTAGCAATCGAGGCAATGCCCCTGAGATCGCTGTGCCACCAACCGCGGCCAGCGAGATGCCAACGGCTTCGCTGGGGTGAACTCCTAAGCCGTAAACCAGCAGCGGGACCGCAAAGATGCCACCTCCTCCGCCGGTCAAGCCGAGGGCGAACCCCACAATGCATCCGAACAAAATTGCCAGGGCCATGGTCATGGCGTCGCCTTCATCCAATACGTTTCTGACAATTCACGCCGATTTCCCTTATCACCTCGACATATCTCCAGGTGGCGATACGTTAGGCCAAAAAAAGGGAGCTTATTCCAGTCGATACTTTGCCCCGCACGGAAGGAATCGCCCTTCGATGCAGGCCATTAGTTGCTGAAGGTGTGGTTCGGCGACCTGGTAGTAGACGAATCGACCTTCGCGTTCACTCTTGAGGAAGCCACACCGCTGCAGCAGACGCAAATGCTCCGACGCCACGTTGTCCGGGACATCGCAGTGCTGAGCCATTTCCCCCACGGTATACCTTCCCCGGAGCAGCAACTGCACGATCCGCAATCGCACGGGATGGGCCAGCGTACGGAGGCATTCGGCCGCTTCGGCGAAGTCCTCGACACTTCCAGGTGGTTTGGGTGGATTCTTGCTCATGACTTGTCTTACTGCTTGGTATTGTGTTCCTATGATCTTTTTATATCGCGACCTCCCGAGATGTCAACTTGTATTATTTCGCGCTGCTGGGAGGTTATCGCACGCCCCTGCCCTTACCGACCAATTCAGAGCAAACAACGGCAGAGAGACAACCCAAAAGGTCGACTGGCATCGTTTTCGGATTTCGGTTAGCCGAACTTTCTGCGAGCATCCAGCGGGCTTCATGAAAATTCGCCATGGCTGGGGAACGGCCTCGGTTGGGCGCTTGCAGCACTTCTCGCGTGTTAGAATCGAGCGAATACCATCCCGTTTGCAACCTGATATCCCCTTCCTGACGAGCGTTATAGGATCTGCGCGATGCCCACCGAACTGTCTGTCAACGAAACGAATCGTCGTACGTTCCTGCAAAGTGGCGCGGTCGTGTTGGCCGCGATGGGGCTGTCCCTTCGCGAGTCGTTGGCTGCCGATGCCTCGATTTCGCCGATGCCTCGATTTCGCCGATGCTGCGGTTCGGACTGCTCACCGATATTCACTATGCCGAAAAAGACGCCGCCGGAGATCGCTTCTACCAAGAGTCGCTTGGCAAAGTGAACGAAGCGGTCGACTACTTTAACCAGCAGAACCTGCCGCTGGCGATCGAGTTGGGCGATCTAATTGACTCCGCCGACTCGCTGGAGAAGGAAGTCGGGCACCTTCGGAAGATCGAGGACGCTTATGCTCGATTCCAGGGAGAGCGTCACTACGTACTCGGCAACCACTGCGTACACACGCTGAAGAAGGAAGAATTTCTACAGCATACCGGCATGAAAGCTCCTCATCAGTCGTTTGATGTGGGGCAGTTTCACTTTGTAATTCTCGATGCCTGTTATACGAGCGACGGGAAATCGTACGGCCGAGGGAAATTCGTCTGGACCGATACTAATATCCCAGATTCGCAGCAGAAGTGGCTGGCTGAAGATCTCGCGAAGACCAACAAGCCAACCCTTGTGTTCGTTCATCAACGACTCGATCTCGATGCCCCCAACCACTACGCGATTGGGCAATCGGCCGCTATTCGCAAGATTCTCGTAGATAGCAAGAAGGTCCAGGCCGTCTTCAGCGGGCACAGCCACGCCAACTTCCATACGTCTCTACAAGGAATCCATTACACCGTGATCCGCGCTGTCGTCACCGGTAGCGGTCAGTCCAACAATGGCTATGCCCTGGTGAACCTATTTGAAGATGGATCGTTGAAGATCGAAGGGAAACGCGAACAAGCGGCATATTCTCTCACCTAACGATTCGCTTCGTCCGTCGATTGAGGTCACTCAAAGTCGATGAAGTTCGACCATCTTTTGGCTGATTGCCCACTTTTGCCATGGGACATGCTAGGGTTTTAATAGGTCTGTGGGTTGCCGCATTGTCTTGTTCACAGGATTCTTTAATTTGCTACCTCTCGAGCTGACCCCCATATTTTTCTCGTTCGAGTCGAGAGCGGTGTCTTTCGTTTCGTGCTTGAACCCATGCCAGAAGAGACGTCTTCGTCCAGTCCATCACACGGCGTCATTCTTTTAGCCAATTGAATTCTTCAAGGGTAAACCATGTTCGCCGCCAATCGCACGATCCTGCATGTGGACGACTCGGCTTTGATTCGCGAGATGGTCGCCGATCACTTCACGCAGTTGGGCTACAACGTGATTTCGATTGCTGATCCGTCGGAAGTGATGACGGCCCTGTTGGTCAACAATTGCCAGGTGGTGATCTCTGATATTCAAATGGAACCTGTCGATGGCCTGACACTGCTGCAGCAGATCAAGAAAGATGATGGCGGCGTTTCGGTGATCATGCTCTCGGGGCTGATTGGTACTAACACCATTCTGCGATCGATGCGATGGGGTGCCGAGGCATGCATCTTTAAGCCATTGAACGATTTCACTCGTTTAGAACGTGCCGTCGAAGCGGTCTTCAAGAAGCACGAAGAGTGGTGGATGTCGTTGCAGGAAGCTCACGTGAAGAATCGTTCCACCGCGCCAGGTAACGATATGTCGGCCTCCGCCACCAATCAAGTGCTGATGCCCAACGCGGCGGTCGACGCCTGACCTCGCATCGCTTATTGCGGAAATTGACAAGTCTTTTGCAAATTGCGCCATCGCCCCTACTCTACTGGGGGCACTAGACTAGAGGCAAGCTCCATCGGTGAGCTGCCATCTGGCTCTTTCTTGGTCTGCTGACCAAAGGTTGAAATGGACGCGTCATTTTTTCGTTTGCTGTTGATCGGTACCGTTTGCCTTGGCTTGTCTGAGTTTACATTCGCCAACGATTCGATCATCAGGATCGACTTTGGTTCATCGCAGCGTCTAAGCGAAGCTCCCTGGAATAACATCGACCAGCCCGGAGCCAGCGGAATGGTACTGACCAACGCGCTCGATCAAACGGGAAAGGCGACGTCGCTATCGGTTCGCCAACTCGACCCGTGGGCGGGCTTCAATCTTTCAGGCACTTCCAACCACGCGTCCCTGCCTGCTTCAGCGAGTACCGATTCGTTCTACCTCGAACAGGGCGTCGATCCGGCAGCAACACTACGTCTGGAAGGTTTGTCGCCAGGCCACCGCTATCGCATCACCATCGATGCTTCGCGGATGGGTGGCACCGAAATGCGAAGCGGGAAATACACGGTCAACAACCACACTAATAGCCTAGACGCGAAGAACAACCAAGGTCGTCCCCTCATGTTCTCGGATGTCGTTGCCGATGGGAAAGGCTTCATAACGATTGATATCCAATGTGCCGCCGGTTCGCAGTACGCTTATCTTGGCGCGATGCAAGTCGAGGGCCATTTCGCCGCGGCGGAAGCGAACCGTTTGGCAGCCGACTCATTGGATGGACCACCGCTGGTGAATGCCATGGCTTGGGGCATCGCTAACGGAGCGACTGGCGAGATGCTCTGGAGCAAGAATCCAGACCAGGTTCGAGCGATGGCCAGCACAACCAAGATGATGACCGCGCTGATTGTTTTCGAGCTTTGCCAGGAAAAGCCAGAACGCCTGAAAGAAGTGGTTTCGATCTCAAAGCGCGCCGATGACATGCCCGGCTCGACGGCTGCCGTAAAAGTTGGTGAGAAGGTCGTGGCGCACGATCTTTTGTTCGGACTATTACTGCCGTCCGGAAACGACGCCGCGATCGCCTTGGCGGAACACTTCGGCCGCTATCTTCCTGACGACAATGGAAGCATACGGAATGGCTCGGCCGCTGCATGCTACGACCGCTTCGTGGACCATATGAATGCTAAGGCTGCCGAGTTGGGAATGAAAGATACGATTTATCTCGCCCCGCATGGTAATAGCGGCAATCGCAGCACCATTCGCGATCTCACCAAGCTGGCGATGTTTGTTCTCCTAAAGCCTGCGTTACACGAATACTTCAACACCCAGCATCACTCCGCTGAGATCGTCCAGCCAAGTGGCTCGAAACGAATTCACTACTGGAAGAACACAAACGAATTACTCGACATCGAAGGCTTCGATGGGCTGAAGACCGGCACGACAACGATGGCGGGGGCCTGCCTGGTCGCTACCGGCGTACGCAACGGAGACCGCCTGGTAGTGGTCATCCTGGGATCGAAGCGCGACTCGCGCTTTCTCGACACCCGTAATCTCTTTCGCTGGGGCTGGACCCAACGCGCGGCGATCACCCGCAGCGGCCAATAGCATGATCGTCAGCAGCACCAGCGGGATCGGGATCATCGCCATGGCTTATATCTCCGCGATCCAATGGAGATCGAAGTAGGTAAATGCCAGGGCCTGTTGTTGCCGTAAGTCGGCCAATGTCTAAACCGTCTGTATGGGGGTTCCGACCAGCTCAATACTGGCTCGGCGATATTGGATTTGACGACCTTTAAACAACGATTTCTCAGGAAGAATGCATCGAGACTTCCAGGCCAAATGCCTTCTGCCACGGTCAGCCAGGTGGGTTGCCGATGAATGGGTGGGTAATTTTCCAGTCCACTGGTCGATTCATTAGACCGGTACCTGTGACAGAGTTGGGGATAAACCCGCGATGGCATTGAAATCGCCGCCAGCATTACGTTCCGATTCGGCAGTTTGCAGCGGCGGTTCCCACCTGAAGTAGTTAGTTCTTGCGGGTAGATGCAGCTCGACCCGCAATTTTTCGAGCCGTTCAACAATCTGGCACGCAGCCTGCATTTAGTTAGTTCAACAACGAGGAGCCCCAATCTGGTCACGCACGTTTGACCCAACTCCTCGCCATCATCACCGGAGAGTCTCGACTCTCCAACTTTCTGGGAGACGTACCATGAAGAAGTTTTTGACAATGCTGTTGCTCTTTGGCTTGTTCACCTCGAGCTCGGTCGTTTCCGGCTCGCATGTTCACTTCGGCCGATTGGCATTTCTGAAGCATCAGTCACCTTCGTACCACCAGTCTCGCTAACGTCTTCCCAGGGAATTGGCTGCTGGCAGCCCTCCAACTGCCAGTAGCCGATTCCCCTGAAGAACGACGCACAACGACGCAGGCTCGCACCGGGAAGTTCAGCACAACTTCCCACGTGCGAGCCTGTTTTCGTGCGCAGAGGTCAATATTTCAACGACTCGCATTTAGTCCGCCGCGCGTTTGAGATCATCGAAATTGGCGTTATCGATCTGGGCTAACAATAACTGGGCAGCACCTAGCAAGTCTTCGGTCCCCTGGAGTGCTTGTTCGAGTCGCCCCGCTTCGGCATCATCTTCTAGCTCGGAAGCCATTTCACCGACCATGTGGCTGAACGCGGACAACATGCCTGCCAGCTTGTGAGCTTCTTCCCGAATGGCACCGGTATCGCTCGCTTCCGCAGCAATCGCGAGTCGTTCCAATCGTTCCGGAAGACGCTGCTTCAACGTCTCTCGCATCTGTTGGAATAGATCTTCATCTTCGCCACAGGCCCCCAACAAAATCGAAGCGGTGATCAGGTTCGACATCGTTTCAGGCGGTGGGGCGGCATCGTCTTTTTCGGGGACCAGGCCTTGAATCGTTTTCAGTAGATGCTTCGAGTCAATCGGCTTCGAGATGTATTCGTCCATCCCTGCCTCCAGACACTTCCGACGGTCCTCGGCCCGGGAACGCGCGGTCAGCGCGATCACTGGTAAATGTTCACCACGTGGCTCTTCATGTTCGCGGAGCATTTTGACAACCTGCAGGCCGTCCAGTTCCGGCATGTGCACATCCAGAAGCATGACATCAAATCCACCACGAATCGCCATATCAAGCGCCTCGCGGCCCGTCGACGCCATCCGCACGTTATGTCCGTGCGTTGTTAGAAGGCGTTCAATCATCGCGGAATTGAACTCATTATCTTCCGCCACCAGAATATTTCGTCTCGTTTGCATGGGGTTAATCGTCTTACCTGGCCTCGATCGTTGATCGGCGGAAGCAAGATCGCAGGTTCCCTTGCGGCTGACGGCTTTGACGATTGTTTCAAGCAGTTCTTCCTGCTGCACAGGCTTTAACAGACGGGCATCGATCCCAAGTTCCCGCGACCTTGCCAGATCGCCAGGTCGATCACCAGAAGTCAGCATCACAATCCTTGTCGCCGCCATCGGCGTCCATTCTCGAATTCGCGAAGCAAGCGAGAGACCATCCGTCTCCGGCATTCGCGCGTCGAGCAACACCAGTTCGTATGGATGCTCGCTGTTAACCGCTTCCCACAGCGCATCACTGGCGCTGCCCGCGTCCTCGACACAGTCCGCCTCCATCTTCCACCGACGCAGTGTCGATTCCAGAATCCGTCTGTTGGTCGCGTTATCGTCCACCACCAAAACTCTCAGACCCGCGAGGTCCGCGTCGGGACTTCCTGATTCGGCTTCGTCCTTATTTGTTTGCAAACCAAAGTCAGCGGTAAAGGAGAACTTGCTCCCCTGGCCTGGTTCACTTTCCACAGCAATGGTACCCCCCATCAATTCAACCAGACTTGCTGCGATCGAAAGCCCTAGTCCGGTTCCGCCATACTTGCGTGTCGTCGAGGTGTCTTCCTGCTGGAACGCTTCAAAGATCCGCGATTGCATCGACTTGGGAATACCGATCCCAGTATCGTTCACCACAAACTTAAGGGTGCAAGGCTTGTCGCCTTCTGCTTCCTTCACTTGGCAGATCGATACAATCACTTCTCCGGTTGGCGTAAACTTGATGGCGTTACCAATCAGGTTCAAAAGAACCTGACGCAGTCGAACTGGATCTCCGATCAGCTTCTCTGGCGTCTCTGGCTCGATTTCGCAGATCAGCTCGATCCCCTTCTGGTGGGCACGTGCCGCCAAGGCCCGAAGCGTATCGCCCACCATTGTACGGAGTGAAAACGGTGCTTGTTCCAGTTCCAGCTTGCCTGCTTCAATCTTCGAGAAATCGAGCAGGTCGTTGATAATCCCCAACAGGTTATCCCCGGCCGACTTGACCGTCTTCAAGCATTGCCGCTGCTCGCCACGCAGCTCCGTATCGAGCACCAGTTCGGTCATTCCCAGAATCGCGTTCATCGGAGTGCGGATCTCGTGACTGACGTTCGCCAGGAACTCATCCTTGGCGAGATTCGCATGTTCCGCGACCTCTTTCGCCTGGCGGATTTCTTCTTCCAGACGCTTACGCTCGGAAATGTCTTCAATCACCAAAATCGCGTGCAATGGCTTGCCATGGGCATCGCGTTGCGCCGAAATAAATACATGCACCCAAGCCGTCGAGCCATCTTTGCAGACTAAACGTTTTTCTTCCGAATAGCTGTCGAGCATGCCATCGATCAGCGCGCGAAACTTCTCGAGCGAGGCCCCCTTCTCGCGTTGATGCGTGATCTCAAACAATGAGAGATGGAGCAATTCTTCGCGACTATAACCAATCATGTCGCAGAACTTCTCATTCACCCGGAGAAAGCGAGCCTCTGGACTACTATGCGCCATACCAACGGCAGCATTCTCGAACGTGCCGCGGAATCGTTCTTCGCTATCACGCAATTGATTCTCGGACGATTTCCGGTTTGTGATATCTTCCGACAGTCCCGCGATGCGATTCACCACCCCCATATGATCTGTCAAAGGAAACGACCGCCGACGAATCCATCGAACGCTGCCATCGGGACGGATAATGCGAAACTCGGTCGCTGGGAAGTGGCCTTCCTTGAGCTGGGCCTTGCTGCGCAAAACAATGTCGCGATCTTCTGGATGGACAAATTCAATTTGTTCCTGCGGATTCTCATAGAAGCTCTCGCACGAGCGTCCCCACACTTGTTCGTAGCCAGGGCTCACGTAGATCAGCTTGGTTTTATCCGGATCCATGATCCAGAAGATCTCGCGAATGTTCTCTGCCATCTGGCGGAATTGTTGTTCCATCTCCCAGCGGAAGTCGGAGATCCGATCCGCCATGCGATTGAAACCTTCAGCCAGGCGGCCTAGTTCATCAGACGAGGACACAGGTACTCGGTAATCGAGTTTATCTTGCCGAAGCGCTTCGACGGCACGATCGAGCTCGTTGATTGGCCGGGTCACGCGGTAGGTCAGCTGGATGAGTACCAGCGCCGAGAGCGTTAACGCCACCAGTGTCACGCCAGCGACGACCAGACCGCTGTGCCGGGCATCTCGCCTGGCAATGATCCCTTCCTGCTGCATGAAGTTCACGTTGACCTCCCGAAAATAACGACAGTCTTCTTTCGTCAACGTTAACGCAGGATGGACAACGTTGACGTAATCGTCGAACGCTTCGTGGCTGAATTCTTCCCCCAACAACGCGTCACTCACCTGACGAAACTGCTCGACATGAACACGAGCCAATTTGAAGTTGTGATGATCCTGTTCCGACTCAAGAAGTGGTTCTAAATCGACGCAGGCCTGATCGAAAGCCTCTCGATCGGCCTTCAGCTTGGCATGGGCCTCTTCGGTTTGGCCATTTAACGCCATCAAGATCGCTTCGTCTTCTTCTTCGAGAAGGGTGATCATCTCGACAGCGATGTCGATCGTTTGCTGGTGCGTATTAAGCGTATCGCCCATACGTGCTCCCATCTGTTCGATGGTGACAATGCTCCAGGCCCCGGCGCTGCCAATGGCGGCCAATAGAAGAAACCCGGCCACCAGAAAATGAGTGCGAAGATGGCGAAAATTCATGAAGTGTCCTTTGGTCGGTCGCAAGCTCTCTCCATCCCTTTCTGTCAGCACGCATTTAGTGCGTCCGGCCTCGATAATTTCGGAACCACTTATCTTATGCGAGTGGCATGCCGACAGAAATAATTCTCTCTACGGCTTGCCGTTAGAACCGGAACTCCGTTAGAAAGAGAGGCTGACAGGGACGACGTGTCCTGCTTCTTTCGCATCGTAGCAAACTGGCTGGTAGATGGCATCTGTTCTGGTTATCGACGACGATCCGGATCTTGTTCTTAAGCAGGTGCATTCCATCCTCAAGGGTATGGATATTCTGGTCGAGTCGGCCACGACCGGCGCAGCAGGTGTTCAAATGGTTTCGGAATTGAAGCCGGAAGTTGTCCTGCTGGACCTGCGTTTGCCAGACGCCTCGGGACTGGATGTCTATCAAGAGATTCGCCAGATTGATGCCCGAATTCCGGTCCTCTTTATCACGACCGCCAAAGGGGCAGATACCGCGATCGAAGCGATGAAACAGGGAGCCTATGACTACCTGTTCAAGCCGGTCGAACTGCGTCAACTGGAACGAGTCGTGCATGAAGCCCTCGAGGTTTCGCAGCGTATGCGCGAGCCAACGGTCGTAGCCGAGACGCTGCCAGAAGAGGACATCCAGGGTGCAATCATCGGTTCGTGCCCAGCGATGCTCGAAGTCTACAAGGCGATTGGCCGGGTTTCAGGTCAGGACGTTCCAGTGCTGATTACCGGAGAGAGCGGCACTGGGAAAGAGATGGTCGCAAGGGCCATCTATCAACATAGCAACCGGGGCAACGCGCCTTTTCTGGCTCTCAACTGTGCCGCAATTCCTGAAAACCTGCTTGAAAGTGAGCTCTTTGGTCACGAGAAGGGAGCCTTCACCGGGGCCGATCGTCGCCGCATTGGCAAGTTCGAGCAATGCAACGGCGGCACGCTGTTTCTCGATGAAGTGGGCGATATGCCGCTGGCATTACAGGCCAAGCTGCTGCGGGTGATTCAAGAACAATCGTTCGAGCGCATCGGTGGCAACGAGTCAATTCAAACCGATGTCCGGTTGATTGCCGCCACACATCGCGACCTGAAAACCTGGTCGGAAGAAGGCAAATTCCGGGCCGATCTTTATTACCGTCTCAGTGTTTTTGCTGTGCACCTCCCTTCCCTGCGGGAACGGGGAGACGATTTGCGAATGCTGGTTCAGCATTGCCTCCGTCGTTTCAGCCGCGAGTTGGGGCGGAACGTGAAGGACGTTTCCCCAGATACGCTCGAACTTCTGCAGAATTATGCCTGGCCAGGGAACATTCGCGAGCTGCAAAACGTTTTGAAACAGGCACTGTTACGGGCCACCGGCGACGTTCTTTTGCCTGCCTTTTTGCCCGACCTGATCGAAGGAAGCACAGAATCACCTGTCGAAACCGACGGTTCTCCGAACCCAGAACTGGAACGTTTGGTCCAGGAACTGCTTGAATCCAACTCGACCGACATTTATTCCGTCGTTCATGGACATGTCGATCGAATGCTGCTGAAAAAGGTCCTTGAGTTCACCGGAGGCAGCCAACACAAGGCGGCCAGGGTACTTGGGATCGCCCGGCAGACCCTTCGCGTTAAGCTAAAAGATCTGGGAATCAGCGTTACCTTAAACGTCGAAAACGAAGACGACTAACGCGGGTAGCACCCAAAAAGTGCTTTCCTTTGGGAAACGGATTTACCTGTCTGGCAATTTTCTTTTCCAGTTGGAAGCCTGATTACGATGTCTCACGGCGCACAATGGGCGTCGTTTCTTGATCGTACTCCACCGGCAGTTCACCCGACGATTGCCGGCGTTTCTGGCGTAAACGCCCATTTCCGAAGTTTGGGGCGTGTCCGTTTCAGAAACAAAACGGTCCGCGTAGCACAAGCGTCCTTGGATGGATCGGCTTATTCTACATCGGTCGTATCACCCCCATGCGACGTAGCCCCAGACGATCTCTTTTCCGATATTACGCTTCCTGGTTTGATTGCTCAGGCCACCGAAGCATTTCTTTCATTGTCGATCTTCGAGGGTAGCCTGATGCAAGAGAACAACTGTTCAACATCGATTCGTATGCGTTCCGCATTTACTTTGGTCGAGTTGCTGGTGGTCATCGCGATTATCGGCGTATTGATCGCGCTTCTGTTACCAGCGGTACAACAAGCTCGCGAAGCAGCGCGGCGTTCGCAGTGTCGTAACAATCTAAAGCAGATGGGGCTAGCGCTACATAACTATCACGACGTCTTCCACGGTATGCCCCCATCGACGGTCCGTGCTCCTTACACTGAATCTTCCGGCTGGTTCGGCAAGCCTGGCTGGGGTTGGGGCGCCTTGATCTTGCCTTACGTCGAGCAGCCTGCCTTGCACGAACAACTAGGGGTTACCTCGAACCGTTTGACGAACTACGCGACGATTACCAACATGATCGAATTAACGCAGACCTCGCTGCCAGTCTACCTTTGCCCTTCTTCGCCAGCGCCGGAACTGAATGCCGAGTTCAAAAAGAATGCCTTCGCGACCGAAGATGTCCCGGCGACCTCGAACTACAAAGGGGTCTTTGGTTCGTTTAACGAAGGGGCGACCAGTGGGGGGCCGTCCGATTGTCCCAGCGGTTGGTATCGCGGATACTGCTTCGGAGCGGAAACCGGAATCTTTGGTGGCGGAAGTCATACAAGATTCCGCGACATCACCGACGGCACCTCCAACACATTAGCCATTGGCGAAGTGACCTATGGCGATCTTGGGGATGGAATCGACCGAATGGCGGCTGTCTGGGTGGGGATGTACGACGGATCAGGCTACAGCGGAAATGATCAAGTCGTTCGTGTCACTCAGGAATCACTCGCAAACACGACGGCTCGTCGCATCAACGGTACTTTCCGAAACGCCTACAGCTCGCACCATCCCGGCGGTGCCCAATTTGTATTTGCCGATGGCTCGGTCCATTTTCTGCCGGAAACGATGGATGGCGCCACCATGGAAAACCTCGCCGATCGCGCCGACGGTAACACGATTGGACAGTACTAGTCGTTACCTTCGTTTTGACTTTCATCATCCTTCAGTGGCCAACGATCATGCGCGTTCCAGATTCCGCCAACTCCCGGCAACTTGCCAAGTACTATTCGCTTTCGCTCTTGTTGTTGCTGCTGGGCACGATCGGCTGTCAACGTTCAGCTGCTGATATCGGTTGGGTCAGTGGCACCGTGACCCTCGACGGTGAGCCCGTTAGCCAGGCAATGGTGACCTTCACTCCTCAAACCGGTGGACGCGAATCGTTCGGCGTCACCGACAAGTCAGGCGTCTACAAGCTGCGTTATTCATCCCAAGAGATGGGAGCCAAGATTGGGGGCCACGAGGTGCGTATCTGCCCCGTCGGTGTCGAGCCTCGGCAGCCGCTCACAAAACAGCAGCCTGCCGAAGATGGTCTTCCGGGTCATTACTACGGAAACGACTTTCTTGTGCAACAAGTGGCCGCCGGGCATAACACCATTGACCTGAACCTCAGCTCGACTCCACCAGCCAAGCCGACCGAGAAACGATGAACTATTCCGCCGCCGAAATGGTAAACGACTTCCCAGCTGAGAAAGTCTGAATGTCGAGCGGACGCTTGGTGCCGGTGCCAAGTACCAGCGTGACAAATGAATCGCCGAGGACCCGACACTCGTTGCCGTGCACTTCGATCGCCGTCGCCTCGTCGATTCCGATACCAACGAGCCCAGGATGATCTTGCACAGCGTAAAGCAATCGGTTCATACGATTTCGGGCCAGGAAGTGTTGGTCGATGATCGCCCCCGGCAGCAGATCGAACCCCACACCCATCACTGGAACTGGCTTACTATGCGCGATCATTGTTTGACATTGAATCGCCGCCCCCGCAGACGTTCCACCGACGACACCTCCCCGTGCGAGCAATGCCTTCAGTTCACGTTCGACGGCGGTGCCTGCGTACACGTTGGAAAGCCTTGTTTGCGAACCACCGCCGATCCAGACGCCACTTGCCTCTTTCAGTTCTGCGACGAACTCTTCCGTATCCGCCACCTTGCGATCGGTCGTGTGCAGGACTTTCACACTGACGGCACCTCGTCCTTTCCAACGGGAGACAAGACGCTCTTCGGGATCGGGCTTTTCCGAGGCTGTCGGAATGACCACGATCTTCGCCGTATTTCCTCCCGCCAGTTCCATAAAACGATCGACGATCGTGGAAGGCAACCCTCCGCCGCCAACGATGATCAGGGCACCTTTCGGCGGATTGGAGAACGTCGCCTCGTCTCCGAAGCCAGAAGTAATCAACAGACCAGCGATCATCCATGCTGAGAGCATTCGCACGATCATTTACGGTACCTCTTGCGGACAGTGTGCTTAGGCGTTGACCAGTTTCATGAGACTTTCGACGTAGCGTGTCCCTGAGAACGCCGACTGTGGGGCGACCTCCTCGATTTGTTTCAATTGCTCGTCGGTCAGATCAATCTGCAGCGCCACCAGATTTTGCTCCAGGTATTTGACCTTCTTCGTTCCGAATACCGGGATCACGTGGTCGGCCTGCTTCATCACCCAGGCCAGTGCGAATTGAGCGGAAGTGAAGCCACTTTCGGAGGCGATCATCTCAATCTGCCGAACCACCTCCAGATTCTTGTCGAAGTTGTCGCCTTGGAATCGTGGTGAGTGACGACGATAGTCATCTGCTTCCAGGTCCTCGAAACGTTTCAGACTGCCTGTCAAGAATCCACGCCCCAAGGGGCTGTACGCCACGAAGGTAATTCCCAGCTTGCCGCACGCATCCATGACGCCGTCATCGACCGCGTCACGACTCCAGATCGAGAACTCGGTTTGCACCGCCGAGATCGGATGAACGGTTACTGCCCGTTGAATAGTTGCGACTGATGCTTCGGACAACCCGAGATAACGGACCTTACCCGCTTCGACCAGTTCCTTCATCGCGCCGACTGTGTCTTCGATCGGCACATTCTGATCGACGCGATGCTGATAGTAGAGATCGATCGTGTCGATCCCCAGTCGCTTCAGCGAAGCGTCACAGCATTGGCGGACGTAATCGGGATGGCCATTGATTCCTCGCTTCTGAGGATCGTTGGGATCGCGAACGATGCCGAACTTGGTCGCAATGAACGCTGACTCGCGCCGATCTCGGATTGCCTCCCCGATCAACATTTCGTTAGTGTGGGGGCCGTACATGTCGGCCGTATCAAGAAAGTTCAGTCCGGCATCGAGGGCTGCGTGAATGGTGGCGATTGACTGCGCGTCGTCGCGGACTCCGTAGAGGTCGCTCATGCCCATGCAGCCAAGTGCGGCTGCCGAGACGAGACAACCATCGGGACCTAACTTTTTGTATCGCATCTGCCGCTACCTTTTCCTGATCGCATTTCGTTTCCAGGCTTCACATTGACTTTGCTAAGGCTGGAAACCGAAGTCGAGAATTGTTGTCACGGTACACGATAGCGGTTCGGGCCCTGGCAACCTTACTTTTCCAAGCCGGTTTTATGCCTTTCCGAGTCATCCTGACGCACAATAGCCAACTCCAAGCTATCTTTGCAGGTTCTTTACGTCTAACCCCACAGTGGTGGCATCCTCCCTTGGATCGTCGGACTTGGCAAGTTACAACGATGAGAATCGCTTTCCCGCTTAGCAGAATCTAGTTGCACCAACCGCACATCTGTTGGACTCATGAAACTAACCGCGAAAATTGTCGGCATCTTTCTTCTGGGTATCGTGCTGCTGACGACCCTATATGGGTATCTCACGGTTCAAAGCGAATACCAACAGTTTAAAGAAACCAAACTTCAAAACGCTGCATCGCTCGGAAACGAAGTTCGCGAAACGCTGGTCGTGGCCTGGAAGAACGGCGGGCATCAAGGTGCCATTCAATTGGTATCGAGTTTTGCCAGCCGTCATCAACAAATGACCATTCGCTGGGTCGCCCCAGGCAGCTCGCAGCAGACCGAAACGACACCGCCGCCATCGGAAGAGTTAAAACGAGCCACTCCCGAAGCAATGGTGTCGATGACAACACGCGATGCGACCGGCAAAGAACACTATCAGATCTACTACCCGATCGATGTCGAAAAAGATCGAGCGGGTTACGTCGAATTTACCGTCCCACTGGACGACGTCGCCGAATACACCCGTATGACCACGTACCGCACCATGTTAATCATCGGGGCGATGCTCGTATGTGGCGCGGTCGTTTCGCTGCTGGGTATCCGCCTGGTCGGCCGTCGCCTCGAGAAGCTGGTCGACAAGACGCGCCGCATCAGCAGCGGGCAGTTCGACGAACCGGTCGAGATTAGCGGTAATGATGAGATCGCCCAGCTAGGTTCCGCCCTGAATCAAATGAGCGACCAGCTCAACCAGCAGCAACAAGAGATCCGCGCAGAGTCGGCCGCACGTCTCGCCGCAACGGAACAGCTACGGCACGCGGATCGTTTGAAAACGGTCGGTCGCCTCGCTTCAGGTATGGCGCATGAACTCGGTACGCCACTGAATGTTGTTTCAGGGCGTGCAGGATTGATCGCTTCCGGGCGACTAAGCGACGAAGAAGTTCGCGACAGCGCTGTAATCATCAAGTCGGAAGCGGATCGCATGGCGGCGATCATTCGGCAACTTCTCGACTTCGCCCGCCGCCGCGAACCGCAGCGATTGCCAATTAACCTGGAAGACGTCGTTCAGAATGCGGTCAGCCTATTGCAACCGCTTGCCAAACAGCGTCAGGTCGAATTAGTCGTCACGGAAACCGTTCCCAACAAAGCCGCTGTGGACTCCGGCCAGATCCAACAGGTTCTTACCAACCTGATCGTCAATGCGATCCATGCCAGTCCCGCGGAATCGCAGGTTCGCATAAGCCTGACAACTGTCTCGGCATTGCCACCTCATTCAGAGAGCCTTGATCCGCTGCCATTTGCTTGCATCACGGTCGAAGACGACGGCACCGGCATCTCGGAAGAAGACATGCCACATCTGTTCGATCCGTTCTTCACGACGAAAGAAGTTGGTGAAGGAACCGGGCTGGGGCTGTCGGTTTCGTACGGAATTGTCGAAGATCATAGTGGCTGGATCGATGTTGCCAGCCAGGTCGGCCGAGGAAGCCGATTCTCCGTCTTTCTTCCCCAACAGGTGGCGTAAATGGACTCCAATTCGCAAGGCCGCATTCTGATCGTCGACGACGAGGCGAACATGTGCCAGTTGTTAGAAGTCGATCTTCGCTTGCGGGGCTACCAACCCACCTGGCGAACATCGGCGGAGGAAGCGTTGGAGCTGGTCAAGTCAGAAGATTTCGACGTTGTGCTGACCGACCTGAGAATGCGCGGACTCAGTGGGACAGAGCTTTGCGAACGGATTGCCGCCAACCGGCCTGATATTCCGGTAATCGTAATGACCGCGTTCGGCAGCCTCGAAACGGCCGTCGCCGCGATTCGCGCTGGCGCGTATGACTTTGTAACTAAGCCGATTGAGATGGAGATCCTTGCGATCACACTACAGCGTGCGGTGACGCATCGCCAGCTTCAAGAGAAAATCAAGGTCCTCAGCGAAGGAACCGAATCTACGGCCCACTTCGAATCGATGATCGGTAGCAGCCCTGCCATGACACGGTTGTACGACCAGATCTCGCGAATTGCGACGACCGAAACCGCCGTCCTGGTTTGCGGTGAAAGCGGAACCGGTAAAGAGCTGGTTGCCAAATCGATCCATCAACGAAGCCGTCGCAGCCAGGGACCATTCGTCCCGGTGAACTGCGCTGCGCTTCCTGAAGCTTTGCTCGAAAGCGAATTGTTCGGTCACGCCAAAGGTGCCTTCACCGACGCCAAGGCTCAACGACGCGGGCTCTTTCTACAAGCGGAAAAAGGGACGCTGTTCCTCGACGAAATTGGCGAGTTGCCTTTGGCCATGCAGCCAAAACTGTTGCGAGCGTTGGAAGAAGGACGCGTCCGTCCGGTGGGTGGCGATCAAGAAGTCCCGTTCGATGTCCGAATCGTTACGGCGACTAACCGCGACTTGCTCACGGAAGTCGAAGAAGGACGCTTTCGCGAAGATCTCTTCTATCGCATCAATGTGATTCAGCTCGATCTTCCTCCCTTGAGGGCACGTGGGACTGATACTTTGATGCTGGCTCAAAGGTTTGTCGAGCAATCGGCGAAAAGATCGCAGCGAAACGTCACAGGCATCTCGGAACCTGCAGCCGAACGCTTGCTGAACTACTCTTGGCCTGGCAACGTCCGCGAACTGCGGAACATCATGGAGCGGGCCGTCGCATTAACACCATTCGACAAGATCGCCGTCGATGACCTTCCTGAGAAGATTCGCGACTACCGCAGTTCGCAGGTCTTCATCGGAGGGGACGACCCGAGCGAACTGGTCCCCATGCAAGAGGTCGAGCGGCGTTACGTCCTGCATGTGCTGCAGGCCGCCGATAATAACAAATCGGTTGCCGCTCAGATCCTCGGTCTCGATCGAAAGACCCTCTATCGAAAATTGAAACAATATGGCGTGAGCGACTCGGACTAGTCCTTCGCCCTGTGCGCGTTTTCAGATCGTACGCTTCAGGGAAGATCCGTCACTCGGGTCTTCCCTTTTCTTTTGCGATTGCAGCACTCGCTTACCCGGCACTCCGCTGCCTTCTTATCGCCAAATCGCCGTGGCACATTGACCCGGTGGGGCATTATGCCCCGCGCGGTTCGCTCGATTTCGCGTAAACCCCTGTGAAACAGGCACTTTTCGCCTCTGGCACGACACTTGCCTTTAGGTCTGGCACGAGTGGTGACGAGCCACATGACGTTATCCGTCGACGTCCGATACCGGCCGGCGACAAGCATTCATCAACGGCTAAACAACAGAACAAGGAACGATCTAGTGGCAACCGATACCAAGCACGCAGTTCACGATCGCATCAACGAACTGACTGAGGAAATCAAGATTCGAAGTGCGCCCTTTTGTCGCCTGCTCGACGAGATGGGACGCGTCATCGTCGGCCAGAAGCAGCTTCTGCATCGCATGCAGGTCGGCTTGCTCACCAATGGTCACTTGCTGATTGAAGGCGTCCCAGGGTTGGCCAAGACGACTGCGGTTGCTTGCCTGGCGAAGGGAATTCAAACCGGCTTCCAGCGAATTCAGTTCACGCCTGACCTCCTTCCGGCGGACTTGATCGGAACGCAGATCTATCGCCCGCAAGATCAGAAGTTCGCCATTCAGAAAGGTCCGATCTTCTCGAACCTGATCCTGGCGGACGAAATCAACCGTGCTCCGGCCAAGGTTCAAAGTGCCTTGTTGGAAGCAATGCAGGAACGCCAGGTGACCATTGGTCATACGACCTATCAACTGGACGACCCATTCCTGGTGATGGCAACCCAGAACCCAATCGAACAGGAAGGGACGTATCCGCTGCCGGAAGCTCAGATGGACCGCTTCATGCTGAAGGTGATGGTGGGGCATCCGAGCCGTGACGAAGAGATTCAAATTCTCGATCGTATGTCGCGGACGAAGACATCGATGGAAGTGAATCCAGCGCTGACGCCAGAAGAGATCATACGGGCCCGTGATCTGGTCGACGAGATCTACGTCGATGGGAAGGTTCGCGATTACATCGTCGACCTGGTCATGGCAACCCGCGAACCCGCTTCGTTCCACCTGCCAATTGCGGACTTGATCCAGTACGGGGTTTCGCCTCGTGCGACGATCAACCTCACCTTGGCCGCCAAGGCGAACGCTTTCTTGCATGGACGTGGATACGTGGTGCCAGGCGATGTGAAAGAGATTGCACTCGATGTGCTGCGTCATCGCGTCATTATCACTTACGAAGCCGAGGCCGAGGAAAAGACGTCGGACGACATTGTCCGCTCGATCCTCGATCACGTCCCGGTTCCTTAATCGAGCATCATTCCCCCCCGCGTTTGGCCGACCGGCCTCGGCTCGGCCAAACGCGTCTCCTTAAAAACCACCCAGGCACCCGGTTTCACAAGAGATTCCCAACCATGATCCCTCGCGAAGTCTTACAGAAGATTCGCCGCATTCAGATTCGGACGTCGCACCTGGCGGACAATCTTTTGGCGGGTCAGTATCACTCGGCCTTCAAAGGTCGCGGGGTCGAATTTGAAGAAGTTCGTCCCTATCGAATTGGCGACGACGTCCGCGCGATCGATTGGAACGTGACGGCCCGCTCTGGCGAACCGTTCGTCAAGCTATTCCGTGAAGAACGTCAGTTGACCGTCACGCTTTTGGTGGACCTGAGTGCCTCGCAAGGGCTCGGAACGCATTGGCAAACCAAGCGCGAACTGATCGCCGAACTCGGAGCGACGATTGCTTATTCCGCGATGAAGAACAACGACAAGATCGCCTTGACCCTCTTTACCGACGGCATCGAGAAGGCGATTCCTCCCCGTAGCGGATCGCGGCATGTGCTGCGGGTCATTCGCGAACTCCTTTACTGTCAGCCCATGGGACATGGTACCGACATCACAACCGCCCTTGAGCACCTCAATCGCACGGCCAAGCGTCGCTCGGTCGCGTTCCTGGTAAGTGACTTTCAAGACCGTGGCTATGAAAAGGCCCTCAAAGTTGCCAGGCGGAAGCATGATGTGATCCCGATCGTCGTGACCGATCAACGCGAGTTCGAGCTGCCCGATGTCGGACTGCTTGAACTAGTCGACTCGGAAACGGGCGAAATCGCGATGATCGATACCTCCAGCCGCAGGCAGCGACGCCTGTACGCGGAACGAGCTCGAGAAATCGCCACCACACGCGATCAGTTGTTCAAACGGCTTCGCATGGACCCGATCTACGTGAGCACTGGCGACGACTTTGTTGACCCACTACGCAAGTTTTTCCACCAAAGGGAGTGCCGTCGATGAGAACTCATTTCAGGAACACGACCTCCATGGCCTTGGCGATGCTCGCCCTAGTGGGAGTCGCGGGGAATCTGCTCGCAGCGCCCACCAGCGATGCAATCTCCCGCAGCGCCAAGCAAGGGCCCGTCGATGTTACGGTGACCTTGGCCAAGTCGAACGCCCAGATCGCGGAACCGGTCGAGCTGACGGTTTCGGTCAAAGCCCCGAACAATGTTGCCATCACGCTTCCACAAGAACAGAAGGCACTTGGCACGCTAAATGTACTTAAGTCGAGTGACGTCTCGGACGTTCCGACCGCCCATGGTCGCCAGTGGGAACGAACCTACCAGATCGAAAGTCTGGTGCCCGGAGAACACACGGTTCCGCCCATTTCGATCGTCTATACCGATAGGCGTGAACCGGCCGCCACAACCGAGACGCTGGAAACACCTGAGATCGCGTTGAATGTTGTTAGCGTTCTGGAAGGCGAGCCCGATCCACTTCAGTTTCGCGACGTGAAGGATGTGGTGAGCATGGCTCCAGAGCAGACCGATTCGCTGGCATGGGTTGGCTGGTCGGTCGGAAGTGCCGCCACGCTGGTTTGTGCTGCCGTCGCTCTGCTGGTCTGGCCAGGTCGAACGCGTCAGCTCACGCCGAAGCAGTGGGCATTGAAACAACTTCAGCAGCTTCGCGATAGCGAAGTGATGTCGGAAGGTGATACCGAGCAGTTTTATGTTCGCCTGACCGACATCGTCCGCCAATACATCGAACGCCAGTTTGCGATTGCCGCACCGATACTCACCACTGACGAGTTTCTGGCCGAGGCAACGCAGCATCCGTCCCTTCAGGAAGAGCAACGAGCCTCGCTTCGCGTCTTCCTGTCGCTGGCCGACCTGGTCAAGTTCGCCCAGTTCCAGCCATCGGCCGAAGACGCGGGACTGGCCATCGACAAAGCAACTGACTTCATCCAACAGTCCGCAAACCAAGCCGACGCAGCAACAACGAATAAGGAGACAAACTAATGTTCCAAGCAGCATCTGCCTGGTATTTGTTATTGCTTCTGCTGGTCCCCTTGCTGGTCTGGCGGATGATTGCTGGGCGTCGCCGCACTGCGGTCGCGTTCAGCTCCACGGGCTGGCTCCATGGTCTCACTCCGACCTGGAAACAGCGTCTTGCCTGGGTTCCCTCTGCAATGCGTGTCGCGGCGATTATCCTCTTGATCGTCTCTTTGGCACGCTTGCAGGAGGGACGCAAGCAAACGGTTGCCGACAGCGAAGGGATCGCCATCGAGATGGTCGTGGATCGTTCCGGAAGCATGCAGGCCATGGACTTTGAAGTCGACGGTCAGCCCGTCGATCGACTGACCGCCGTGAAGGATGTCGCCCAGAAGTTTATCTCTGGCGGCGACGAACTCGACGGCCGCAGTAACGACCTGGTTGGCCTGGTCACCTTCGCCCGCTACGCCGATGGCATCGCACCGCCGACGCTTGATCATCCTTACACGATCGGACAGCTCGATCGCACCAAGATTGCCACCGACCGCAACGAAGATGGCACCGCGATTGGCGATGCCATTGGCCTGGCTGTCGAAAAGCTCGCTGCCCTGGGCGAAAGCGATCAACGCAAGATGAAGAGCAAAGTCGTCATCTTGCTGACCGACGGCGAGAACAACGCCGGTGATATCGATCCCGTAATGGCGGCCGAGTTGGCTTCGACCATGGACATCAAGGTTTACACGATCGGTGTCGGTACCAAGGGGCGTGCCCCGGTGCCGGTTGTCGATCCGTTCACCGGACAGCAAACCTTCCAGTGGGCCCAAGTCAACATCGACGAAGACACGCTGAAGAAAGTGGCGGAAGCAACCGGCGGCCAGTACTACCGAGCTACCGATACCGCTTCGCTGGAAAAGATCTATGCCGAGATCGACCAGCTTGAAAAGACTCGCGTCGAAGACAAGCACTTCGTCGACTATCGCGAACTGGCCATTGAACCGATAAACGCTGGCTGGGCCACCGTGCCGCCGCTGGTTCTGATCGCCTTCTGGCTGCTGGTCGGCCAAATCGTGTTGAGCAATACCGTCTACCGCAAGATTACCGAGTGAGTGAACGAATGGATATTCAATTTGGCAACTTGACGAGCCTCAACTGGCTGTGGATCGTGGCGATCGTGGTCGGTGTGATGATGATGGCGATGGTCGCTCGCCGCCGAGCCTTGGCTCGCTTCGCGACCTCTAACCTGATTCCCCTGTTCGCTCCCAAGGGAGGAGCAGTTCGACATATCGTGAAGTTCTTCTTGTTAACTGGTGCCCTGGTTGCCATGGTCCTTGCCTTAGTGGATATCCGCTGGGGCAAGACCTGGCGCGAGGTGCCGCAGCGAGGGATCGAAGTGATGTTCGTCTTGGACGTGTCACGTTCGATGCTCGCCGAGGACGCTACGCCAAACCGTCTGGAGCGAGCCAAACAGCAGATCACCGACATGATGGACGCCATGCCTGGCGACCGAGTCGGCCTGGTAGCTTTCGCTGGCGACGCTCGACAGATGGTTCCTTTGACCAGCCATCACTACGACTTCAAGAAGACCCTGAGCGAAGTTGGCCCGATGGACGTGAAGCGAGGCGGTTCACGTCTGGGGGACGCCCTTCAGTTGGCGGCCGATGGTTTCCTGGATCAAAACGGCGACCACAAGGCGATCGTCGTTTTCACCGATGGTGAAGATCAGGAAAGCGATCCGGTGGGCGTGGCCAAGCAGCTTCACGCCGACCACGGTATCCGCGTCTTCACCGTCGGTTTAGGAGACATGGACCATGGTGCCCGGATCCCGGACGCCAAGGCGCGTGGCTTCGGCTACATGGAATATCAAGGTCAGCAGGTTTGGTCGAAGATGGACGGGGCCACGCTGAAGCAAGTCGCTTTGGCAACTGACGGCGCTTACATTCCAGCCGGAACCAAGCAGGTCGATATGGGCAACATCTATCACAGTTACGTGCAGCAGGTGGAAGCCCAGGACTTCGAGACCGCACGCATCAACAGCTACGTCCCTCGTTACCAATGGTTTGTCGGCTTGTCGCTGCTGCTGTTGTTGACCGATACGTTGCTTTCCACTGTCTCGCCTAAACGAGTTCCCTCGAACGTCGCCGATAGCGATCCAACGATTACTACTGAGAGTGGACCGATGAAACGCTTCCCAGGCCATCGCTCAATTCCAACCGCCGCGGCATGCGTGGCACTGCTTTTGCTTTCACCAATGGCGGTCCAGGCCTCGGAAGTCTCTTCCCTTGTCGAGCAAGGCAACCAGGCACTTCACTCGGGAGATCTCGAAACCGCAATGAGCAGCTACCAGGCCGCCGCTGAGCAAAAGCCGGACTCGCCACAGCTGCTCTACAACCAAGCTGTCGCTCAGTATCGAGCTGGTCAGATGGCGCAGGCCCGCGAGTTGTTCACCCAAACGATTGCTTCCGGCAACCCTGAATTGGCCGCCAAGGCAAGCTACAACCTCGGCAACTGCGACTACTCCGAAGCGGTTCAGCTCGCTCAATCCGACAAAGATGCCGCGATCCAGCGATTGAATTCGGCCGTTTCCCACTACCGCAGTGCCCTGGCCAACAACACCGCCGACACCGATGCCCGAGCCAATGCTCAGCTGGCGACGATGCTGATCGACCAACTCCAACAACAACAGGATCAACAACAACAGGATCAACAGCAACAGGATCAACAGCAACAGGATCAACAGCAGCAGGATCAACAGCAGCAGGATCAACAGCAGCAGGATCAACAGCAACAGGATCAACAGCAACAGGATCAACAGCAACAGGATCAACAGCAACAGGATCAACAGCAACAGGATCAACAGCAACAGGATCAACAGCAACAGGACCAGGACCAACAGCAACAGGACCAACAGCAACAGGACCAACAGCAACAGGACCAACAGCAACAGGACCAACAGCAGCAGAACTCCGGCGGCATGCCGCAGTACGGCCAGGCCGATCCGAACTCCATGGACGAGATGCGTCCGATGACCAAGGAAGAAGCCCAGAAGATGTTGCAGGCCGTTCGTGACCGCGAACTGATGCGACGCCTTCAGAATCAACAGCAGGCTGACCGGCGACGTGTGCCTGTCGATCGCGACTGGTAGAAGCCGTCAGACCACGATTTGAAAAGCTTTCGGACTTTTACGTCCCTTTCCCCAACGAGCCCAACGATGAGAACCACATTTTCCACGCTTACGAAATCGATTGCCGTCGCCGTGATCTTATTCTCGGCGGCAGCGGTGGCCTACGCAGGCCAGATCCAAGCCTCCTTGTCGGCGCGCGAAGCTTACGTCGGTGCACCGGTTATGCTGTATCTCGAAGTGGCGGACTCGTCATCCCACGACCAGCCGCAAATCGCTTCAGTTTCTGGCCTCGACATCAAGGCCAGTGGCACCCCCAGCCGCAGCAGTCAAACCACGATCATTAACGGTCGACGCACCGATCGTACCTCGACGACCTATACCTGGCAGGTAATCCCTCGCCAGGAAGGAACGTTCGAGATCCCTCCAATTCGCGTTGAAGTGGACGGCCAGGTCCAGCAGACCCGGCCGCTCCGCTTCGCTGCCACCAAAAGCGAAACAGGCGACTTGCTGTTCGCCGAGGTGACCGGCCAACAAGAGCAGATCTATGTGGGCCAACCGTTGCCGCTCACCTTGAACATCTGGGTGAAGCCATATCACGATCGCGAATATGACATCACGCTTTCGGAAGAGAACATGTGGCAACTCATCTCGCAGGGCACCAACTGGGGTGTCTTTGGCGAACGCCTGGAGGAACTCGCTGAAAAGAACCAGCGACCAGGCGGGGTCGAAGTGCTGCGTGACGATTCCAATGGTGATTCGCGTTCGTACTATCAATACAAGATTGAAGCCACCATCTACCCGAAGCGCCCAGGTCAGATCGACGTTGGTGACCTGCAGATTGTGGTTGACTATCCGACGAAGCTCGAAAAAGGACGTGATCCGTTCGGCTCGATGTTCGAAGACGACTTCTTCGGTGGCCGCTTCCCATTCGCCGACCGAGGATTCTCACCTTTCAGCCGTAACACGTTGACGATCGCAGCCAGCCGTCCTGTGGTGGCGAGTGCGGAAGTCGCTCCGATTGATGTCACGGCAATCCCAATGGCAGGCCGTCCGGCTGATTATCGGGGAACCGTCGGTCATTACCAGATCGTCACGCATGCCGTGCCAACCTCGGTCAAGGCAGGCGATCCTATCACCTTGCACATTGGAATTCGTGGTGACGGTCCGATGGACCTGGTTCAAGCTCCACCTTTGGCTTCGCTTCCGCAGTTGACGGCGGACTTCAAGGTGGCCAACGAGCCGCTCGCCGGGATCGTGGAAGGAGACACGAAGCTGTTCACCACCACCATTCGTCCCCGACGGGCCGGAATCACTGAGATTCCTTCCATTCCCCTTTCGTACTTCGATCCAACCACGGAGAAGTTCGTTACCGTTGAAAGCACTCCGATCGCGATTGAAGTTGCCGAGGCAGAGCGTCTGGCACTCGAATCGATTGTCGGAGCTCCGCACGATACCAACACGCCAGGTACAGCCGCGGCAGCCGAACCTCGAAAGTTTGATCCTGCGATCTACTCTGGTAGCGACGCCATTGTTTCCACCTCGAAGGCCAGTCAGTGGCTTTGGATCGCAGCAGCCTTGCTTCCTGCGTTGATCGTCGGAGGTGCCTGGTTCAGTCGTCGACGGATGAATACGGACAGACCCGCAAGCTCCCTTTCGCATTACCAAACGCAGAAACCAATTAATCTGGCCCACAATCCAGCCGAGATTGGTTCTGCTTTAGCGAGCTATATCGGTCAGCGTTTCAACCATGGTAACCATCCCACCGCGCGGACTTTCACTCGTAGTGAAGTGACCGCACAACTTCGTGCGGCAGGCCAGACCGAGTTGGCTGGACGCGTGGAAGCACTGTTGACCCAGTGCGAACAAGCGGCCTACGGTGCATCCGGCAACCAGACCACGGACGAACTGAAATCCGAAGCAACTGCCATTATGTCGGAACTTTCGCGTGCCAAGTTGGGCGGCACCGATCGTTCCGCGGCAGTTCGCTTCGGGTACCGTCAAGCGATTGCTGTGGCCTGCATCGTGCTGGCAGCACTCGCGATTGGTATTCCAACCGGTTTGCATCTGGCGAAGCAGACGCCTTCGGCGGAGAACATCGCTACGAACGTTGAACTACAATCGCACGATTCAGCCATGCTGGCATCGTTAAGCGATTCGCAGAAGGCGACCTTATTAGAAGAAGCCAACGCGGCCTATCAGCGCGGCATGGCCAGTGGGGCGGAAGATGCCGCGACGGCGAACGAAGCCTTTTCGCAAGCGGCCGCCAAGTATCAGCAGTTGGTCGATAGTGGCGTTCGCAATAGCGAGTTGTACGTGAACCTGGCAAACGCTTACGTTCAAGCAGGCTCACCAGGGCGAGCGATCGCGAATTACGAACGAGCTCTGCAACTTAATCCCTACCATGGACAGGCCTTCCAGAACTTGAAGCTGACCCAGTCAGGTTTGCACCCAGAAGCAACGTCGGCCATGGCTGCCAGCAGCGGATGGCAGCAGACGTTGACTCACTGGACCAGCAATGTCTCGCCAATGTTGGGTGTGTTGCTTGCTGCGGCTGCCTGGTCGACGCTTTGCATCGCCGTTGTCGGAGGCATGTTTGTCCCGAGTGCTATGTGGCGATGGGCAACGATTCCTGCGACCTGTGTTCTGCTGGTCGGGGTGACTTTGGCCAACGTTCACCGGATCACCGAAACGCACGGAGCTCAGGCCATCGTCGCAGCTCCGACGGTCGCCTTGCGGGACGCTCCCGGGGATAACTTCCCTGAGAATCCAAGTCACACCGTGAACGAAGGGGAATCGCTGGAAGTGTTGAAGGCCAATGGCCGGTGGCTGCAAGTGCAGACGCCAGCTGGTTCGATCGGTTGGATCTCGCAGCCTCAGGTCGAATTACTTGACACCTAAAGGGAGCGGCTCGACTGGTACGACCGAGCCGCTCTTGCAGGATCCGGGCAGCGATCCTCAAAAGGCCGCCGAAACCCCTCCACAGGTATCGGCGGCCTTCCTTTTTTAATCCTTCGTCTTGATGTTATTTGGCGACCTCGAACATACGGGTATAGGCTATTGTGTTCTTGCCATCCTTCTGTGCCTTCCACTTCTTATTGAGGGCAACCGGCAAGTCTGATGTGAGCGACGGCGGACCGGAAGTTGCCATGGTTTGAAATTGCTTGTCTCCGTTAAGCGTTTGCCAAAGCGTTTGGTTGGGAATCTTGTTCTCAAAACGTGACCACTGCGTTGACATCACGCAATGCAAGGGGCGTTTCGCCGTTCGGTCTTTCGCTAGGAAGTTCCACATGGAAAGAATGGGGGTGGCATTGTTGCTACCGTGGTGACCAACTTTATAAAGGTCTACGTCTTCCAAGATCGTTTCAAGAGGCAGTCCAAACGGACTGGCCGGACCGGTTCCCTTTTGATTGATCCAGTGCCATGCGCCAACCTCTGCATCGCCGGGAAACAACATGGTGAAGTTACCGAACTTCAAAAGCAGCACGACGCTCGTATTGTTGATGTGGCTATCAAGTTCGCGGACAAACCCGAGCAACTGCGAGCCACGCAAGCGATCCAGCTTTTCCACCAGCCATCGAACGTTGTCCTTGTTGCCATGGGAACGTCGCTCCATCGCGGCCTGTGGGAAGATTGGCGGAACACCATAGGGACCATACTTTTGGTCAAAGGCGATCATCTTTCCGTTGTCATCCGCATTCTCGTCCGCAAAACCGGCAAGTCGCGCCCAGAGTTCATCTTGGCGTCCTTCCTTCTTGAGCGCATCCCAGTGATCTGGCCCCGCTGGACCGAGGATCTGCATCTGTAGACCAGGAATAAATCCCGCCGCTTTAGACTTGAAGCCTGACGAGACGTACTCGACCTTCGACCCGGCAGCTTTCCAGCGAGAGATCCGTTCTAACGCATCGCGGTTGGTGATTTGTTCCGTGTTCACAGCGTCGCTTGAGAATCCGTGAAACGAAGCGACTTCGTCCGCTAGATCTCGCGTCGCGGTTTCGGCTAAGTCGATCTCTCCGTTGACGGCGAGAAGATTTTTCGATCCGTAGAACCAGACTTCGTCGTCGGTCGAGCGATCGAAGCCAATGGATCGACGTCGAACGACTTCTTGCATGATGCTTTCGGTAATCTCTTGAGCTTCAACCATCGATTGCCGTATAAAGGCCGAACCGGAGTTCGGATCGCTGCTACCCGCTGGCAGGTCGGCTTCGGGCTCTTCGGTCCAAGGCTGGATGATGCGTTTCGGGGGAAGCATGTTATCTTCAAGAAACTGCCCTGTTTTGCCTCCGAAACCGGACAGATGATCCAGATGCCGATGCGTTGCAATCAAAACATCCAGCTGAGACTTCCCATCTTCGCGTCGGCAATCCTCGACAATCTGCTCCGCGATTTTCATCATCGGCGGACTGTCGGGATTACGCCCGATCGATCCAAAATCGAACAACATACGAAACACGTTATTCTTGGTTGCCGTCGTATGGAAGCTGACCAGAATCGAATCGCCAAGACCAACGTTGTAGACTTTGACTTCAATTGCTTTTGGTTTGGTAGCCACTACCACGATTCCTCCCAACCTGGACGCTCGTTACCGCAATAGGTACGCAGTTCGTGCAAACTCGCAAACGAGGCGTTGATCCGCTGGCCATTTGCTCGGACAAGTCCTTGCTCCCAGACGTAACGCAGGAGGTCGGTTTGCCGCTCCCGATTGTCGATATACTGAGGGATGTGATACTTAAGCTGCCCTCGGATATCAAAAATCAGGGTCCCCCCACCATAGAGATCGGCCTGAGCATTCGCGCTCAACTGCCGCGGTCGGCCGAAACCACAGCGTGTCAGTGCCGTTCCGGTCATCTTCGCACTTTGCACGTACTCCACGATTGTCTCGGAAAGAAGCATTCCCTCGGGTCCGATCCGCACTGAAGGCTGAACCTGGGTGACCATCGTGTAGTAGTCATCCGAGATACCGAGCGCCTTGCGATTCTCCCAGACGAAGCGAAACATTTCGTCGCGGTCGAACATCATGGCATGGTGGTCGGTACGATCTAGCCGAATCCAACTCTTCAGATTGCAACCACCCCAAATCCCATCGGGCGAATCGGCGGCCGGAACAATTCCGTAAGATTCAAACGAGTCTTGGATGATCGCTCGATAACCATACTTACTATCATTCCCGACAAGTTCATAGTCGGCCGTCAAAAGGGCGGAAAGATATTCACCGAAGGTCAAATGAACCGGAGGCAAATAATCGAGCGCCCGAATGCAGATACTCATCATGTTGCGACACGCTTCTGCAACGCATTCAGCCAACTGCCTTTGGCTGATCAGTTTTTCCTCGGGCTTTTTGCTGTTCTGAACTCCAACGACATAACAGCGACGTTCGGCAATTCGAATTATCGACCGGAGTACAGCAGCGACTAATAGTTCACCACGACGATGAGGCTCTTGAAACTCTCGTTGGCCCAGCAAGTCACGGCTCGGTATGATATTCAGACTATCCCGCAAACCAGAGCCATGGACGCCCGCTCCTTTGCTTCCCATATCCTCGGCCAAGGTAAAGATGGCCATCCCGGGCCCCAGACTCTGTCCGATATTACTCAGATTGTCATCCGCGTGATCGTAATTCGCGGAGACCGGAATAACTTGGTCACTCTTGCTCAAGCCCTTATTCTGAGCTCGATCTCCACCACTCATAATTCGTTGAATCAGATCCGGCGAGGAACCGACGGAGAGGATGGCGACGATGTCCGAGAATCCTTCGTGAAACGCGGCTTGATCTGGAAGGGACGGAAGCACAAATCCTTCTCGTACGCCATCCAACAAGGCGTGCGTCGTTTCATGGGCCACAACGTCGTGCGAAAGACAAGTAAAGCAGTTTTCGAGGCTACCGTTCTGTGGGTCCGATGTTTTTCGCGCATAGTAACCGAAAAGGATTGCCTCGAGTTCGCGCGCGTAGAAAGCATTCTTTTGACGAAAGGCGTGGGGAACGATCTTTAGCTGGTGCGTATCGAACTGCCAACTAACGTGACGACCAAGGGCGAACTCAAAGTTCCCGAGAATCTTCATCGCAATCGCATAGACATTCTGCTGATGAAACTTCGGATTCTGAACTAATTCATCCGCATCGCGATCAGCGAAGTGATCGATGTAGTAACCATCGCCCGCTGGGTTCTCAGGCTCGTATAAGGTGCCAGTCGACGCGTCGTAGTCAATTACACGGATTCGATACCCCGACGGTCCAGGCGCGAGCTGTTCCGCAGGAATATTCACCGTCGTGAGAAGTGGTTTTGCGTTGTGATCGAGTACAGCAGTATCCTGAGCGATGATCGTTAACGGCCTGGTTTTAGCACTTCTCGGTACAGAGCCGGACATGGTGGTAACCTTGGACTTAGAGAATTCTGCAACGATGCAGCCTTTCACCAGCCGGAAACGGGCATCGACGAGCCTTCCACCAGGCCCCCACTTGCTGGCGGTTACCAGATTAACCTAAGGCACCAAGCAAAATCTACCACTTTTTGGATATTCAGTAGGATATTCATCTTCTATCACTGGCATATGGATATACCTATTGCCTTGCTCTATATGGCATTTGATAACACGCCAACGGCAAGAAGATGCTTACTAGCGCATGAAAAAGCCTGGCTGAACTTGTTTCTCCAGCCAGGCTCGGGTCGATAGACTTACTTACCATTAAGCCGACTGACGGATCGTTTCCAACGCGGCTTTGATCTGAGCGTTGATATCTTCGGTCGGCTCGGACAGAAGTGGGATGATCGGGCCGGTTTGGGCGATGCCTGCGAGTTGGGTGGCCCGGTGCAGGATGCTGATCGGGCCGAGATTATCACGTAGCTGTTCCAAAGGCAGGAACTTCTCACGGATGGTTTCCGCTTCGTCCCATTGGCCTGCCTGGATGGCTTTAAGCAGCGCTGCTGACATCTGGGGAAACACACAACCACAACCGGTGGTAAAACCACCCAGCGCGAAGTCCTGCATGTGGACGATGGCAGGTTGATCGCCCAGTCCGCTGAGAATCAACTTGGGATCGATCTTGTCGGTAAGTGCGCGGAGGTAATCATCCCGGGTGTAGTCTTCGCGAACGACAGCATATTTGATAGCCGAGATGTAACCATCATCGACCAGGGCCGTGGCGTCTTCCACGCTGACCACGTTGCCATACTTCAAGTACAGCACAACCGGTTTGCCAAGTCGCTTGGAAACATTTCGCACCCCGGCCGAAAAGCCCGCCGAGGAAATGACATCGCGTTGCGGCAACACCATGGCGGTCGGGAAATTGAAGTCTGCCAGGATATCGGCTTGATCGAGCATCGTGCCGTAGGCGGGACCAATCGCGGGAATTACCAGCGTCGAATCGGCTGGCACTTCGCTGATCAGCTCCAAAGCTTCACGATACTCCTTCATCGTCAGGTGATAGAAGATTGCGTTGCCACCGTATAGCAGCGTCGAGATGCCACCTTGTTCGATATGCTTGATCAGCTTCGCGTTCTCTTCGCGATCAATCGTTCCGTCCGCCGAGCGTGCAAGCGAGGGTACGGCCCAAACAGAGTTGGCGATTGTTTGTGTGGTAACAGGTCGGGTATCCATGGCCAAACTTGGTCCTTGATGGGATCTATATCAGTAAATGTCAGGGTCCGGCGTTTCAGCGCCGTGATGTAGGAAGTCGAAGTCGCAGCCGGCGTCGGCCTGGGTCACGTGCTTCAGGAACATTGCACCGTAGCCTCGTTGATAGCGTGGCGCAGGTGGGGTCCATTCCGCCTGGCGTTTTGCCAGTTCATTTTCGTCGACAAGAAGATTAAGGCTTCGTTGATCGATGCTCAGTTCGATCAGGTCGCCATTGCGAACCAATGCCAGGGGGCCGCCGACCGACGCCTCGGGAGCAACATGCAGGACACACGTGCCGTAACTCGTCCCGCTCATACGGGCATCGGAAATACGAACCAGGTCGCGAATGCCCTGTTTCAGCAGGTGGTCTGGAATTGGAAGCATGCCCCATTCTGGAAAGCCAGGGCCACCTTGCGGCCCGGCGTTGCGGAGAACCAAGACGGAATCGGCGGTGATGCCTGCTTCAGGGTCGTTTAGCTTCGCTTTGAGCTGAGCATAGTCGTCGAAGACGACAGCTGGTCCGGTATGATTGAGCAGTCGCGGCGACGCCGCGGTTGGCTTGATAATGCAACCGGAGGGCGCGAGATTGCCGCGAAGCACGAAGGTCCCGCCCGTTGGCGAGATAGGGTTCTCTAGTGTACAAATAATGTCGACGTCGATCACTTCCGCCGCGGCGACATTTTCCCCAATGCTTTTTCCGTTGACGGTCGCACACGCCCCGTCGATGTGATCGCCAAGTTGTTGCAGCAGCGCTGGCAATCCGCCTGCATCGAAGAAATCTTCCATCAGGTATTTGCCAGCGGGGCGAACATTGGCGAGAACCGGCGTGGTCCGCGAAAGTTCGTCGAATCGTTCCAGCGTCAAAGGGAAGCCAGCGCGCCGTGCCATGGCGATGATATGAACGATCGCGTTGGTCGAACCACCGATCGCCATCGACGTTACGATCGCGTTGTCGAACGAGGCTGGCGACAAGATAGCGGAAGGTCGAAGCTTCTCTTGAGCCAATTCAACGGCACGTCTTCCCGTTGCCACAGCAAGCCGGGCATGTTCGGCGATGACAGCGGGAACGGACGACGCTCCCGGCAAGGTCATTCCCATCGATTCGGCGATCGAAGCCATCGTCGACGCGGTCCCCATCGTCATGCAGGTACCGGCCGAACGGGCAATGCAGTTTTCGATTTCGCCCCAAGCTTCATCGCACAGGTTGCCAGCGCGACGCTCGTCCCAGTATTTCCAGGCATCGCTACCGCTGCCGAGCGTTTGATCTTTCCAGCGTGCTTTCAGCATCGGACCGGCGGGAAGAAAGATCGCCGGTAAGTCGGCCGAGATCGCTCCCATCAGCAGCGCGGGGACGGTCTTGTCACATCCCCCCATCAACACGGCCGCGTCGATCGGATGGCAGCGAAGCACTTCTTCGGTCTCCATCGCCAGCAAGTTGCGATAGAGCATCGTCGTTGGCTTCATCATCATTTCGCCAAGCGACATCACCGGGATCTCGACGGGAAAGCCTCCCATCTGCCAGATCCCGCGTTTGACCTGCTGCACGCGTTCCGGAAAGTGCGAATGGCACGTGTTCAGGTCGCTCCAGGTATTCAAGATGGCAACGACCGGGCGATCGCGAAAATCTTGATCGTCGTAGCCCATACCCTTCAAGCGCGAACGATGCCCGAAGCCACGCAGGCTATCCGGAGAAAACCAGCGGCTACTTCGTAGTTCAGATTCATCAGACGGATTCATAGCCATCGGGCAATCAACATTCGGAAGTTAACAGTTCAGTCAGTCGGAGCACACCGTGATGCACTGCGTGCAGAGGTTCCATTAAACCAATCAGGCGACGCCTTAAACCAGTGGCAAAACCATAGCAAATACTAAGGTTGCCAGGAACGACACCACCCCCATGATCGTCAGCAGCACAGTGAAGGTCTTCAAGGTTTCTTTCTCGGTGAAGCCACTCATGCGGCTAATCACCCAGAAACCGCTATCATTCATCCATGGCAGCGGCTTCGATCCACAACCAATCGCCAGTGCCAGATAAACCGGATGAAATGGCAGTCCCATCTGATTAGCTACGGGAACGACAATCCCGATCGCGGTAATCATTGCCACAGTACTCGAACCTTGAATCACGCGAATCGCCACGGTAATCAAGAAGGCGGTCACCAGCAGGCCAACGCCACCCACCGAGGCAGGTAGCGCGTGGGCGATCGTCTCTCCGACATTCGTTTGCCGAATCATTTCACCAAAGGCTCCACCAGCACACGTGATCAGTACGACCACCCCCCCTTCACTCAACGCCTTTTGCACTGAACTTGCCAGGCCGGCCCAACTCATCGCGGGACGGGTAATCAAGATCAACAGCGCCAGTATGGCACCAAGCGACAAGGCAATGTTCTTATCGCCGAGAAAAGAAACCGCGCTATCCCAAATTTCGCCAAGCGGTCCCTCTGGGCCGGCTCCCATAGTCTGATGAAAGGTCTTCAAACCCAAAAGTAAAACAGGAACGATCACCGGCAAAATCGAAAACCAGAAACCGGGCAGGTTTTGATTGATTGCGTCCGGCGAGGAAAGCGATTCGGTCGAAGTCGAAGCTTCCAGCCGAAGAGGAATTTGCCAGGTACGATTCGCCCACAACATATAAAAGTAGCCAGCAATCACGCCCCAGATCCCAACACCGATGCCGCCGATCACCATCGCTCCGATGCTGACGTTCAGTTCGGCAGCGACGAATAATGGTCCCGGTGTTGGCGGAACCAACGAGTGCGCAAGCGATCCGCCGACAATGATGGACAAGACGTATTTCAGGTAATCTTTGCCGGTTCGTCGGGCCATGGCCTGGGCCAGGGGTAGCATCAGAAAGAAGACCGTATCGAAGAACACTGGAATCGCGAGCACGAAGCTGCTAATTACAAAAGCAAGTGTCGTCCAGCGTTCGCCGAGTGCATTGCGAATTCCGGCGACGATACGTTCCGCCGCGCCACTAACCAGCAGACACTGGCCAATGATCGAGGCCATGGCGATCAAGATGCCAATCTTCTCGAACGTCTTCCCCAGTGCCGCGGCGACGCGATTGATGGGGCTGCTGCCTGCTAACTGTTTCGCTTGCGTGTATTTGCTCTCAGGAACGAGTTGGCCACCGGTCCACGAGTTATTTGCTTGGGTCTGCGATAGCGTGGCGATCGAGATGCCATCCTCTTCGGAGAAGGCATCAACCCAGACTAGTGTCGGCGGCGTGCTCGCGGAAGCGTTTGGCACAACATAGAAAGCCCCCGGCTTTTTGGCGAGATCTTCCCCGACATCGCCCAACAACAGTCTCTGCCCAGAGGCCTGGGTGATGGTCGCAGTAACGTGATTGAGAGCACTATCCGAAATCGAATGCGACGCCGTCACGGCCGCAACAACAAGTGCCCCGAAGAACAAGGCCAGAAACGCATGCATCCGCAGGAACAGCACCCCGCAGATCACGATCAGCATTCCCAAGACGATTGCGAACATATTGCGGAATGCCTACTTCGATTCAACCAGGTGGGAGTGCATGGGGAGTGAATGAACGTTGTAGGACGCGATGTTCATGGAGAATCGCGTCTTCAGGGGGGAGTGTGGGGCGAAGCGGTCGAGAGGCAAAGTAGCGAAACGGATGTGCTTGCCTGGGCGATGCCACCGCAGGATCGTTTAGCATTCGTTTTTTGCTTATTTGCCGCTTTTTTATAATTCTCAGGATGTCCAGAAGGTACCAGAAGTGAAGTACGCGGGCAAATGGGGGAACGAATTGAAGCACAACTCCCCTGAGAATTTTTATCGATTGAATCAATTCCACAAACTATCGCCGAACGCCCAGACGCCTTCGATCAATCGTCTTCATTCCACTGTTTGACGTCGTCATTAAGAAGTCGGCCGCGTTCTTCTCCACGAACAAGGCCGACGACAACGCGGAGGAACCGGCAACGGAGAACTAGCCGGTCACCAGATGATTGGCAGATTGCTCTGGCCCGCGCATCTTTCGCAGGTCGACGTCATACAAACGCATGCTGGCCGATTCGAGGTACACGCCAAACTGACCCGACAAGAAGGTCGAATCTGCCAGCGAAAGAATCACGCGACCATCAACGGAAAGTTCCAGGTAATGGCCGAACGCGATCAAGCTAATCTCGGCCTGACCAGGGGTGGTGCTATGCCAATTGCCACCTTGCAGTGCCCGGAACTGCATCATGTGCTCGCCACTGCCCGGCTCGCCGGTGTGCCAGGCACGAAGCTGAGCGACTCCTTTTAACAAGTCGAGCGACAAATAGTACCCGTCCTGGGTTTCGGGATCGACGCGGCAAATAATGCCGCACTTGCCGAGACCATAAAGATCGATCTTGGCACTGAATTTCGCCGATTCAATCGCCCCATCGAAGACGTACGCCTGGAAGCCTGCCTCGCAGCAGAGATCAAGATTGTTGCCATCGATCGAGCAAGTTTGCTGTCCGATACCCCGCTGGAGCGGATGAACGCAGCGCGTATCGATTCGTTCGCCAACCCATTGGTCCAAACCCTCAAACGACTTTGCTCGCAGCATCCCTTCTTCTGAAAGCACCAGTCGCTTGGGAGGAGGCATCAAATTTCGGGATGTTCGATCAATCCCCCCCAGCGTAAAGAAGTTCCAAAGCAGCCAGCCCTTATCATCGCGACAGACGCGCGCGGCGTAGTTACCTTGTGCGAGAAGCACATTGTCGTAGTAACTGCGCCATGGCTTGCCGATCTGGCTCGTGTGCCAATAACGAATCTTGGCATCTTCGCGAAGGCTACCGATCAGGTAATATTCGTTGCGAATCTTGATGAGATTCGGCACTTCAATATCGTCGTACAGCCCTGGGTGATGAAGTGGCGGCCGGGCCTCGAACTGTCCAGGTCCCACTTCCTCCATCACGCCGACACAACCTCGGCGCACGATAGGCCCTTCTTTGGTTCGCGCGGCCATGATCAGCCAGCCACGATCTCCTTCGCGATAGTAATAGGGGTCTCGGAAGCTAACCCAGTGCCGACCTTCGTCGAGTTTCGATTCGTAATACTCTCCATCAGGTTCCAGCGGAAAATGGCTTTCCGGATCAAACGGAGCGTGTCGGCAACTTGTGGGTTGCTCACGCGCCAGCTTCCGAGCCCGAATTACTTCTGGGGGGTCGTACGGGCCGCGATCATCGGACCAATTCGCTGACGTTTTCTGCCAATGGTAAAGATCGTCGCTAACCGCCAGTCCAATCCTCTGGATGTTTCCTTGTTCTCGCCGTGACAGGCCGGTATAGAACATCCGCCATCGGCCAGGCACGAACGGGTCGGGCGAGACCGCCATGGTCCACAACATCAAGTCGTCCCAAGATCCCGGATCGCCGATGAATAGTGCATTGTTGACACGTCGCCAGTTGATACCATCGGTGCTGACGGCATGAGCGATGAAGTCATGGTTGGGCAGCACGAGATGGAACAGGTGATACAGTCCTTCGTGATACACAACATCGACGTCGCCAATCGCTTTGCGGCTGCCTTCGGATTCAGTAAACACGGTGCTTTTGTCTTCTCTGCAGATGGTTCGTGGCGAGGGAGCCGGTTCCCCCTGATTCAGCTAAAAACCGCCGGCGAGCGTTGCCGCAGTATTCTGCTGCATGATAAACGAGAAGTGGTTGCGTCCCAACCTCGGTTCAGAACGCCACTAAACTCGAACTGCTTGCTCGTCTACGCTTTAACCGCAAATAGCAGCCGATCTAACGGGCTCCAACAATGATCGTCGCCAGAAACATACCCGCGAAGCCATAACATCCCCTCGATTTTCCGCAGATAAAATCCTTTTGGCGTGCCATCACTAGAATCGAGCGGCCTGGAAAGCACCGTGATCGCCCCAGGAGGAGCGCAGTTCTTGGTTGGCGGCTGTCCGATCGCACCTTCTGCCTGGTCGAGAAATTGCAGACGCCAAAACGGCCCGGTCTCGAGAGGACAGAAGTCGAGTTCGACTTTCCGCATTTGCTCGACAATCTCGCCAAGCGTTCCTCCATTTCCAAGACCTAGTTCGGCAACCGATAGCTCAACGGTGGATAAAGGATAGATTGATTGGGTCGGAACGAAGAGCGGATGCCGAAAGAGTTGCTCTCCGATCGGATTCACTTGGATATCGAAACTTCGAAGCCTCTCTCGCAGTTCCGATTTCGACAGTCCACCCAATTCGAACCGTCGCAGGATACCGGGGTTTTCGGGGTAGCATTGTACAGATTCGGTAGGCATTGTGACGGCGAAATCAAGAAGGCAAAGGCTTAAGGGTTCACAGAGAGCATCGCTGCACAATTAACAGAGCTCGTCGAGTCCGTGTCCCTAATTGTGGGTCAGGCATAGGAAGATGATCGTGGATCAGTTTCTCAGCCCGCTCGTAGTTGATCAAGAAGTGCATCCAATCGAACCAGGGAAACGGCAAGGTTGCACTGGGCCCATTTAACGTCCATCCTGCCATGCTTTGCTGAATCCCCTTCGCCACACCAAAGTCGATGCTCCTCGGAACCGGCCTCCCATTTTCGAGCGACACCAACACATTCGACGGTTTCAAGTCACGATGGATAACTCCCTTTTGGTGGGCGAATGTCTGCCGAGTCAGCTGGAGATCGGTTCACCGATGAGATTTGAGCACGATCCCAGAAAGCAGCGGGAAGACTCGAAATTAAGTTGAATAATTGGCCGCAGGAAGATGTCAGCCAGCAAAAAGAAAAGCCCTGCTTCCGCTCGTCCGGACCAGGGCTGAAATGGGATGTCTATCGCGAGAAAAGTTAATTCGGAGCGGCGACCATCTCGAAGGCTGCCCCGACCGAAAAGTGAAACTCGAGTTCGCCAAACAAAGGGCTCTCCGCCGTCAAGCCATCGTCTGTCGAAGGCATCCCCATCCCGCGTCCGTAGCCGCCAGGGTAGCCGTAGTATTCGTTCATCTCGACTGATGCACCACGGACGTTCGACTCGAGATTGCTCAGGCGGGCTACCTTCATTCCCGCAGCACTCGCCAGTTCCTCGGCACTTGCCCGAGCCTTCTTGAAAGCATCCTTCAGCCCCTGCTGACGATCTTCGTCCGCAAGTTGGCAGCGGAAGCTGAACTTCGGCGTGCCTGGTTCGACCTCTTCGCTGGAACGCGATCGGTACGAACTGTACCCCATCGCCTCGGCCTCCGCCATCATTTCCTGCTCGGCCAGATTCGGCTCTTCATCTTTGGTACTGGCGATATCCGCTTCCTCGATTTTTTGCTTCAGCTCACTGACTACCAACAATAATTCCGTTGGCGATCCTTCAGGCAGAGGCCAACGGACTGTCAACGTCGAGCTCACATTAACCGACTTCGGCAGCTTGAGGCCTTCCGGCATTTCCGATCCGCTGCGACGAACGTTTTCCTGGAACATCGCTTGCAACTCTTCCATCTTTTGGCTGGAACGATTGGATGTCGATGGCATGGTAAACTGCATCGACTCCATGTTGGCATCCAACGTCTTGAGCAAGCCTTCGGCAGTCTTCTTGCGGCTTTCGAGCTTGGCAACCGCTTCCTTCACCGACTTATCGCGTGCGAGAAACTCGATGGTCACCACCAGTTCCTGCGGCAACCGCTTGATTACAGATGTGCCATTGGACCGGAGCAACCGAGCTTCTTCACCGAATGTCGATTGCGGGCCACTAACCAATAATAAACAGGCCACCGTAGCGACTGCAGATACCTTAAGAAATGCGGTTCTCATAATCGTCCTCTTGAAAAGTCGCCACCGCCAAGCGGCCAGGCATATTTGATCTGGGCTGGATGTTGTTCGTTGACCACGTTGGTGTGGCTTCGCTTCGTACTTAATGAAGTATGTTGTCGCCAAACTTGTCTCGCAGTTCTTTGCGTAACTGAAGCACTTCGTCGCCGCTCATGATGCGGATCGTCCAGTAGAACTGCCCGGCGTAGTAGCCTTCGTGCTGCGAGGCGATTTCCCGTAATGTTTCGATCTGATCGCCTGCGTTCAACTTGGCAATCGCGCTATAGACAAGCCGTTGGTAGGTCGAATCTTCATACGCCTCGTTTCTCCAGAATTCAAGCAACTCTGCCAGTCCCGCGTCATCGCCATGCATTGCCAGAGCATAGCCAGCCAGGGCACGCACCTTTGCTTCTGAGTGTGTCAGCAGATCGCGAGCGGTTTCCGGGTCAATTCCGTCGATCACCTTCGGAATGATCGGACCAGGGCCTGAGCTTGATGATGAAAAGAAATGCGAGGAATACGAACGATTGAAATGGAGTTCGTTGCGGACGGTTGAAAACTCATCATATTCATCCGCCAGAACCAGCGCGACCACGGCAATCGCCTGGTGCTTGGGATTATCGCTCTGCAGTCCCTCTTTCGCTAACGCAACGCGTTTGTCGGGATCCGCGTAAAGGAAGGCAATCTGATAGGCGTCGTCGCGGAGTTCTTGCGGCTGGAACTCGTCGGCGTAAATCTCTTTCGCCAGGTTGGCTGCCATCGTTGGATCGGCATTACTGATCTGAAAGAGGGCAATCAAGGTTTCCCACTCGTTCCCCGTCTGCAGGTGCAACTTGGCGTTCTCGATCACCTGATCCTTGATGGCTGGGTTGTCGTTGCTGTCTTTATCGTACCGCCAGTACCACTCGCCCGTCAGCGACGAACCAATCGCTCGAGAGATATTGCCTGCGAGTCTTGAATTGAAATCTTTGTCGGCAACGATCTCCCAGAGACGTTCCGCACCACGAGGTTCCAACGGTTCGGTGAATGCCTGAAAGAGTTGACGTGACTGATCATTCTGTAACGCCATCGGCAAGAGCCAGTTGAATTTCTCGAGGCGTTGTTCCCACGGCAACCATGGCAATATAGCCGCTGCATTTCCCGCAAGCGACGGTCGTGCTTGCACTGCCTCTTCGATGACGGGCAAAGTCTCGTCTTTATGCCCCATGACTAACAGATTGCTGGCTGCCAGCAGACGCGTCGCTGGGTCTTCGCTTGCCATCATTTCCTTTAAAGGTGGAACCAGCGTCTGCTGCGCGTTGGGCCAAGGCAACGTCACATTTATTTCGGCCACCATCTCATCCCATGGCTTCGGCTTATCCGCTGGCTTCTTTTCATCCTTCGGCTTCTCTGCGGAAAAGATCTTGCGAATGGTACCAAATGGGTCTCCGAACGGATCGTTTCCTGGCGAACTATCAAGCTCCAACCCATCCGATAGACGTGGATCAGAACCTTCAATTAACCATCGCTTCTTGCTTTCCAGTTGATCGTGGAATGTTCCAAACAAGACACTCGCTGTCGCCATGCGTACCCGTTCTTCGGGATCGTTGAGCATGTCCTCGACCCACTCGGAAGGTGGATGATCGCTGGCACGCGAGATCCCTTCGATACCGCTTATTCGAAGCGTGGCACTGTCGTGCTTCAACAGCATGAAGAACCGATCTTGGACTGCGGTCATTTCCGCCGTGGAATACGACATGCTTTTGATCACCTCCGGGGCAACTTCGGGATGTCGCTCCAGGGCGGAAAAAAATGGCTCAACGGCGGGTTCTTTTAGTCGTTTTGCTAATGCGGAGGCGACCCGACTAAATACAAAGCCATCTTCATCATCGAGCCGCGACAATAACTTCTCTTCGACCTGGCCGACCAGCATCTCGTTCTGATTGAATTCGCTGTCGTTCATAAACTCTCGAATCGCATCGGCAGCCTCGGCGCGAACTTGCCATTGGTCATGCGAGAGAAGCGGTAGCACCGCCTGACTACTCGCTTCGGTGGGAATTTCGCGGAAGTACCGCAGTGCGTGGACGAGCAAGTCGGGATCGGTCTCAGACTTCACGTACTCAGCAACTTGCGGCAACAGCTTCGGCGATGCTTGTTCGGCAAGCTGCTTAAGCACTGCCGCCCGCACGTTCGGCTCTGGATCGGAAAGCAGCTTGACCAGTGTCTGAGTCGCGGCTTCACCACCGACGGTTTGCAATCCCTTGAGGGCGAGTTCTCGAATCAGCGAATCGCGATCGCTGAACAGTTCCAGAAATAGTGCCTGATCCCCGGCGGTAGCCAGGCTGATCAGTTGCTCCGCGGCCTGGCGACGGGTCGGAACGTCACTCGATGCCAAGCGGGCCAGTCCGCCAGGAAATCGCAGCACCAGCGAATCGTTCGCGACGAGTCGATATCGTAGGGCGCGGAGTTTCATCCGCGCGTCGTCCGTCTCGGCCTCGTCGAGTCGCCGATAGACCTCCGGCAACAACGCATCGGCATGACGCGATAGCCGGGCAGCGATTGCTTCCCCTTCTACCAGGTCGACCTTCAGCAAACGATCGATTTGCGAGTTGGCTTCGGCAAGCTGTTCATCTGAGAGCGCGCGGTCCCTGCCATTGGGATCGACCTTTAATTCGGAACTCCACTCCCGCAGCGATTGAATCAGGGGCTCGTTGATCGAATCAGGTTGCCATGGATCGATACCACTGACTGGGGCATCCCATTGCTGCAGCACCTCGAGCGTGGCCAATCGCATCGAGAGATCACCCTCGGCGAAAGCATCGACAAGGGGACCGCTGGCAAGCTGAGGCACCAACGCCAATCGGCTGATCGCTGCCTCACGACGGAGGGCATCTCGCTGATCAAGCTGTTGAATCAACTTTAAAACGGTCGTGGTGTCTGGTTCGCTGCGATCGAGCAAAATTCGATCGGCTTCTTCTGCTGCCGTTTGACGATGTTCCTCGAGCCACTCCGCGAGATCCGCCGCTTCCAGGTATCCGTCATGCTTGGCGATAGACGTGCCGGACTTCGAAAGAATCCTTAGGGCGGGGATCACCGTGACACCAAGCTGCTGGGCAGTGGCTGGCGACTGGTCGACGTCGAATTCAACCAGCGTCCATTTCTTCAGGGCAGTCGGCAGTGGCTCCTTTTGTAGTTCCTGTTTCAGCAGCGTGCACCAGGGGCAGTTTTCTCCCCCCGCGATGATCAATAACGGATGGTCTTCTTGCTGTGCCAACTGTAGAACGCCAGCGAACCCGCCCGTTTCCTCTCGCATCTGGTGCGGGACAACTTTGATCTCAGGTGGCGTCTTCTGTTCAGCAGGTTTCTGGCCGGAATCTTCTGCTGGCAGTTCCTTGGCTGGTTTATTGCTAGATGGGTCGTCGGAGAGCGCATCTTCCACCATCTGTTCCACGGATCCGCCTAGCGAATCGATCAATTGTTGATCGAGCGAAGGAGGAGACTCTTGCGCTCGCACGTGCGGCGACGCTACGCCGACGCACCCCATGAGGCATGCCACAGCGATCCAGAGGTTAGGCTGCCCGAGTTTTGAGCCGATTCTCATCATCCGGAATTCCCTTCTCCGTGTTCGATTTGCTGCCAGTAGGTTTGATAGTCAAACTCAGGACTGTTTTCGTGGTCGTGGCAGCGAACGCAGGTCACCTTCGCGTTCCCGAAATAGGCCGTTCGAATCGAAGGATCGTTGCGATGCGCGTCGGAAGGCCCATGACAGCTTTCGCATGATACATCAACGCGATCGGAGGACTGCCTCCGCGACACGAATCCACCCTCGACGCCATATCCGGTGACGTGGCATTGCTGGCAATAAGGATCGACATCTGACTTTTGATCGACCAACGTCTTCCAGGCGTGCGCATGGGCAGACTGGGACCACAATTGATAGTCTTCTTCATGACAACTTTGACAGCTTGCATGACCCGCGATTGTCCCGCCCGGGCTGCTTTGAAATAGCGTCTGGTCCGCAAACGAGGTTTCGCGGGCGGAAAAGTCATTTTGGGCGAGCCGCTGATAGAACGCTTCGAGATTCGCGGCTTGTTCTGGATCTTCGGGAAGATCCGCGGTCATCTCAACCGCCTTGCCAACGACCGATTCCGATCCGTTCGCGGGGAAATCTAGCTGGACCAAAAACTTGCCTTTATTGGTTGCGGCCCCGATCCAGGTTGCCCCCACTTTTCGAGGGACGATCGCCTGTCCAGTAGGTCCACCAATCACGGCATCGAGCTCTGGCAATTGTTTCGCCAGAGTCACCAGTTTTTCTTCCGCTGCATACGCCAGAAGAATCGCGAAATCGTAGTCATCGCCTCGTTTGACCTTTGACAGAACTTCAAGCACGGCATCGCGTGCTGGTACATGATCGCTCTGGGTGGAACCATCAGCATTCGACAGCACCCCGATGACAAGAATGCGTTCGTCGGCGGCATTCAATATTTGATAGCGATCGGACGAAAGCAGGTCAGCTGTCACGTTGGCCGAGTACAGCCCTGGGAAGGCGTTGCCTTTGTTTGGTGTCGAACTTGCCAGGAAGGCAGCTTCGGAAGCACCGACATTGTGGAACTTCACCCCCATGGCCTGTTCGCCCGCCAAAATTGCCCCGAACTTGGCGAAGTCGTACGGAGAGGTTCCACTGCCAGCCCCTCCGCAGTCGAGGTATAAAACCTCTCGCTCTTCACTTAACTGCCGCAGGTAACCGCCACGCCGCAGCAGACCTCCTGACTGGTTAGTGGTACATCCGCACGGGACAATCCAGCCAGCAGTATCACCACTGACCACAATCGAAAGCGGCTTTGCCGATTCTGGCTTCGCAGGCGAACACCCCACCATCAACAAGGCGCACGCAGCCGCCGAGCCAAGTGGCAGGCGTTGCGGAAGCTTCATTTTGTTAAGGAGGTTTCGCATGAATCGCATTTCAAGACACTAATAGGTCAAAGCGTAAGCCAGGATATTGACGTTGATTTCCTCGGCGTTGGTGATTTCGTTTCCACCGCAGCAGCAGCAGCCTTGGGTATGCTTGGTGTCGTTCAGACCATCGTTAGAGAAGATGACGCCGATTCGCCCACCAATGCTGACCCCTTCGATCGGACGCGGGTCGGCATGCCAGCCTTTCAGTGTTTCGATATCATTGACGGTGTGAAAGATCGGATGCTCCATGTCGAGTGCGGTCAGCGGGTGATCGGGGAAGATTGCTTCCATCTCGGCGCGAAACGCTTTGTTCCATTCTTCCGAAGAACAACCCGCGGATGCCAACAGAAAGCCACCTCGCTCGACATATCGTCGCAGGCTTTGGCGTTCCGATTCCGGCAACTCAAACGTGCCTTCGCCGGTCATGATTACCATCGGAAAGTCATACAGATCTTCACTTGCAAGCTTCACCGCATGAAAGCGGCGACTGGTGCTGATCGAAGTTTCTTGCTCGGCTCGGACCAGGAAATGATCGGAGAAGCACTTGCTGCTTTTGACGCCTGCGTAGACAAGATTGGCAACCTGAACGATGCTCTCCCCTTCTCCTCCGCTTTGAGCGGAATCTGGAACCGGAGCAATCGTTCCGGCAGCATCGTTCTCGACGGCCAGGGCATTGGGAACCATCGCAATGGCTGCCGAAATGGCAACGATCCCTAGCCAGGACAATTCGGTCTTCATCGTTAAGGCTCCTCATTCATGAAATCGGAAGACTCGGCTTCTTCCGTGATGCGACGAAAATATTGTGCTACCCGTTCGCGATAGCGAAGTGGGACATTACTTAGCCCTGCCCCGGAAGTTCCCCCAGGCGTCATAAGATCGAGCATGGATGGCTGGTCCGGATTGATGCCTTCAGCTCCGACCGCCAGGGCCTGACCATCGCGCTCTTCGTCTGAGCCACCACCAGTTTCAGCGAGCATTCCTTCCATGCTGCCAAATAATCCCATCTTGTCACTACGTCCCGAACTGTATCCGCGGCCGTTTCCACCTAGCCCCATTTCCCCCAATAACTGGGATGCCGTCTTTCCCAGTCCTGGACCAAGGCCGGGGATTGCGACGAGCAACTGCTGCGTCATCTGGTTTAGAGCGTCGTTCTCTTCAGCAAACTGCGACAACTTCTCGGCGGCCTCACGGGCATGTTCGTGACCATCGGTGCCTGAGAAACGGGACAAGCCTTCTTCCGCCGCCGACATTTCTTCCCCGGCGCCACTGGAACGAAGGGCGTCGACCAGCTTGTTACCTGCCTGCCGAATCTTTTCCGTGTCTTCGCCAGGGGGAAGCAGCAGCATGCCCTCTTCCAGTTTGTCGGCGACTTCCTGTAACTCGTTGCGGATGGCTTTTTGTTCTTCCTGCAAGTCGCGCATTCGCGCCTTCAGATCAGGATCGTCCTCACCATCTTTACCCCGTAATGCCTTCAACCGATCTGCCAAATCGTTTTGCGCTTTCACGAGTTGCTTCAGCCGATGCTGAGCAATAAGCAGCGGCATAATTTGTTCGAGTTGCTCCAGTGGCATCATCGCCGACTCGCCGTATAAGTCACTTTGTTGCTGGAGCCCCTCCATCATTTCGCCAAGTTGTTGACTCAACTGGCTGTAATCTCCCATGCCTTCCAGACGCATCAATTGCCGTTCCAGTTTCTCGGCCGCTTCTTCCAATTGCTTGGCCAATTGCTCGAGATGCTTCGAGAGCTGTTGGTCCGAATCGTAGGGCAGTTGCCGAGAGGCAGCCTTGGCGAGTGACTGGGCATTCTTTCGCATCTCGTCGGCGAGCTTCTGAACGGCTTCCTTATCTTTCTTCTTAACGAGCCCCTTCTTCTGCTCGTTTTCCTTTTGTAACTGCTTCGCTTTCTGCTGAAGTGCCGACAACATACGTTGGGCCTGTCGATATTTCGAAATCAGGACATTCAGCCCTTCACGAGCCCGCAGCATCTTTTCGTACTCTTCTTGCGAAATGATGTGGACAATCGCGACCGGTGTTTCTGCTCCCTGAGCGAGCCCAGGATGATTGTCTTCTACGCGAGCGAACAGCTTGATCTGATCCCCAGGCTGAAGTCCGTAGGAGGCCAACGGTAAGTAAATGGACTGCTGGATACGGCGCGGCGCGGGTTTAGGCAACTCAACTTCCAAAGGCAATGGCCGGGACCCATTCAAACTGCGATAGATGGCAACCCGTGCCAACCCGTAGTCGTCTTCCCCATCGACTTCCACTGGAAGGTTGGCATTGGGGGTCGCCATCGAAACACGATTCGGTTTCATGAGCCGAACGAATGGGGTTTGGTCGTTAACGATGGTAATCATCCCCGTGGCAGACTCTTGCGATTCTTGGGCGTCGATGTCAATCACATGCAGCTCAAACTTGCCTGAGGACTGAAGCGTAAGTTCGCCAACAACCTTCTCTGGGCCTTCCTTGCTGGGGATCAGGTCGACTTGTCGGACCGTGGATCCCTCCGTCACCATGATCGATCCGCCAGAGAGGGGACGTCGACTACTCGCGGCAAAACGCACCTTCGTCCCCGGCAAACCGGCGAGGCCGGATTGCGGCAAGAGGCCCTGGTAACCACCAATTCCATTCGCGTAATCAGGGGGGATCACTTCCACGGTGACTTTCTCAATCGTTGGCACCGTCACAATGTGGATATGATGTTTGGCACTACGAGCCTGAAACGCGCGCACGTAGTAGTCGGTGGGTGCGGCCAACTGCATCAGCACGGCTCGCCAGCGATTGTCGCGATCGAAGAACATCGGAACGACTTCTTCCTTTTCATCGCGAACCAAAACCAACTGAACGTCTTCCAGCGGTTGATCCGTAGGCTCAACAAAGATATCAAGCGAGTCGCCATAGCGAACGGAAACATCTCCAGGCACAACCGTTAGCTCCAGCCAACTGGCCGGGACCGTATCGCTCCAGGGAAATGCGAATCGTTTCCACTGGGTCTGAATTGTCTCCGGGAAGGCGGCGGTCATCAGCAACACGACCAGAGCCAGTCCGCCAAAACCACACCAAGGCCCGAGCAGTGGTCGACTCGAAACGGCAACCGCGGGATCGACCCGTTCCGAATCCAGGCCTGCTCGAGCGATCGCAAGTTGTGCCAGGCCGGTCGAGTTGTCTGATGCCGCAGCAGTACCATTTGCCAGCAGATCCCAACCCGTAACGATGGTTCCACGAGCGTCAGCCGTATCATCAATCAACCGGGCAACGTTCGGTTTTGCAAAGCCGTTCAGTCGGCGGACAGCCAGCACGAAGACCACGCTAAGACTTGCGACAAACACCACGTAGGGTACCGCTGCCCGCGTTGCTGCAGGTAATTCGAAGGCGAGATCGAGCCAGAACGCGATAAAACTTCCGCCGAGGAGCGTAAGTAGTCCCCAACCGATTGCTACCAGCAGCCATACCTGCTGGTAGCGAAACAAGACCTGATCGAGCTTCGCGTTCAGCGACGCTGCACTACGGTCAGGCGATGGTTGGATTGGCGAGTTCATACACTTGTTCCGTTGATCTCGTTACACAAGGCTGGCCCAGCGGCGGACTACCCAGGTGGTGCCCCACAAACCGAGCGTGCCGAGCAATACCCACCACCGGTCCCACGCGGACGTGCGAATCATTCGGTCTGGTCGGCTTCGTTGTCGATGTTCTTCAAACACATGGTCGAGTTCCAACGCCATTTCGGTGGGATCGGTCTTCTCTAGAACGGACGCCCCGCTTTGCTCTGCCAGGTCTTGAAGCATCTTCGGCCGAGCCACAACATCGAGTCGCTCCCTTGGATTCGCGGTGACGTCAAACGAAGTTTCCGCGATGGCGTCCTCGTCTTCCGTGCGGAACACCTGGGCGCTGTAATTTCCTGGAGGCAACTTGCCGAAGTTAACGCGGTAGACGCCGTTCGCATCCTGGCTAACCGGGGCAAACGAACGCCCCGCATCGATACCGCCGCCAGTCAGGTGAACAACGGGAGGCTTGTCCCACTGCTCTTCACGTAGTAATAACGTCGCCGCCGCAGTTTGGTTGGAACTCACCGTAATGCTATCGGTTCGCAAGGCGACCTCTTCGTGCGGCAACAGCCCCACATGAGAAACCAGCCATCGCACCAGACTTCGCCAGAGCGTGGCGTAGATCTCGTCGTGCGATTGATGTTCTGGGGGCAGAAACGCCCAACGCCACATGCCAGAACCTTCCAGCACGACGACCCTGCCACGTCCGGTCGGGCGGAAGGTGATCAACGGAACTGCCTGGTCGGTACTGGCCCCCTCCGCCAACACGGTTGTCAGTGGCTTGACCTGATCAGGCCTTGCCGAAAGAGCCAGGGATGGCAACAGTTCCAATTGACTGCTCAGATCGGGTAACCACTGGGCTGCCTGGCCGGCGTCGGTCAAACTCATTCGCGTATGCGTTTCGCCTGAGTTATCCCAATCGATTGGCATCAACGCCCCCAGCTCTTGGGTCAATTGCGAAGCAGGTGACCCTCGGAAGCACACAAGCGAACCTTCACTACTCGACACCCATGACTTGAGTTGCCGCAGAGTCTTATCATTCAGATACGCTTCGGTATTGCGCCCGAGAATGATGATCTGAAACTGCGCGAGAAACTCGCTGTCGGCCAGGACGTCGGGTGCTTCGCGATGAATCTTCCACTCGTTCCGAGGAACCGAGGTCGCCTTGTCGACCGATTCGCTCTCTGATGGAGATTCCTCTTCGGCTCGTTTCGCTGGCTCAAGTTGACGCTGCAGAAATCTGCCAGGCGCCATTTGAACGACACTCGTCAGCGCCACGGAAGGATCATTGGCAAGCGTTCGAATCAGAAATTTTGTGTCCCAATAAGGCTTCCCTTCCAGAAGCAGCACCGCAACTGGCTGGTCGATAACCCGCAGCAAGACCGTCGCAGAGTTGTTTAGATCGGTTACCTCGCCGTCGATCGAAGTTGCCGAAAGCTGATACCGAAAGAGCCCACTGGCATCTGGTTCGACGTAGAAGGTTTCTTCAGCCGGTGTGTGTGGCAGCAAATTGACGACCCGCTCTTCGATCGTTTCGCTATCTGCCTTTAACGTGACCGATACTTTTTGTGACTCGGGGAAACTGTGGGCTAAACGAAGCGTGATCGGGACCCGTTGGTTCGAGAACGCCAACTGCTGCGATTGCGGCAACGAAACCTGCAAATCGCGCACGCCTTGCTGGGTACCCAATGGTCGGACGAAAAGAGGCGTGCTGAGTGCCTTCGCCCGCTGCGCCGTCTTCTGCAACGCGATCGAATTCGCCGAAGAGGTATCGATTCCGTCGCTCAGCACCAGCACCGCTTGCCCTGGCGGTCGATCTTCACCTAATACCTTTTCGATACTGTCTGCGAAGTTCGTTTCTCCACCGTCGGCTTCCAGTTGATCAATCGTGGATGGCTCGAAACTATGGCTCGTTTCCGAGAACGCCCGAAAACGGAGCTCGTACTTCTCGCCAAGCTGTTCTTGAATGGCCTTCACGGCATGCCTGGCCACGTCAATTCGCGAATAGCCGAGCCCATTCCCGTCGACCGTTCCCATGCTGGCGGACTGATCGACCAGGACCGTCAGCAACGGCTTGCCCGGCGGAGGTGGTGTCCGTTGAATCCAGATGGGGTTCAGCAACAACAGCAATGGCAAGAGCAGGCACACCGTCATCAGCCCGAGCACTATCGTGCGGCGTGGTCCGGTGAGTCTGTCGTGACTCCGAATCGCGTAGACCACCAGCAGCGCAGCGGCAGCTATGGCCAGCGGCAGCCACAGGGCGAGCGGGATGTGAGGATCAAAGCGAATCACGAATTACCTACGAGAAGTTGAACAACGATTACGTTCGATAAGCCATCAAGGCGGCCAGTTCCCCAAACATGCATAACACCACTCCAACGACAAACCATTGCCAAAGATTCTGGTCTGGGTTTGCTGTTCCTCCGGTCGCTTGAAATCGAACGGTGTAGCCTGCCGCAAGTCGATCTTTGACAACTTCAGCCGAAAGGGTCTCCAGGTCGGACTCCTCTGGTGGCAAGGCGACTGCCGCGGCAAACAGCGTGTCTCCATCTTCCTCGATCCGATAGACACCGGGCCGATCGGGGGAGGACCACTGCCATACGACGGCACCACCTTCGTCTACCAGCTTGCCGGCAGTTTCGGTCCGATGTGCTGAATTCTCGCCGGAATCGCTCGTGGCGATCGCCAAAGAATCTGCCGCCGCCGATGTTTCAATGCGCGCCACAATCGGCTCGCCGCAGAGGAATGCTCCCGAGTTGTCATCTGACTCCAAAAGCTCTTGAACCAACTCGTCCATCAATGGGACCAGCGCCCCGGTCTTCCACATGTTCGAGGCCGCCAAATCGGCGTTCAAGATGGCGAGGGTTCCACCAGAACCTGAACGGGCAACCACGATCGCCGGAGTTCCGTCGTTGAGGGTGGCGCGAATGCGATCATCACTTAATGCCCCGGTCGCAGTTCCTGCTTCGATACTAAGCCCTCCACTGAATCGCAAAGGTTCGGCCAACGCAGTCAGACTATCGCCAAAACTTGCCAGCGGAGGCTTAGGGTTCTCAAGTGAAACCAGGTGTAAATCAGAACGTGATGTTCCGACCCGCGGGGGAGCAAAACGAATCGGCAATTCCACGGCGGCCATTTCTGCGAGTTGATCAAGATTCGCAGCATCGATTGATTCGCTGGCTACATAAAGCACCGACTTACCACGCCGAATTTGCTGCGCTAACATGCCGAGATGCTCAGGCGATAATCGCCCTGCCGCATTGACCGCGATCAAGTCGGTACCGGCGAACGATTGATTGTCGAGAAGTTCAGGTCGCACCATGCGAAACCGGTCGGACGCCGAGTCTGTCGTCAGCTCGGGCACGAGCGCACATGCCAGAATCCGACTCGACTCGATTCCGGGTCGATTTCCTTGCGAACTGACCATCACATACTGCGGCCGGCCCCGGAGCTGGGCAACGATCGGACGCCAGTTATCCGCTGCGACGGCATCACTTGTTTCTAAGAGGCGAACTTGACCCGATTGCCATCCCTGGCCGGTTGTCGGAATTTCCTGGGTCAACAAAGTTACCTGTCGCGGTGCACAGCTGCCTTCAAGCCGGTGAACCGACTCACCGATGTTCGCTTCTACCGTGACGTTCCGGCTGTTCCCGCTAAAGTTGCCTACCCGAACTTCCAATTGCATTCGATCCTGCTGAGCACCAACCGGTTGGCACGTTGCACTCACGATTGCCATGTTATCGGGCGCCGTTTCCGGAGCGGTCGATTCAAGCTGGATCTCGGTGTTTGCCGGCAATACGTTAAACTTCGCTGCCCCCCAACCGCTACGCTGAAAATCGGAGATGACGATCAATTCACGGCGGCGGGTGTCGTTTTCCCCTGTCGCCGCCAATTGTTTCGCAGCGAGTTCGAGAGCTGCGTCGACATCCATTCGTTCAGGAAGGACCTCTGCGCGAGCAACTTCTTCCAGCAGCGATTCAAAATTAGTCGAAACGTTGTCGAATACGGCGGCAGGACGGGCCCCTGCCACAATCAAATTGGTTTTCAGCCCAGGTCGATACTGCAGATAGCGACTCGCAAAGCTGCGTGCTCGTTGAATCCCAGGTGTCGTTCCATCGGATGCCGCCATACTTTGACTGACATCGAGCACCACGACTCGGATCGCGTCTCCTTCGTCCTGAGTAAGGCTTGTCGGATTGGTCCACTGGGGACCTGCGAACGCGGCGGCAAGCAGCAAGATGGCCAGGCAGCGCAGTGCCAGGATGATCCAGTCACGCAGACGATCGACGGCACTTCGCTGCTGTATTGCTTCTCGCACGAAACGAAGCGTCGACAAAGGCATCTTCACCGGCCGAGGACGTGTCAGCCAATGAATCAACACCGGTGCCGTCGCGGCAGCGATGCCAAGGCCGAAGATCCAGGGTGCCGAAAACGTCATGGGAAAGTACCGAGCTGTCGAATCAATTGAAAACGGGAAGCGTCAGCCAGAGCGTTCTACCAGGAAGCTACCGAGGGCTTGCAGGTACGGAACCGAAGTCGATAGCCGCCGGCAGTCACACCCAGCGGCGAGTGCCATTTGCCGGACCATTGCCGTGTGAGCCGAGAACTTTTCTGCGTACTGTGTTCGAATCTCGTCGGGCGAGCAGTTCAGCACGCCTTCGTTCTCCATACCGATAAATCGAAAGGCGGTTCCACGCGGCAACGATTCTTCCTCAGGATGTATCAAGTGCAACGCCAGGACTTCCAGGCCCCGATGCCGAAACAACCGGAGCGCCGCAAAGGTTTCGTCCAAGTCTTCCATCAGGAAGTCAGTAAAGTACAGCAGCACGCCACGACGAGTCGTTTGTTCAAACAGAGTTCGCAATCCACCAGCCGCCTTGGCGGTCGGATTGGTTTTGATCTCTTCAATCTGTTGCATCACCCGGGTCACGTGGAGTGAAGTACTCCCCGGCGGCATGTGGTCAGCTAGTTTCTCGGTTAAAAGTGCCAACCCAACCTGATCCTGGCCGAGGCTGATGACGTATGCCAACGCGGTTGCCAGGTACTGGGCATATTCCAGCTTCGATCCACCACGTGTCCGACTGCCAGCGAAGGCCATGCTCTCACTGCCATCGATTGCCAGCGTGCAGACCAGGTTCGTTTCTTCCTGATGAAGTCGGACGAAGCTCTTTCCCGTCCGTGCGAGCAGCTTCCAATCGAGCCGCCGTAAGTCTTCACCACCAGAGTACTCACGGAAATCAACGAACTCGCCAGCGCCACCTTGCTGGCGGCTTTGATGACGCCCGCTGTACGAGCCTTCGACTCGATGTGCGGTTGTGAACCGCATATGAGCGAGCCCGGCAAGTGCCTGCTGTTCGAAGAATTTCGATCCCCGTGCGACACTGGCCATTATGCGTCTTTCAGCATCGAGCGAATGACTTGTTCGGCCGTTACGCTGTCGCCGATCGCCCGGTGATTCAAAATCACGCGATGCCGCAGGATCGGAAGCGCGACACTCTTCACGTCTTCTTCAGTCGGCGCGGTCCTGCCATCGAGCAGAGCGGTCGCTTTGGCGGCGAGAACCAGGTTTTGCGAACCACGTGGACCAGCACCCCACGCGACGTAATCACGAACCATGGTATGGGCTCGTTCATCTTCGGGACGGCTGCTCCCGCATAAACGGACCGCAAACGATGCAACCGTGCGTGGTACGGGAACCGATAGCACCAGATCACACAATTCGAGGAACTCTTCCTGACTCAGCGCCGCAGTTGGAAGTTCGACGCGGCCCGAAGTGGTTCGCAGAACGATCTCTTCTTCCTGCTCCGGCGAAGGATAGCCGAAGCGAATCTCCATCATGAAGCGGTCCAACTGCGCTTCGGGCAGTGGATAGGTTCCTTCCTGTTCGATGGGGTTTTGCGTGGCGACTACCAGAAACGGCGAAGGCAGCGGATACGTTTGGCCACCGACCGAAACGTGATGCTCGGCCATCGCTTCGAGCAGTGCCGACTGGGTCTTCGGTGCGGCGCGGTTAATTTCGTCGGCCAGTACCAGATTCGCGAAGATCGGACCACGACGAAACACCATCGAAGGTCCACCGTTCTCTTCGCCACGTCCCAGCAGTTCGTATCCAGTTACATCCGCCGGCATCAAGTCGGGCGTGAACTGGATTCGAGAGAAGTTCCAGCCGAAGGACGAAGCCAGGGTCTTCACCATCAGCGTCTTGGCCAATCCCGGCACACCCACGAGTAGCGCATGGGAACCGGTGAGGGCACAAACCAAAAGCTGGTCGATCGAGGCGTCTTGGCCCACGACCACCTGATGCAAACTTTCGCGAATCGATTGAACGCGCTGCGAGAACTCGGTGAGCTTCTCTTGTGCCGTCGCAACGGCAGACGCCGTGGCTTCACTCATAGAACTGCCTCACTCAAACGGGCGAAGAGGAGTAGTTTGCCCGTGCTGGTAGCGGAATATTGGAAAGGATTGTGTCCGATGTCTTGCAAAGTCCTGGACTTCATCGCACGCGTCTGGCGACCCAGGACGAGCGAAAAGACAAGGAAAGCGATAGAGACCCTGACTGGTGGAATGGTATCACGCGAGAGAGGGTCTCGCAATTATTTCGTAGCCTAACGAGACATATTTCCCGAAGGCTCAGATTTCCGCCAAATTCGCTTGAAATTCGTGACATGAAAACAGAAACGCACGAATTGTTCCTTGAACGCCTTCCATCACTTTACGAACGAAAAAAGCCGCTGGCTCCCAACGAGGAAGCCGGCGGCTTGAATGGTTTGTCTTAGGTTCGCTCTTGGAGGTTTAGTCTTCGCTTGGGAGCTTGGCGTTGTGATAGACGGTCTGGACGTCTTCGCAGTCGTGCAGCATATCCATGAACTTCTCGAACTGAGCAGCGTCATCGCCCGAGAGTTCCGTCGTCGATTGTGGCACGAAAGCGATTTCCTGCACTTCCAGCTCGATATCTGGGTTCATCTCCAGCAGGGCCTGCTTCGCTTTGAAGAAGTCGCTGGAAGCCGCGAAAACGGTCAGGTGGCCATCTTCAGATTCCACGTCGTCGACGTTGACGTCTGCTTCCAACATCGCTTCCAGCACCTGATCCGAGTCGGTTCCCTTGAACGAGAAGATCGCCAGATGGTCGAAGAAGTGCGAAACCGAACCGGAGGTTCCCAACTTCGCTCCCCCTTTGTTGAAGCAGTTGCGAACGTCGGTAATCGTGCGGTTCGCATTGTCGGTCAGACAGTCAACAATCACCGAGGTGCCGCCTGGCCCAAAGCCTTCGTAACGCGATTCCGAGTAATCTTCGCCGCCGGTTCCCTTGGCTTTTTCAATGGCTTTATCGATCACGTGGGCCGGTACTTGTTCCCGCTTCGCTTTTTCGATCATGCTCTTGAGCGAGGGGTTCGACTCCGGGTCCGGCACGCCATTCTTCGCGGCAACGTACAGCATCTTGCCATACTTCGAGTACAGCTTGGACTTCTGCGAGGCGGTCTTGGCAATCGCGTGCTTCCGGTTTTCGAAACTTCGTCCCATGGGAGTCGTCTATCAGGGCTAAGAGGATTGATGGAGAAAGAGTCGTTCATTAAAGATAGACGAGTTCAAGATTTAGGGCAATTACGACTCCTCCTGAATCGTTCAGAATCGCCGGCAGTCCGGCCGGAATCCTAGGAATTCTCACCTGTTTTTCCGCAACTTCCCAATCTGGCAATAGTTACGTCGACGCGCTGCCGGTCCTGATTCGGCAGGCGTTGTAAAGCAGCTCTGAGAAGATCGGCATGATCACGCACAGCTTCTCATCTTGGCCAGATGTGGAACTTGGTTCCTCTGCCCTGCCTCCCCCCCGAGCGATAGCATCAAGCTGACTGCTCATCGACTGATCGATTTACGTAACCGGCACAGTTCTCCGCCGCTCGTCCGACAAATTGATTCAGCCGCGATAATCGCGCAGGCATCGTTGCCGTTTCGGTCGATCAATTTATTGGACCGTGCCAACCTGGAACTCTTGTAACGCACCGAGGCGACTTTGCCTTTGGGGCGCGAATGCATGGCGAGACCGACGAATGCTGGCACCTGGCTCAAAACCGATTCTTTCGACAACGCTTCTCCTTCTGGTCGCTGGCTGCACCTCGCCCGACGGCAATCGGGAAACCGTTCCGGCATACATCGAGCCGGAAGTAGTCGAGTTGCCTGCGATTGAAGATTCGGCAGCCTCCCCTGCTCCTGCAGTCCGTCGGCCCAAAGCACCGACCGAGGTCGACGTAACCTTGGTCGCACATCACCTGCCCGCCGACAGCTTGGATGAATTGGAACAGCTGGCTTCCGCCCAGAATCCGCGACTCACGCGCCTTTATCACGAATATCAAGCGTCGCTGGCCAAGTCGCGGTATGTCGATAAGCTGCCTGATCCTCGGTTCGGAGCCAACGTGTTTGGCAACCCAATCCAGACGGCGTCCGGTTCGCAGCGAGCCAACATGACCTTTAGCCAGGCAGTGCCTTGGCTGTCTCGCCTGCGTGCGGACGAGCAACGAGCGATCTTCGAGGCGTACGCGATCCATGCCGAAATGGAAGCCGAGCGACTGCGAGTTCAGGCGGCCGTCCGCACCAATTGGTACCGGCTGTATGTTCTCGACAAGCAGATCGAGATCGCCCAGGCAAATCAGCGTCTGCTCAATTCGTTGATCGACGTGGCGAACGCCCGTATTTCGACCGGGGCCGCCTCGCAGGGAGACGTGCTGCTAGGCACGCTCGAGCTGTCGCAGTTGGAGGAACGTCTGCTGGGGTACCGACGCCAACGCAAAGGGGTCGAAGCAGAGTTGAACCGGTTGGTTGCACGAGATTCGGATGCTTCGATCCAGTCTGCAAGACTCTTGCCACCGGGGATGCCAGAGCTCGACCCTCAGCAACTAACGGCTCTCGCCATCGAGTATCAGCCAGAACTCGAAGCGGCTCGCATGCGAACTCATGCCACGCGCTGGGGCGTGGAAGTATCGCGTCTGATGCGTCGACCGGAGTTCGTTTTCTCGGCCAGTTATTACCCCACCGATAACAATCGCCCACCGAGCACCGTGGTCGATGTTGGACAAGATCCGTGGGCACTCGGAGCGCAGGTCAGCATTCCGATCTGGTACAACAAATACGATGCGATCGAAGATGAAGCGAAGTGGAAGCATCAGGCCGCCCACAACACGGTCGAAGAGCTGACCGATCGCTACGAGTCGATTATCCTCGACCTGGTGGCCGAAGTCCGTCGGGCCCATGAAACGGCCATGCTATACGAGTCGACGATTCTGCCTCAGGCACGACAGACGCTCGCAGCCGATCAAGACTCCTACACGAATGGATCCGTCGAGTTCGACCGCGTCATTCGCGATTACCGTAACCTGCTAACCCTCGAGGTGGGATATCATCAGGCAATTGGTGATATGGCAACCGCCATCGCGAAATTGCGGCAGGCCGCGGGTGCTGATTTTCCGCTTACCCCCGCTGGTTCCCTGCCGTAACGGCGTGTTCTTCAGCTAAGTTCAATTCCGACGTTGACGCTCGGCGACGGGAAACCTAGACTTTCGTGTATCGCTAACTCGAAGTCCCAAGGACATTTGTGTGATCTCTTTGCTTCGCAAATCGACTGTCGTTTCGGCAACGTTCATGTTGTTGTGGCAATCGGTATGCCTGGCTGCTGTCACCAACTGTACTTGCTCCAGCGATGCTTCGGCCAGCGCCGTCTGCTGCTGCTCGGGCATGACGATGGATATCGCGGGCGGCTGTCCGCATTGCCAAATGAATGCCGACATGCCGGATACCGGCTGCCACCCGGGCAACTCGGTGGAAGGCGATTCGGTCTGTCATTGCCATCTAACAGTTCCTGCCTCGGGAACACCTGTGACGGCGCCGGAAACAACCATTTCCGACGGCTTGATGGGAACACTCTTATTCATCGCGCCTGCTTCGTTTGAAGTCGTTTGCCATCGCGAAACGGTCCAGCCGGAGCTTACCGATGTGCCCATTCCGGATGACAACTTCCGGCAAGTCATTCTCTGCGTGTGGCTGACCTAAAGGCAGCGTAAATCGATTCTTCGTCGCGAGGTTCCTCCGAACTTTCGTTGCGACTTTCTACTGCGATTTATGCACTAAGTCTTTCTCCTTTGGTTCCAAAAAGATTTCACCATGCGCAATTTGTTTTTTGCAACGGTATTGGCTGCGCTCGCCGCAGGTTGCACGGCTTCTTCCACCGATGCGGCTCCCGAAGCAACCGCACAAGCCACTGTCAACGATCACTGTCCGATCATGGGTGGAGACGTGACGAGTAAAGGTGGCACCGCCGAGTGGAATGGCAAGACGATCGGGTTCTGCTGTCCAGGCTGTGCCCCTAAATGGGAAGCACTCTCCGACGAACAGAAGGCCGAGAAGCTTGCGGCTGCCGACTCTGCGGAAGGTGATCACGACCACGATCACTCGTAGTCTTGCCACTTGAAGCATGTGAGCGGCTGGCCGGAACCCGATTCTGGCGCGGTCCAAACGCTAGTTATGCGTATCGGTCCAGCCGCTCCTTTTGCCATCTCCTGTTGCGAAGGAAACGTTGCGATGTCGACGTCCTCACCAAATACTGATTCAACATCGGTCCCCAACCCTCCTTCAAAATCGGGCCGTTGGTGGTTGTCGCGGTTGGCCCCGGCGGGTCTATTTCTCGCCGCCGGCGTACTACTGATTATCCTGCTGGGATTGGCTCAGCGCGTTGGATGGATCAGTAGTGGCAGCGGCAGCCCGGTCGCCACCGAAAGTGAATCGCAGCAGATCTTCACCTGCCCGATGCATCCCCAGATTCGCCAACCAGGACCGGGACGTTGTCCGATCTGTGGCATGGCCCTGGTTCCCGCGTCTGCCGGGGGAGCCGACCTGGATGAGTTCGCGGTCACGATCGAGCCAGCCCAACGGCGGCTCGCACAAATCGCAACCGCTCCTGTTACGTCAGAAGCAGTGACGACCGAGGTTGAAACCATTGGTTCGATCGAAATCGATGAAAGCCGACAGGCAACCATCGCCGCTTATATCAACGGTCGGGTCGAAAGGCTCTTCGCCGACTATACCGGTGTCTCTGTGGCAAAGGGAGATCACCTGGCGGTCGTCTACAGCCCGCAGCTCTATGCCGCTCAAGCCGAATACCTTGAAGCCCGGAACACGCTGCAGTCCAACAGCGGAACGACACTGGCTGCCGTTCGCCGGGCTCAAGAAGGCCTGATGAATAATTCCAGGCAGAAGCTGGTCGAACTTGGCATGACCGAACGACAGTTGGCGGAACTGGAAAGCTCTGGCAAACCTCAATCTCGTTTAACCATTTACGCCCCAATCGGTGGCACGGTGATCGAGAAGCTGGCCGAAGAAGGGATGTACATCTCGGCCGGGGAACCGATTTACCGTATCGCCAACCTTTCGACCGTCTGGCTGATGCTGGAACTCTATCCCGAAGATGCCTCACATATCCGCTTCGGCCAGGTCGTTAAAGCGGAGCTTACTTCACTTCCGGGTGAAACCTTAACCGGCCGTGTTGCGTTCATCGATCCGAAGGTGAACACCCGGAACCGGACCGTGGGGGTTCGTGTCGAGTTCAAGAATGACGATGGTCGATTACGACCTGGTGATTACGCGGAAGCCAAGATCGAGATTCCAATCGGCCCTCAGGGTCAGATCTATGACGATCAGCTCGCAGGAAAGTGGATCAGCCCCATGCATCCGCAAGTCATCCGCGACCAGCCTGGGGCCTGTCCGATTTGTGGGATGGACCTCGTTCCAACCTCGCAGTATGGCTACGCCGATCAACCCGTTGGGACGACCCCTTCGACCGTAATTCCCAGGTCGGCACTGCTGATGGCGGGTAAGACAAGTGTCGCATATGTCGAGACCGAGCCAGGTCGGTTTGAGATTCGGAAACTGACACTGGGGCCTATTCTGAAAGATAAAGCAGTCGTGCTCGAAGGGGTGGAGCCTGGGGAAATGGTTGCTACTTCCGGCAACTTCTTGATTGACTCTCAAATGCAACTTGCTGGCAAACCGAGTCTGATCGATCCCCACCGGCTGGTGAAGAAGGCCAACCGCAATACGCCGATGGAGGTCGAAACCGACCAACTGGCAAAGGTGGTAGGTCCCGTCGGGCAAGATCTCGAGGCAATGTACCAGGCCTACTTCGCCATTCAATCGCAACTCGCGTCTGACAAAAAGCCAGCGGAAAATGTGAGTCAACAGCTCTATCAGTTGTCGCAGAAGTTATCGAAATCTCCGGACCTGGGTGACCCTGCCCATGCGGCACTTCAAGAAATCGCCGAAAACTCACAGCATCTGCACCATGTCTCGCTCGACGAGGCTCGCAAGCAGTTCAAACCGATTAGCCATGCCGTACTGAACCTGGCGTCTCACGTGCGTGGCGACGGCGCAACGCAATCGTTTCACCAGTTCTTCTGCCCGATGGTGCAGGATGGCGAAGGCGATTGGCTGCAAGCAACTGATCAACTGCTCAATCCTTATTACGGTAGCGAGATGCTCCGTTGTGGCGAGCATGTGCGGACGTTAACAACGCAGGCCCCAGCACCGATGCACCAACACTCCGAATCAATGCCGATGCCAGAGGGAGGCCAATAGCTATGCGATCGCTCATTGCCTTCTGCCTGCGAGAGCCGCTGATCATGTTGGTTCTGACCATCGTTGCCGTTGGCTACGGATGGTATGCCACCAAGAATGTGCCGATCGATGCGATTCCGAACATCGGCGAGAACCAGGTTATCATCTTCACGGCCTGGCCTGGCCGTTCGCCCAAAGATATCGAAGATCAAATCACGTACCCATTGTCGGTCGCCATGCTGGCGGTGCCGGACGCGGAATCGGTCCGCGGCAAAAGCCTCTTTGGGTACAGCTTCGTCCAGGTTACCTTTCACGACAGCACCGATTTCTATTGGGCGCGATCGCGCGTGCTCGAACAGTTGGGCATCGCGGCGGCGGTACTGCCAGATGGAGTCGTCCCGACACTCGGCCCCGATGCCACCGGGCTCGGCCAGGTGCTCTATTACACGCTCGAGCCTCCTCCAGGGATGAATCTCGCGGACCTTCGTTCGGTCCAGGACTTTATCGTCAAGTACGAGCTTCAAGCCGTGCCAGGCGTGAGCGAAGTCGCCAGCGTCGGAGGTTATGTTCGCCAGTACCAGATCGAGATCGATCCCGATCGCTTGCGTTTTCATAATGTCCCCTTGGACCAACTGGTCGACGCTGTGAAGAAGTCGAACATCGACGTCGGCGCCAAAACTGTTGAGTCAGGAGGGATGGAATTCATCATCCGCGGCAAAGGGTTCATCGGCGCCAACCAAGACACTGACCAGGCGATCGCCGACATCGAAAAGACTGTGGTGCGTACACGTGACGGAATTCCACTGCGGATTCGAGACCTGGGCCACGTTCAGTTGGGCCCGGAATTTCGTCGTGGTGCGATCGATTTGAATGGCACCGAAGCCGTTGGTGGCGTCGTCGTGATGCGATTTGGCGAGAACCCACGGGCAGTGATCGATCGCGTTAAACACAAGATCGCCCAGATCGAGCCGAGCCTCCAAGGGGTGAAGGTAAACATTGTCTACGACCGTACTGGTCTTATCGACGACACCATCGCCACTTTGACCACCGCGCTCACGCAAGAGATCATGATCACCGCCGTCGTGATTCTGCTCTTTCTATTGCATGTGCGGGCCAGCATCGTGGTGGCCATCACCCTGCCAATCGCCGTGCTTCTGGCATTTGTGGCAATGCACGTGTTTCGGATTGATGCCAACATCATGTCACTGGCCGGGATCGCGATCGCGATCGGAACGATGGTCGATATGGGGATCATCGTTTCCGAGACCATCTACGATCAGCTTGCCGACTGGGAACGCGAGGGACGCCCCGGAGGCAACCGTCGGCGACTTGAAGTTATACAGTCGGCTGCCAGTGAAGTTGCCCCAGCCGTGGTGACCGCGGTGATGACCACCGTGGTGAGCTTTCTGCCGGTGTTCATGCTCACGGGACGCGACTACAAGTTATTCGCTCCGTTAGCCTGGACAAAGACGTTCTCGCTGCTGGCCGCTTTGATCGTGGCGGTCACGCTCGTTCCGCTGTTGAGTCGCTTTCTGCTGAGCACGACGCAGGTGAAACGATCGACAACATTATGGGTTTCAGTGGTCTTCGGTATGGTTGGCCTTGTGCTCGGTGGAATGATCGGCACCTCCACTTACCCGGGTTCGTCCATCAGCCTCGTTGTTGGTTCGCTACTGGGAGCCGTGGCATTTGCCTTGCTGGCCTGGTGGATGCTCGGCGAGCGACTTCGCCCCGTCGACGAGAACCCAGTCAGCCGAATGATCCTTTGGGTTTACGAGCCACTTCTGCGTTTATTTCTCGCCCGCAAGGGAGCCTTCCTGACACTCCCCACGGTTGTGGTGCTGATTGGCCTGGGTGCTTGGATCGGACTTCCCACCGTTTTGTCGCCGGCCGAGAAGGTGGCCGGTTATCTGGGTGCCGACATGAACGAAGTCCCTGGCTACGTCGATCTCAAGCATACCTTCACGGGATTGAAGGAATCGGATTGGATTGCCCTAGACGAGGGAAGCTGGTTCTACATGCCAACGCTTTACCCGGCCGCTAGTTTCTCGCAGGCGATGGAAGTTCTACAGACCCAGGACGCAATGATCAAAGAGATCCCGGAAGTGAAGGATGTGCTGGGAAAGATTGGCCGCGTCGAGTCGGCACTCGATCCAGCTCCTGCGGCGATGATCGAAACGTACGTGATGCTGAAGCCCAAAGATCAATGGCGCGAAGGGATCACGACGCAAGATATCTGGGAGCAGATCAACGCCGTTGCGACGCTGCCCGGCGTGACGCCTGCCTCGCCTCTTCAGCCGATCGAAGGCCGTGTGGTGATGCTGCAAAGCGGGATCAAAGCGTCGATGGCGATTCGCATCTATGGCGACAGCCTGCCCGGCCTGGCCGAGGCATCGATGCAAGTGGCCGAGCATCTGAAGACCTTGCCTCAGGTGCAAGCCGCCACGGTCAATCCCGATATCGTCCTGGGTAAGCCTTACGTCGAGTTCGATGTGAATCGCGACGAAGCGGCACGCTATGGGATGTCGACCGCGATGGTGAACCAGGTGATTGAAACCGCCTTGGGCGGCGCCAATGTTACCAAGACCGTCGAAGGGCGAGAGCGCTACCCGGTCCGGGTTCGCTACGAGCGTCAGCTTCGAGAGCAGCTTTACGAATTGGACAAGCTGCCGGTGGTGACCCACTCCGGTGATGTGATTCCGCTGTCGAGTCTTGCCACGATGAATACGACCTGGGGTCCGGGGGTAATCAACAGCGAAGATGCCCGACTTGTCGCGCATGTTTCATTTCAACCTTCCGGCAGCATGGGGGCCTTGGAAACCGCCGAGTCGGTTCGCGAAAGCCTGCTTGCCGCGCAACGAGATGGTTCGTTACCGCTGCCACAAGGCTATTCGTTAGATCCCGTCGGCTCGTTTCAAAATCAGATTGAAGCGAACAAGCGTCTGCTCTGGGTAATCCCACTGGTGATCTTCATCAACTTGTTCATCATCTATTTGCAATTCCGACATTTGCCGATCACGTTGGCGGTGTTTTCTGGTATCCCGGTCGCGTTTGCCGGAGGGATGATCTGCCTTGCGATCAACGAAGTGCAGTTGAATACCGCCGTTTGGGTTGGGTTTATTGCGCTTTTCGGAATTGCCGTCGATGATGGCGTGGTGATGGCGACTTACCTCGACCAGGTCTTTTCCCGCAAACGATTGAAGACCATTCAAGATATTCGCGATGCCACCGTCGAAGCAGGCATGAAGCGAATTCGCCCCTGTTTAATGACCACCTTCACCACAATTATTGCCCTCGTGCCGGTGATTCTTTCCACCGGACGTGGCAGCGACGTGGCCAAGGCCATGGCCTGGCCGGTGGTGGGTGGGATGACAGTCGAACTGCTGACCCTGTTTGTCGTTCCGGTGGTCTTCGCTGCGTTCAAAGAGTTCAAGATGAACCTTGGCCTGTACGATCGACATTGGGAAGGAACCGAGGACGCGTAGCTTACAACGCTCCACTGTTCGAAATAAAAAAGCCGGCGATCGGATAGCACCAATCGCCGGCGAGCACTTCTCGTAGTAGATCACCGAACCGCGCCGTTGGTTCGGTGTTTACCCGAGATTAGTGATCATGGTCGTGGTCGTCGTGATCATGTTCGACACTGCCACGGAATTGTTTTCCTTCGATGCTGACAACGATGGTTGCCTCGGCCCCCTCGTGGTCGAGCGCTTCTGCCAGGGCTGGATCGCTGGAGGTGAACTCCGAGGCCTTCCCTTCCGCGGCGCCGACCGCAGGCAGTTTGAACTGCGAGCCATTGCCATCATGTTTGATGTTGATGGTCAGGTCCGCTGCTTCAATTGCCACTGGCTGCTTGGCGGCCGAGTCGAGCAAGTAAATCGTTACCGAACCTGCTTTGTCGTCATGGACTAGCTCGGCGTGATACTCTTCCTCGCCCAATTCGATCAACGCTCCGTGATGAGGCCCTTCCGATGGATGGTCGTGATCATGTTCTTCCGAATGCCCCGCTTCGCCGGAGGCGTTTGGTTTTGCTCCGCCATCACAGCCGGTGAGCCCGACCGTAAGTACGGCCGACAACAGTACGTGAGACAGTAGTGTTAGCTTGCGCATTGTTTTCTAATCCTTCTGGTTAAACAGCAACTTAATGAGCCGATTTGATTTGTCGTTGCCAGCTGACTCCCGACCAGCAACGACCAGGTTTTCCAATGAACATCTTCGCCACTAGGCCTGCGGGAGAAGATGTTCTTCTGATTCTTCCACCAGTTCGACATGCGACGACTCCGCTTCGACCAGTCGTCTGGCCGCCCCGGTGCCAACCTTCCAAAACAACGCAGGACGAACCAAGAATTCGAGGACGGTGCTCGTGATCAGCCCACCAATAATGACGGTCGCCACCGGGTAAAGGATTTCCTTGCCCGGTTCCCCAGCGGCCATCGCCAGTGGAACCAGACCGATTCCCGACGTCAGGGCGGTCATCAACACCGGTGCCAGGCGATCTTTACCAGCACGAATGATCATCTGCTTCGACCAGCTCTCTCCCTCGTACTTCACCAGGTGCAAGTAATGGTTGATCAGCAGAATCCCATTCCGCGACGCGATCCCGCATAGCGAGATGAATCCGACCATACTGGCCACGGTCAAAGTTTGCTGCGTGATATATAACGCCGCCACAGACCCAATGAATGCCATCGGCAGGGCGATCATCACTTGCAATGAAAGATTGGCAGAACCAAACATCTTGTAAAGGACAAAGAACATCCCGGCCATAGAAATCATGAACAGCACCGCGATCATCCGAGAGGCAGATTGTTGGCTTTCAAACTGGCCGCTATACTCGGTGAAGTACCCGGTCGGCAGTTCCGCTTCGATCGGCTTCAGTCGCTCGCGAATGTCCTCGACTACGTCGACCAGCCCGCGTCCGCTCACATTGCACTGAACGATGATCCGACGACGAACCTGTTCGCGATTGATCGTATTCGGACCACTCGATTCATACACGTTCGCGACATCTTCCAGCTTTGCGGTGCCGCCATCAGGCAACTCGATCACCAGGCGGCGGAGCGCGTCGCGATCTTCACGGAAGTCTTCGTCAAGCCGAACCAGCAAGTCGAAGGTACGTTGCCCATCCAATACTTCCGAAACCACTTCTCCTTGCATAGCCGTCTCAACGAATTCGTTGATGTCTTGCCGACGCAGGCCATACTGCTCCAGGCGATAGCGATCAGCCTCGATGCGGAGCTGCGGAATGTTGACTTGCTGTTCGACTTGCAAGTCACGCACGCCTTCCACCCCGGACATCGCCGCTTCCATCTTCTTTGCTTCTCGGCGGAGGATGTCGAGATCGTCTCCGTAAAGTTTAATGGCGACCTGGGCCTTCACCCCGGATAGCATGTGCGAGATCAAGTGTGCCAGTGGCTGTTCTACGGCAGTGACGATACCGGGAATATCGGCCAGGGCCTCGCTGATTTCATCGATCACCTCTTCGCGCGATCGCTCGGTATTGGGATCGATCGTGGCGACAAACTCGGTCATGTTGACCCCTTCGGCATGCTCGTCGAGCTCGGCCCGGCCGGTCTTACGCACGAAGGCTTCAATGTCATCGAGCTCTTGAATCCGGCTTTCCACACGCGCAGCCACCTCGTTGGTCTTCGCCAGCGAAGTCCCAGGCGGCAGAATCACGTTGACCTGCACGGCACCTTCGTTGAAAGGCGGCAGAAAGTCACTTTCCAACTGCAGCATTCCCCAGCCAGCGATCATCACTCCCACGCTGGCCAATGCCAGAATGGGCCAGGCCAGATTCAAACTGAACGCCATCACTTTGTCGGCGACGGCTTTCAAGACTCGCAGGATAAGACCATCTTTGTCATCATGTCCCAGGTTGGCGTTCCCGAGCAGCCAATAGCTGAGCACCGGCGTTACCGTCAGCGAAACCAGCAGCGATGAGACCAGCGAGACGATATACGCAATTCCAAGTGGAGCAAACAACCGACCTTCCATCCCGGAAAGGGCAAACAGCGGGACGAACACGATCACCACGATCATCGTTCCATAGACAATCGAGTTGCGGATCTCGCAGCTGGCCTGAAACACAACCAATAGCGGATTCTTCGGATTCTCGGCATGGCGATTCTCGCGGAGACGTCGGAAAATGTTTTCGACGTCCACGATGGCATCGTCCACCAACTCACCAATGGCAACCGCCAAACCGCCCAGCGTCATCGTGTTGATCGACAGCCCAAAGATGGCGAACACCAAGGCAGTCATCACAATCGATAAAGGAATGGCGGTCAGCGTGATAAAGGTGGTTCGCAGGTTCAGCAGAAACAGGAACAGGATAATCACCACCAGAATGCCACCATCCCGCAAGGCTTCCACCACGTTGGCAATCGCCAGATCGATGAAGGTCTTCTGCTGATAAAGCTCTGGCAGCATTTCGATATCGCTGGGAAGCGACGATTTCATTTCGTCGATGGCCGCAATCACCTTGTTGGTGACATCGCGAGTATCTGCATTGGGCTGCTTCAGAATCGTCAGTGCAACCGCTGGACCGCCGAAGAACTTTCCTTCCTCATCCCGGGCATAAGCGGAACTGTCGCCTCGTTTAACCTGGGCACCTTCGACCACTTTCGCGACTTGGGAAAGCCGAATTGATTGGCCATCACGATGCGCCACGACGATCCCGCCAATTTCGTCGATCGTGGTGACACGCCCAAGCGACCGGACGAGCAGTTCGTTAGGACCTTGTTCGTCGAGATAACCACCGGCGCTATTCTGGTTGGACTCCGCGACCGCCTGCTTCACTTGGTGAAGCGTGACGCCGTAGCGCTGCAAGTTGTTAGGATCGACCAGAACCTGAAACTGCTTTCGTTCCCCTCCCATGACAATCACTTGGGAGACGCCGGGAATAGTTAGCAGTCGTTGGCGAACGACCCAGTCGGCAATGGTCCGCAGTTCCATGGGAGGCGTCTGGCCATCCTTGCTGACCATGCCCATCACCATGATCTGTCCCATGATCGACGAAATGGGCATCAGCTGCGGCTTCGCACCTTGCGGCAGACGATCGGTCGCCAATGCCAGGCGTTCGGCCACGATCTGGCGATCGTTATAGATGTCGGTTCCCCAGTCAAACTCGACGTAGATCACCGACAGCCCGACGCCAGATTGCGTACGAACATCTTGTACCCCGGTGGCACCGTTCAAAACGGTTTCGAGTGGAAACGTAATCAATGTTTCCACTTCTTCCGGGGCCATCCCAGGGGCTTCGGTCATGATGACAACCCGCGGGCGATTGAGGTTAGGAAACACATCGATCGGCAATTGAGTGGTCTGCCAACCGCCGTATATCAACAAAAATATGGCCACTGCAATCACCAGCATGCGGTTCTGCAGTGAAAAGCGAATGATGGCATTTAGCACGATGAAGACTCCGAAACAAACAAAGCGTGAAAGACGTATGAACGTTCCTCGATGCCAGGCGAAAATCACCTGGCCATTACGCTAGTGGTTGTGTCCAGCGTGCGGATCGATTCCGCCACCAGACTGGTTCTTCAACGTTAAATGCATCTCGTAAGCACCTCGTGCGGCAATCACATCACCCGGGAACAGAGAGCCATCGTTCGCAATCACGACATTCGATTGATCACGATATTTCACATGGACCGGCACACGATCAAAGTGATCACCGTTCTGCTGATAGACATACTTTTCGGCACCTTCTTCCACGATCGCATCAACCGGAACGACGATTTCGTCTTCCCACTTTTCGACGGGAACGTGTAGATCCATTCGCTGGCCTGGCTTGAATCGCCACTCGACGAACTGCTGACCGTTGGGCAGTGTCCGCTCGGAAACTATTTCATTGGGCAAGGCGATGAAGAAGCGAAAAGCTCGCGACTGGGGATCGATATGATCGGCAAGGTAAAGTACTTGCAGGTCGTCGACCCGGTCCGCTTCTTTACCAGAAACCAACAGCGAGGCGCTGATATTCCAGTGCTGATTGGCGGCCTCGCGTAGTCGCATGGCATCGCCTTCGAAGGCACGTCCTTCGATATACAGTTCGCAGTGATCGGCAATCACTCCCAGCAGTTCGCCAGCTTGAACTTGCTGTCCCACTCGGGTTGGCAGGTTTTGCACGTGGTAGCTATGGGTTTCTTTGCAGCTTTCGGCATCTTGAACATGCTCTGGGGCTCGAATGACCAAACGTTCAAGTAACGTCTTGGTCTGCATGATCTGGGCAACCTGTTCTTCGTCCAATCCATGCAACAGCAAGGACTGGCGTTCCGCGCGGAGCGAAGCCTCGAGCTTCTGCTTTTCATATTCCTGCTCCAGGATTCGCTTTCCAGCGATAACCCCTTCGGCCAGTCCTTGCAGACGAGCAAGTTCGCGATTCACGACATCCAGTGCTTCGGACGTACGAATCAAGTTGCTCTGCGCGGTCACCAGGTCTTCATGGGTCAAACGCAGTTCAAATAACGGACTCCCGGAATCGACCGAGCTTCCTTCAACCGCGAAGATCTTCGTGATGACGCCGGTCAGCGGCGCCGAGATGTTCATCTGGGTGCGACCAGGGCGTTCGACCACCATTGCTGGCACGGTAATCCGCCGCATGTAGGTCCCCAGTTCAATGGTGACCGGTTTGAAGTCGATATTCTTCAGACCATTGGCACTCAGCTCGACGGAATTCGCTTCAGAGTGGCCAGCATGTCCATGGTCGTGACCAGCATGCTCGTCGTGCTCCTCTTCCGTCTTGGCTTCGGCTTGCATGCCGAGGATCTGCTGGGCTTTTGGCAACCACATCGATGCGGTCGCAGTCGCGACGATCAGCAGCGCTATGACAAGCGCAAGGCCAATGATCGCGGGAATAATGTTACGGCTAATGGTTGTCATCGTTCTCTTGCCTCTCTCGTTGGAAACCTGAGAGCTGTTAATGGCGCAGGGATCTTCGGTAAAGTGAGTGCAGAATGCCTTAGGCAAATTCATTCCGCGCGAAAGACCAAAACGTCACGCTTTAGAAAGCACGTGAGCTGCGCGATTTAGAGAAGCATGCTTTCGAACTGCAGGTAGACAGCAGTCCCCTCGGGCGGAAGCCAACAGATTTCGAGCAATCCCTCCTCCGCGACCTGGCCCAATGGCGAGTCAAACGCCGGCAGACAGTTGGCGTCGAAGTAGAGTTGCGAGCCGATCTGCTTGACCATGCTCAGGTGGCCATCGCTATCGGAAGTCGAGGCCGACATAACGCAGTCCGATTGGCCACATTCGCCGGTGTCAGAATGCTCGTCATGGTCAGCGTGTTCGTGATCATCGACGGCGTGGCCATGATGGTGCGAACACCCATGATAATGTTCGTGAAGCTGCTGAGAGGCCGTCGAACAGCCTTCCGGTCCCAGCAATGGAGCATGCGAGTGATGCGCGCAACATCCGGCCAGGGCATGCCAAAGCATGGCCACGAGCGTCAGGATGGTTGCGGGAAACGTCACGGGAAACTCCATTCAGGTCAACTGTTTTCGGAATCTTATCCCACCAGGGGCAAACGAGACAACCTCGGTTCCCCCCAAAAGTCGATATTCCGAGCCCCAATCGGTCGATTTGGGACGTTCCAAGGATCGTATCGGTTCAAGCAGATGCAGCTCTTGCCGATTTTTTTACTGTTGGCTGAAAGTCTGCCCACGAAGCGCATCGCCCAGCGAACCAGAACCAGCCATATCTAGCGCCCCGGTTAGCAGCAGTCCGTCCACTTTAGCCTGGGCCTGCGACAGATTTCCGAGCGAATCGAGATAGTTGAGGTTTGTATCGAAGTAGGTTCTTCGGGCGATCAAAGTCTGCACAAACGAAAACTCACCTGCTTCATACGCTTTCTCCGCCAGACTCAATGTCTGCTTCGCCTTTGGCAAGATCTGGTGCTCGTACCGGTCGACGGCGAACCGGGCCGAATCGAATTCCTGGGACACTTGTGCCAATCGAGTCTGCAGGGACATCTCGATCCGCTTCACATCGTGCGTCGCGCGACTGTATTCATGATACGCCGCCGAGACGTTGCCAGAGTTGTCGTTGAACACCGGGATCGGTGCACCCAGTTGCAATTGCAACATGCCCGATCCGGTCGCGTTGTCGACGCCCGCCTGGAGGTTGCCGGTAACGTTGGGAATCGCTTGAACCTCTTGTCGCGACAGATTCGAGCGGGCCATCCGTACCCGACTGAACGCAGCCTGAAGCTCGGGACTTTTGTCCGACAGAGCGAGGTAGACCGTGTCCCAGTCGAGTTCAGCCGACCCACCTTCCAGCGAACCGCTGAGCGGTGTGACCTCCAGATTCGGAACACCTGCGGCGGCGGCCATTTCTTTCCAGGCAGCCTTCCAGCGATACTCGGCCTGCTGCCGCATCACCTCCACTTCGTTCATTTGAATCTCTGCCTGCAGCACTTCGGCCTGCGAGGCCTCTTGAGCATCGAAGCGGCGCTCGGCGAGGGTTACTCCTTTGGTCACAACGCCGTGGAAATCATCAATCATCTCCATCTGTCGTTGAGCGACCAGGGCTTGAACGAACTTCAACCGTACGTCGGTCATCACGCGGTAACGCTGGGTTTCGACCTCCCAGCGTTGGGCCTCGACCGAATGCCCTAACACGTCCTGATTCATCTGCAGCTTACCGCCGGTGACGAACTCTCGTTGAACATAGACCAGGTGCTGGTCGGTTCCCTGGTCCGCCAGCTGGTTGGCAGCGTATCCGACCTCTGGATTGGCGGAACGACCGACCTGGAACTGATACTCTTGCTCGGCATTAGCGGTCGCCGAAAGCGCCATAATTGCAGGGTTGTTCGCCAAAGCCAAATCTTGGATGGCCTGCAAAGTCAGACCTTCTTGTGGCACCGATGGCACCGCCGGGATTTCACTTGCAGACGTCAATTGAACCTGCTGAAGTGATTCAGGTTGATCGAAACTGACCTGTTCGATCTCGGAAGCAACTGGTGGCAACTCGGTCGCTTTGGCGATATCGGTGGCGATGGCTTGGTCGTCGTGGAACACTTCTGGCTTGGGAGCCGTCGAACGGCAGCCACTCACGGCGGCGAGACCTACGGCGCACCAGACGAGAGAACGAAACGTCTCCTGCGAGTATTTCATGGGAACATCCTTGCTGGGTTGGGTCATTGGGTATAGGCAGGGAAGACTCAACGGCGCAGGCACGCGCACAGAGTCCGAAATCGTTGGCAAATAAATGGTGCGAACGATTCACTCGAATACGAGAAGACGGCTGTAGGTCGCGAAGAGGTGGTCGTCAGGCTCCATCCATGCCTGCCGTACCAATGTTGTGCGACTAGATCAGCAAAACGGCGATCGCCAGATGTCGGCGCAGAGCGCCACGATGCGGTCGATGGCTTCGTGGGTCCCAAGACTTCCAGGCAGCATGATGCGATGGAAGAACCGCCACTAATTCAGCACCCGGAGGAAGCGTTTCCGAAAGAACGCGAGCCCGAGCAACAACGCCATCCCAGGAGGAATCGCTGGTAATGAACGAGCTTTTGACCTTCAAGCATTCAACGCAAGGCTCGTGCGGACCATGTCCATGATCGTTATGTTGGCCAGCACAAACTTCGCAGCGATGGTTTCCCAGGCAACGGCAGTGGCGATGATGATGGGAACAAATTGCGTTGTTCGCAGCATGTTGGGCATGAAAACACTCGCAGGCACACGCGCAACGCACGCAGCAGCCAACCACACAGTGAATCATCACTGCGGTCACTGCCAGCATTGCTATAAGTCGCCGATCCATGCTTCTGCCTGAGAATACGCTAGAACTTGCCTCAGCGTTCTTATCGTCTTCTCTGCTGCATCCGATCACCGAAAGTCCGTTAGCCCGCCCAAATTTAAACAGGGACGGCAGCTAGAACGAACTGCCACACTTCTGCAAAGCTCGAGCGGGCGAGTCGTGGAAATCTGATTCGCCTGCCAAATGGCACTCGCAATAAACAACATTATCAGGCCACCGATTCCGGTGCCAATCGCTCCCCACGAAATGACCAGATCATGTGCAAGCCACCGAAGAAGGCTACGAATCGAAAATAGCTCGCCTCGGTCGACATCCCGTTCTTCTCGAATTCGTTGCCATGCGTCGTAAAGAAGTTTCGCGGATCGATTGGCACGATCGCTCCGTCGGTTGTCGATTTCGCGCACAGCGGTGGGTACAGTTTGATCCAGGGAGATATAAGTTCGTGGTCGGGCGATCGTTAGCGTTATTGACAATGTGAAGCGTCGTCGGACGCATCGATCAGCAACAACGAAGGACGCCGCAGAGTGATTTGCGGCGTTTTTTTATTTCTTGGAACTCACTTTCGTATTTAAAAGATCCAACGAATGACTGTCGTAGCCTTAATGCGCGTTTTGATATTTGTTTTGCGCTGTCTGACATTGTTTGACCAAGCGGGAAAACTACATTCGGCTATGTCCTGAGTCCTGGAACCTCGTTTGACGAGAAGGAATGGCCGTGAACCTATTTTCGATCCCGCGTAGCTCAACGATTTTCCTCCGCATGGTGGTTTCTGCCGCTTCGCTGCTGGCGATTCCGAACGGACTGAATGCCGAAGATGCGGAGCAAAGCTTTCGGCCGCAACTGACCGCAAAAGCGAAAGAACTGCATGCTTCCAGCATCGTGATCGACGGTCACAACGATCTTCCCTGGAAGATTCGAACCGATGGCGACGGCAACTTTCAGAAGCTCGATATCAGCCAGCCTCAGCCGAAGCTGCACACCGACATTCCTCGTCTTCGCCAAGGGGGAGTCGGCGCCCAGTTCTGGTCGGTTTGGGTCCCGGTCGATCTCGGTTATCAAGGGACCGCGCTGTTGACGACGATCGAACAGATCGAACTCGTCAAAAAGATGGCGGAAACCTACCCGGACGATTTCGAGTTTGCTCTGACCGTCGAAGACATTCGCCGGATTCATGCGAATGGAAAGATCGCTTCGCTGATCGGCGTCGAAGGTGGTCACTGCATCGAGAACTCGATCAGCAGCCTTAATCATCTACATCAACTGGGTGCCAGGTACATGACCCTCACGCATGCGGATAGCCTTGACTGGGCCGACTCAGCTACCGACGAGGAAAAGTCTGGCGGCCTGAGTCCATTTGGTAAAGAAGTCGTTCAGCGAATGAACACGTTGGGCATGATGGTCGATATCTCGCACGTTTCGGTACCGACCATGCACGATGTCCTGAACATCAGCCAGGCCCCGGTCATCTTTTCTCACTCATCGGCTCGAACCGTCGCCGACTCGCCGCGCAACGTCCCGGACGACGTACTCACGCGTTTAAAGGACAACGATGGGATCGTGATGGTCAACTACTACTCTGCCTTTATCGTTCCCGACGCGGCACGAATCTATCACGAAGGTGTCGCCTTAAAACGGAAACTACAGTTGGAAGGCAAATCGGCTGACGAAGTTCAGGCCGCTGCCGCAAGTTTCCACAAACAGAATCCGATGCCTGCCGGCACCTTTAACGACGTGATCGAGCATATTGATCACCTGGTGAAGACAGCCGGATGGCAGCATGTGGGGATTGGCTCCGACTACGATGGTGTCGGCCTGCTGCCTGCTGGCCTGGAAGATGTCAGCACGTATCCCTACATCACCCAGGCCCTGCTCGACCGCGGTTACAGCGACCAGCAGATCCGTGGCATCCTCGGCGAAAATCTGTTGCGGGTGATGGCCAAGATTGAGACGACCGGTCGGCAGCTTCGCCAGAAATAATGGGCGTCGCTGCTAGTCGTATTTGCGGACTGAGCTGCGGAACCTAAGCGATGGTTCCCAGGTCCTTCAGCGGGCCGCTACTGTCACCGAAGGCCTCGATGTCAACGCCCATCCGCTGTAGCATGGCGTGGTAAAGATTGCACAGCGGGACCATCCCTTCGGCGGGCAAGTGACGACCGGTTTCGAGCGTCTTTCCACCTCGACCGCCGAGCAAGATTGGAAGATTGTCAGGATCGTGGCGATTGCCGTCCGACATGCTCGACCCGAACAGGATCATGCAGTTGTCCAGCAACGTGCCATCCCCTTCCTGAATCGAGTTCAACTTGCCGAGCATGCGAGCGTACTGCTCGACGTGCCAACGGTTGATCCGCTGATACTGCTCGATCTTCTCGGCCTTGTTTTCATGGTGGGACAGCTCGTGATGCCCACCCTTCACGCCGTCGACGAACGAGAAGTTTCGACCGGAGACGTCGTTGGCGAACATCATGGTTGCAATCCGGGTTGAATCGGTCTGGAAGGCCAAAACAATCAGATCGAGCATGATCGAAATGTGATCGGCAAAGTTGCCTGGCACGCCGGGGGCCCCTGCCGCGATGACATGATCGGCCACGTCTGGCTGCCAATCGCCGTTCTCGCCCTTCACCGCGAACTCGATTCGCTTTTCAACGGCACGCACCGAGTCCAGATATTCGTCCATCTTGAACTGGTCGTCGCGGCCCAATTTGGGACGCAGCTTCTTGGCATCATCCAGCACGAAGTCGAGCAGGTTCTTGTACGACTCTGCCTTTTCCGATTCCGGAGATAGCTTCTTGCCGAACAATCGTTCGTAAACAAGCCGTGGATTGATCTCTTTCGCCACAGGACGCGTTGGCGACTGCCACGAGATATGCGAACCGTAAAGACGCGTGTACCCGACATTGCTGTCGATGCCGCTGATGACTGGCTCGGTACCGAGCTCTAGCGATGGCAGTGGCGTGGAACTTCCCACGTGCTGAGCCATCAACTGATCGACCGAGATGCCGCCGCTGCTGATGTCTTTGCCGGTGGTCTTGGTAACCGGCATACCGGTCAGAAAGTTGGCCGTCTTGGCGTAGTGACCATCGCCGCCGTGACTGTTCTTTTTATCCAAGCCAGTCAGCACCAGCACTTCACTGCGGAGGTCGGTTAGCGGCGTCAGGCTCGCTGGCATTTCGTAATCGGCGCCGGCCTGCTTCGGTACCCAATCCTTTTCCCAAACACCGTTAGGGAAGTAGAGGAACGCCGAGCGAACCGGTGGCTTGCCCGTGCCGGCGGCCTGGGCGACACGTGGTGCCAAGGAAGCCATCCACGGCAAGCTGAGGGCAACGCCGCAACCGCCGAGGAAATTACGACGCGAGAGGGTTCGAGACTTCATGGTGTGCCTGCGAATCTACGGGTGGGGTTGAGTAGGCGGAACGAAGCGATCCAGTCTTACGGCTTCGACTTGAAGTAGCGATGCTGGAACGGATACGACAAGGCGATCTCTTCGATCAACACGGCCGACTTCAGATCGTTTTCGCGAAGCCGTTTCAGGCATTGATCAACGATACAATTATCGAACTTGTTCAGTTGGCGGCCCAGGGCGAATCCGAGCAGCTTCTTGACAAAGTGCTTCTGGAAGTCGCCGCTACGCTTCAGAAGAATGACCTTCAATTCGGCTGGTCCGCTAAACTTATCTCCCGATGGTAACGCCCCGGCCGAATCGATCGGTTGACCATTGTCGAGATCGCGCCAACGTCCGATTCCGTCAAAGTTTTCCAGACCGAATCCGAGTGGATCCATACGGTTATGGCAACTGGCACACTCCGCCTTCTTGCGATGAATTTCGAGCCGCTCGCGAAGGGTCGTTGCCTTGCCGCTTTCATGTTCCTCTTCCAGTGCCGGAACATTCGGTGGCGGTGGAGGCACACGCGAACCAAGTACTTCTTCCAGGATCCAACGTCCCCGCAAAACCGGGCTGGTACGGCGAGGATACGACGTGGTGGTCAGGACACTTGCCATCGTCAGCACACCACCGCGTTGGCGATCGTCGAGTTTGACCTGCTGCCACGTTGCTTCCTCAGGCAAGTCGATTCCGTAATGCCGGGCCAGCGTTGGATCGGCATAGATGTAGTCGGCATCGATCAAGTCGGTCAGCGGGGCGTCGTTCTGGAAAACGCCAGCGACCGTGCGAATCGCCTCTTCTCGCATGCCGTACATCAACTGGTCGTTGTATTCGGGAAAGACCTCGCCATCGGGGCGCGGGCCATTGCCGAACTCTTTCAAGCCAAGCCACTGCAAACCGAAGTTTTCGCCCAAAGCTCGCGAACGAGGATCGGCCAGCATTCGGCGGACTTCGCCTCGAAGGACTTCTTCTTCGTATAGTGACTGATTGTCGGCCAGTTGCATAAGGCGTTCATCAGGAACCGAAGACCAGATGAGCAGTGACAGCCGCGTTGCCAGTTGATGCGGCGTGATTCGCTGAACTCCCCCTGCATGCTCCGATTCAACGACAAACAGAAAGTGAGGCGAAATCAAAACCGCCTTCATCGGCTGACGCAGTGCGGCGAGGTAGTGCGCATTTCGGCCATAGGCAGCGTCGTAAAGCGTCATCAACCGTTCGACTTCGGCATCTTCGACCGGGCGACGCCAGGCGCGACGGGCAAACTTGCTCAGCGTTTGCTTCGCGGCCTCACGGGCCTCCAGTTTCGATTCGGGATCGAGTTCTTTCGGGAGAACCGGCAGCAGGCCGCTGCTCTTGGCCACGTCGACATCATCCGGCAGCGCGGCTTCGATGACACGATTGGCCGACATCAAATAAGCTTCCAGGTGGATCGGCGAAGTAAACAAAGAGTCGCCGACCGTATCAAAACCTTCTCCGCCGGCACCATCCGAGGGTGGAAGTTCGCTGTCGGACAGCTCGATGCCAACCAGATCGCGGACCGAGTTGCGATATTCAGTTCGGGTCAAACGTCGACTCATCACGTGGCCGCGATACCAGCTTTGCGTTTCGTCCGACGCCAACTGATTGCAAAGATCTTGCTTCGGTCGCGAATCCAACCAATGGTTGAAAGCTCCCTTCTGCTGATCGTTGAGACCTGGGCTCCCCTCCGGCGGCATCTCATTCTGGCGAATGCGTCGCGCGACGCGATCCCACATGTCGCCGGCCGATGCAGCCGACTCGCTGCTGGTAAATTTGGCGAGGTCTAGGCTTCCTTCCGATTCGGCGCCGTCGTGGCATTCGATGCACCGCGACTTGATCACCGGAAGTATGTCCTTGGTGTAACGGTCTCCCCACGCCTTCAACTCAGGCGTCAGTTCTTCCGCCGACAACGTAGACGCGAAACCGATCGTCAGTAGCACGACCAAGGCGAGGAAACACGATCGACGAAGGGGAGCAACACGGCCAACCAGGCGAAATGGATGCCTGGTCAGACCCGATATATGTCGGAGCCAGATTCGCATAGAGCAACAGGAAGGTGGAAGGAACGCGCTGGAGGGAGGATTGTGTGGAAGGATCCACGATGGTGGACTTCAGGTCGAACCCACGCGTTACGACTTCGACCGTGCTCTCATCTTACCATAGGAAGGGAAATCGTAGTGGGGTTTATTGCCAGTTCCAAGATCAGATTTCACCGACCGGTCCTTCCCAATCTGAAACCACTCTAACCCTTTTCTCACACGACACTTACATCGCGCCACAGACCGATCAATGGGTTGTCAAGACAACCACCTCGTCTCAATTAGTCTCGCTGGCTGGGACTAATATCGGGCGTGAATTTCTTTGAGCTCGGGCAATCCGTTGTTCGGCCAACTGCTGTAAGGCGGCGCTGCGTTGGCTCGTCATCACTCCATTTCGGCACTGAATCGATTTCGCGGCGCCTTTCGCCTTGCCACTTTTGATCGACTCGAGCAATGGTTTCAATCCTACGTCAGCCGGCAGTCCCAGCCGCTCGTAAGCCTGATCGATGATCTCCAGCAACTTCGCTCCGTCGCGCGGTAATGCTTCCTGCAATTCCAGGAAACGAGCACAGGTTCGCGCTGCGATCCAGGCCGCTAGCGGTCCCGCCTGACTGACTTCGCCGAAGACCTCGGCCACGCGATTCAACTTCATCCAGCCCCCTGCCATGACATCGCTCCAAGCCTCGACAAGCAATTCAACGTCGCAGCGATCGGTCTGAGACAATTCAATCCAGGCCTCGATCGCCATCCCTTTCGCGTTGCCATCTTTGCTGACTGTCGCAATCCACAATGCCCTCGCCGCCATGATCGTCAACGGACAATCGGGTTCGAGCAATGGCAACAGATACTGTGCGTACCTCTCTTCGACGCTGGCCCCGCTGTCGACCCGCCGCGACAAGCTGACCGACGCCAACGACCAGTACCAGTCGAGCTTCATCGGCCACTGCGTTGCCAGGTAAGGATAGAGATACGGGGGTGCGAAGGAACAGCGAACGCCGTGAAGCTGTGCAGTCAGAAAGCCCAGGTCATGATCCAGTTTCTCCTCGGCCTCGCCGAGCGCAATCAGTTTCAGGACATTGTCGGGCGATGTGAGCGATGCGCCGTTGAGCTCTTCCTTCATCTTCTCGACTTCAGCCTTGAGAGGATCGCGGTCGTCAGGTGCCATCGGCTCGCTATCGACAATCGGAAAATGTCGCGGGCCCTTCGTTTCTGGAAGTGACCGCCAATAATAGTTCGAGGGCTTCAAGACGTCAGGCTTACGCCATAGCTCTTCCGGTATCTGGGAAATCTCCTCTTCAGGTAGATGCTTTGTGAGATCGATCGATGGTTCCCGCGACCGAATCGCCGCGATCCAGACTTGGATCGGCCACTGGTCATCCAACTGCAGATGTTCGGTCGACTCGATGGGCTCCAAGGCGACACGCACCAATTGATGCATCGCCGGCGACAAGGTCAGTGTCCCCGCTACGACTAGATTCCAGGCTTCCTCCCTCCGATCTGGAGTTAGCCGCAACAAACTGCGGACCAGGTCGCATTCTAAAAGATCGACCTTTGACACTTCCAGATCGTGCAGTCGCTTGACCCAAACGCGCGGATCAATCCAACCACCTCGGTGCGTCGGAGCGGAAACAATCGGATAGGCAGTCTTCTTTTTTAGACGATCGGCCAACAGCCACATGAAATCGCCCGGCGGGAAGCGTGACGGTTTCAGTAAATCTTCGAAGAAGCCGGTCGATCCAAGCCACGCGCCAATACAACGAGCCATTGGCTCGCTGAGCACGGCGCCGACAATCCCGCGCATTGGCCGCCCCATAATTTCCTGGCAGACTCGAGTCTTGAGTGACTTGGTCAGGGTGGCAAAATGCTTCGGACGTTCCAGGTAAAGCCGTGTGATGCCGTCAAGGATTCGTTCCGGCGTGTCGGGGCACTCACATGCTTCCACCGCTGCGGATGTTACCTGAACGAGTTCTTCCACCGTTTCGATGGGCTGCAGTGGTTCGTAGACATCCAGGATGCGAAGGTCACATGCCTTCCACCTTCCGGCTGTTGGAAGCTCTCCAGAAACCAGGGCTTTCAACGCTGAGGCAACTTGGAACCTCTCGGAAACTGCGGGAGGAAGCTCCGCGGCACTTGCCTCCAGATCTTCACTGCAGGCATCGAACGCCGAAGGATCTTCATCCATCGGCGATTCACTTGCCCCAGGGACGACGGTCTCCAGCCGCGAACGTAGCGTCGGAGCGACGGTTTCCAGGTGGAGCTGAATGGATTCGATCGCATCAATATCAGATGCCTCGATATGCAAAGCGAGCTGTTCGATGGCATCCTCTTGCACCTCCTTCGCCGGATGTGCCAGGGCGAATGCCAGTCCCCGCACCGCATCGCTACGAATTGCCGAGTCTTTTGCCAACCGCCCGAGCAGTAAGATCCCTTTCCGGGCGTGACTTTTTGCCTTGTGATTGAAGAGATGAGGCAGCGCCACGACAACCTCTGGTCCGTTTAACTTGCCCGCTTTTTCAACAATCAGCAATTGATCGAGTCCAAAGCCTGCGATCGGTCCTTGGGCATCGGCCAGCAAGGCGATCCAGTCAGGCTGCATGGCGACGACAATCTTCTTCGTCGCCGCAACTGGCTTGCCGAGCGCTGCCTTGATCAGGACGATACAGCCATTGCGTTCGGTTTGATTGTGCGGCTCCGATAGCTCGGCAAGTGCGACTTCGACAAACCGCTGAACATCGAGAATGCCTGCCTGAGCCATCCATTGAATTGGAGGCACCCACACTTTCGGCAGAATCATCTGCATGGTGTTTTTGACGACTTCGTATACCGGCTCAATCGCTTCGGGATACGCCAGCAAGAATTGCTGCGTCGCCTCGGGCTGTTTCTCGTAGGCAGAGGGAATCCAAAACTTTGCAAGGCGTTCTTTCAATTTGAAAGACTTGCTATTTTTCAAGAGACCTCGCTGATGGAGCAGTACCCAGAACTCGCCTGGCCAGTTGTAGGTGTCTCGGTCTTCCAGCTTTGGGAAGTGCGTTTCCAGCCACTGGTCGATCCAGGGCGGGTTCCTGTCGGCCAGGATCTGAGCCGATTCCGCCTCGAAATGTGGGACACAGGTACACAAACAACTCTCACCCTGATCGACAATGCCATACCAAGCCAGCCAGGCGACGTAGAACAAGTCGCTGTAATAGCGTGGCGACAGTTCGTTTGTGTCGGCCAAGTTGTACTTCTTTCGTTTCTCAACGACCTCTTCGCTCGTCTTGGTCAAATCGGGATGCACACCTCGCGTCACATGGCGATCGATTCCCAGCGCCAGCCAGAAAGCCTTGAGTGGTCGAACCGAGGCTGCCCGTTCCTCTTCAGTCGCCGTCGACAGAACCTCGACCACCTTCGCCGAATCGTTCGCAAGAATCACCGCTTCGAGCGCTTCAATCATTTTTGGTGCTTTCCCTGCGCCACGATGCGTGCCGCCAAAACATGCTTACAAGGACCACGTTCACCCTGGTGCCGACTGAACCAGGGACAAGTACACGAGTCGGCCTCGGAACCGAGACGAACAAAATAAGCGATCTCGCCGCTGCGGACTTCCATTGCGATGGAATCACGAACTTCGCTGGCAGCCAGGTTGATCCGCCGTACTGCGTTCTCGTCGACTAGTTTCCTCGCGCCGCGAAGGCGTGGCTGATCGGTCTCGACGACCTGCGGATTCATAGGCAATCGCCGCTGAAAATAGAAACCATTCGCCAGGTCAAAACCTGCCAGTCCACTGGTTGCCAGGCCTGCCAGTGCGATGTTCGCATCTGCCACACTCCACCCGAGGGCGCTCGCAATCTCGGCCGGGTCAATCGTCTCCTTCGGTGGCTGACCTGCTCGACCTGTGGTTTCACCCGCCAGCCAATCTTCAAGGTCGTCGACACGATCTTCCCAAGCGCCGTTGGCGAGTGCCGATAGAACTTGTCCCTCGCCAGAGAATCCACGGTAAAGCTCTGGCGAAACCACCAACCAATAGCGAAGCGATTCCGATTCGGCCATCCAGGCATGCACGCCAGACTCTGGATCGCTGTAAAGTTGAACTTCGCGAATCAGCGGCAAGATCGAACGGAGCGAATCGAGTCGGTTCAGTCCGCCGACCGGGATCGCTCCTGGCGACATTCTGGGGGACAGCCGGGGCCGCCCTGCTTGGACGAGGAGGTAGTTCAACTGTCCCCGACTTCGACCGGCTCCGCTGCGTGCCGTTCCGCCGCCTGCTTGTTGAAGTAATGGCATCAATAATCCTGGCGAGAATCGATGCACGAGTTCCAACCTGGTCTGGTAGACCTGAACTTCGCACAAGCCTTTGATCCAACGTTTAGGCAACGTCACCTTCTTCTCGAAGACTTGGGCGCCGCTATGTTCGACCGAAATGCCTTCATGGGAAATATCGAGCGAGACATTCGTATCACGGCCGATTCGATCGAGATGCTGAATCATTTCGCCATTGAAGTCGACATTGGTTGTTCCCCACCGCATCTCTTGTGTCTGAAGTGCTTCACGGTCGATGTCGAGGCGTACGTAAACGCCACAGCAGCCACTAAACCCTTCAAACCGAACGACGCTAGGACTGGTGGTCACGATCGGATCGAGTTGTGGTGGCCGAGCATCGAAGTAATGCGTTCGCACAACCCGGCTCAGAGCTCGCAGCATCCTGGCTGTTTGGCGAGGGTAAACAAGCTGACTGCGGAGAAATGGCCCGGCGTGAACTTTATCGGCCGAAGTTGCCGAAGTCCGAAGCTGATCGCAGGCCGCCAATTGGATGCCGTGATCGTCGACCGCGGAGGCGAACGAGTAATGGTAGCCAAGCTGTTCTAACGTCGTGCTCATGGCGGCAGGCAAGTCGTCCGCGAGTCGAAGAGAAGATTAGGTTGCGAAGAGTTTAAAAGTGTCGGCGGCGAATTGCCACCGTTGTATCACCACCAATCGTGACACACCACAAAATTAACAGTCGCATTGTGAATTTAACATTTGCCAAGTGTCTGCTATGAAAGGCTTTCGCAGACTTGTACCTGAATATCAGAACGGTACCATGGGGCTTGATTCTGACTCATCTTTTCTGGGGCACATCTCGATGGTTTGGACACGACCTGGCGCGGTGCTATTGCTCGTCATGCTTTCGACGACAATGGTTTCGGGCCGTGAATGGACCGACTCTACTGGCAAATTCAAGATCGATGCGGAATACGAATCGTTCCGCGACGGCGCGCTTACGCTTCGTAAGGCAAATGGAGACATGGTGACCGTTCCGTGGGAACGTCTTTCTTCTGCCGATCAGCAATTCCTGAAATCTCGCCCAGAGGTCAAAGCCTATCTCGGGGAACAATCGCCAGCAGCGGTTGGACCACCGAGCGTCGTGAAGATCTCGACACCGACCGGCGTGACCGAGGGAGAGGTGCGACGTTTTAAAGCTCCGCTGTGGGGTTTCCGAAACATCACCTTTTCGCCGAGCGGGGCCTGGATCGCTGCTGGCATGTCGAGTGGAAAGTTTCAGCTGCTCGACGTCGAGCATGAGGCGGTTCTTAACGAGATATCGAAACTCGATGATCTCGGCGACATTCTCGCTTGTTGCTTCTCACCTGACGGGACGAGGCTTGCCACCGCTGGCTACCGAAAACAGATCGCGATCTGGAAAGTCAGTCCTCGCGGTGACCTCAGTCGTGCTGGCACTTTGACAGGGCACAAGGGTCCCATCAGCAGTATGGCCTTTTCACCTGATTCGACGAAGCTACTTACCGGTAGCTCCGATCAGAAACTGATCTACTGGGATCTCGCGACCCACCAAATGATTCACGAGTTCAAAGAAGTTCATGCGGACGTAAAAGAATGTGTCTTCACGCCCAATGGCAAACAGGCACTCGCGACCGAAGGCCGGAAGTTGCATCTCTTCGATCTAGAAAACAAACGTTTCCTGGAAACGATGGAGTTTAACAAGAGCTACCCGCAACGAGTGACCATCTCGCCAACTGGCGAGTACGTTGCCGTTTCCAGCAGCTATGACATCCGCATCGTCAACACAGTGACTGGCGTGGGTCGTTTGATGCACGATACGGAGATTCAGTGGTCGCTCAAGTTTCTACCGGATGGCAAACGCCTTGTAACCGGTGCCAAGGCGAAGCTGAGCGTCTGGGATATCACCACCGGTGAATATCTCAAGACGATCGAGCTGACCAATATCCGTAACGTGCAGGAACTGGCCTGTTCACCCGATGGTGATCATGTCGCGGTCACCGGCGTCGGTCCGAAGCAAGACGTGATCGTCGTGCGAATTTCTGAATAGACCAACTCGCGACTAAAAAATCCCCCACCCTCATCACCTCACTCTCGAAAGCCGTCCACCATGGCTTGTCGCAATCGAATGTTTTGGAAACGCTTAGCTCTGCTCGCTCTCCTCGTCACCGCTTCGGCGATCGGCTGCAATACCGATGTCTCGCCCGACGGTTCCAACTCCGGCGGACTTCCACTATTTGGACGAAAGGGGAACGGAAGTGGTGGTGCGCTCTCGTCATTCGCCGATCAACCGGCGTATCAGATTCGCCCCACCGAATTGCAATACTCGCTAGTTCCGACGCGCAAGATGACCTACAAGATCCAAACCGTTCTGACCCTGCCTGACAAAGAGCAGTATCACGGTGGCAAGATCTCGTATGAAGTCAGCACTGGCGATCCGAATCGCCTGCTGGAAATCAAAGATGGCGAATCGACCGGGACCGCCTTCGTCGTCCATCCCGATGGTTTCCTCGTAACGTGCGCCCACGTGGTTCAAGGGGCGGTCAACGTCGATGTCCATCTGGGTGGCAAAACCTACATTGCCAAAGTCGTTGACCTCGACACGCGGAACGACTTGGCGTTGATTCGGATCGATGCCCACAACATGCCGGCGCTGCCGATCATCGACTCGTCGACCATTCGTCTCGCGGAAGAAGTTCGCGTGGTTGGCTTCCCGCTGACTGATGTGCTGGGCGAAAGTCTGAAGATTGCCCGTGGCACGGTCTCCGGCATCAACGAAGGCAAGCCAGACCAGATGTTCCAGCTCGACGCGACCGTCAACCCAGGCAACAGCGGCGGTCCTGTCGTCGACGAAAAAGGGCAAGTGACGAGCGTCGCGTCGGAATTACTCTCAGGCGATGGCGTCTCGAACGTTGGTTTCGCCGTCCCATCGAACCTGGTAACCGCCATGCTCGCGCGGAACAACATTTCGTTCACGGCCGGTTCCAGTTCCGCTCCACAGCTTTCAGGTCCTGACCTGGCCGAACATGTGAAGCCATCAATCGCACTAATGAAAGTCAGAACCGGTCCCAAGGGGGTTGGGTCCAGCGATAACCGACTGGTCCTATTCAGCTTTTTTGTCAGCGAGCAAACGAAAACCGGTAACCTCTATCGCGATATTCGCGGGACCACGAAACAGGAATCTGGCCGATTGGTCCTCAACCCGTTCGGTGAAACCCAATACGACGATGGTATCGAAACGTTGCCTCTGTTTGTGCGAGAACTCAGCACGATCGCCTTCGAGCCGCTCCCTCGTTTCACGTCCGATACCTGGGAAACGTCGAGTGTGCGGATCGTTCCGCAGAAAAAGAACTCGAAGTTGGTAATCGAGGAAGACCCACGCATGGCGGAACTGGCCCGAATGAATCCGCTCCTCCGTGGCCGCTTGCCATATGGATTCAATCCCAAGGTCAAAGAGGTTTCCTCGTACGAATTCCACCCCGCAATTGAGCAAGCCACCTATCGCGTCAAGTCACGCGTCACGAAAGACATCGCGGTGGAAAAGACCCATGACTTGAAAACCGTTCAAAAAGATCAGGCGATTCCCTTCTTGCATTTGAAAGGGAAAGCACACATGGTTTTTAGTACCAGATCTGGGGTGTACAGTTCGATTGATTACGAGGGAACTGCCGACATTACCGTGGATGGCAAGACACTCACGATTCCTATCAAGTACAGCTGTTCGCTCGTGGAAGACCGGCCTTCCTATCTGGACCAGACGGCCCCTTCCAATCGCCCTTCCTCGACGACTCCCTCGTCCTCCGCTCCTTACTCGCCTGACGATTCACCTAAGACCAGTGGTAGGGTGAGTCGTCCTGAAAAGAGACGTTATACCGAGGAGCTACCGAAGGTGAAAGGACTTTCGCAGCTCGATCTAAGCCGCTAAGACATCGACTACCTGGCGTGGCGTGTTCCTGGCAGCACGCCGCAGTGAACCAGCGTCGGCGCGATCGGTCCTGGGGTCAGCCCGGCTGCTTCGAGCATTCCGCGATACTCAGCAGCGCTGTAAGCTCGTCCTTCGGTGAACGAGAACAGCGACGCCGAATACAAAGCGATTGGCAACGGACCGTCGAGTGCGTCGTTCAAGAAGACGTCGTGAATCAGCAGTCGACCCCCTTCGGGCAACGCTGCGGCACACTTATCGACCAGTAGCTGGCATTCGGCTTCGTCCCAGTCGTGCAGAATGTTCGAGAGCAGAATCGTATCAGCCTTCTCAGGGAACGGGTCGGCGAACATATCACCTCGGACGAACTCGCAGCGATCGGCCACATCATACTCTTTCGCCATCTCTTCGGCGATATTCAGCACCATCGGTCGGTCGAAGATGATCGCTCGCAGATGCGGGTTCTTTTGGAGCATCACGTACGAATAGATCCCTGTCCCGCCACCGACATCGAGCAGGACCTTGGCATCGTCCATCGCGACCGCTTCGGCCAGCGCTGGTGCGACATTCTTGGCACGACCGGAGAGTGCCAACGTGAAGTGCCGCGCGAGATCTTCCGCTTCCATCGCCGACTTGATCCCATCCCGATAGATATACGCCGCGCCGCTGGCATCATCACCATCGCTACCCAGTGGACGATTGCTCTCTAGCAGGTTGACCATCGTCAACACGCCAGGGGTCTGGGCTGCCAGTCCCAAATAGTTTCCACAATCGAACATCTTGCCCGGCACCAGATGCTCGCTGGCCAGCTCGGTGAGGGCTAACTTGCCATCGGACTCGGCAATCAGCCCCATCGCTCGCAGCGCCGTGATCAACACGACGGCCGGACGCTTCTCGAGCTGCAGCTCTTTCCGCAGCGCGTCGAAGGTCAGCGGCGTCTTTTCTAAACGGCCGAACAGATCGAAGTGAGCCACCGCCGCAGTCAGCAGTTCCGAACCATGCATCCCGCGGAAATGCTCGAAGATCGGCGTTGGATCGGTGGTGGGCTGCTGAATGCCAGCGCTGTTGTGGGTTGGGTTTTGCATGGGAAGTTGCCTGAGATCTGATTTTTTGGGGTGGTGCTATCGAAAGCCCGCCTGATCGCCGTTTACGACCCGTTCACTGAAAAAAATATCACCCGGGTCATTTGCGCACATAAGCATGCCATTTTTCGGCAACCTATCCAAACGGGTCCTGTTAGTTTCGTGTATGTCGTTGATCCCATTCAATCCCCACGCCTCGGACCGACGTCGCTACGCCATTGGTAGCCCCTGCATTTCGCGATGCGGATTCGATCCTCGGCTTTCGTCCAACACGACACACACCATCGATGCATTTGATTCCGACTTATTCATTTTCATTCTCCGGATACCATTGCAGAAGGTTGAAACCCCATGAAAAGGAACGGCTTCACGCTCGTTGAGTTGTTGGTGGTTATTGCCATCATCGGCGTCCTGATCGCATTGTTGTTGCCTGCCGTCCAGCAAGCTCGCGAAGCGGCTCGACGCATTCAATGCACCAACAATTTGAAGCAGTTGAGTCTCTCGCTGCACAACTATCACGATACGATCGGTTCGTTTCCACCAGGCTGGATCTATTTTCAGGAAGGGCGCGGATCGAACACTCTCGGTCGGGCCTCGTGGGGCTGGGGAAGTTTCCTCTTGCCTTACATCGAACAGAATGCCCTCTACGACCAACTTCAGGTCGGAATCGTCGGCCTTGGTGTGGCGAACTTCGATCTGACGCAGACGCTGCTTCCAGCATACGTCTGTCCTTCGGACAATCCTGATCCGATCGTCGTCAACGGCGGCTTTCGCTTCGGGGCCTCCAACTATAGTGGCGTTCTGGGGCGATACGATACGGCTCAATCCGGAGCTGCCTGGTCGCCAGCCCTTTCGAGTTCCTCGAATCCCTTCTACGGTCGAACCGACTCCCAAATGGCGACCTATCAGTTTGAAGGGGTCCTCGGCCCAGGTCGCGGCGTTCGCTTCGCCGACATCACCGACGGGACGAGCAACACGCTGGCGATCGGCGAGAAAAGCCAGCTTCACGGCAACCAGATGGGCGTCTGGGCTGGAACGCGACTCGACAAGTGTGCGAACTGTTCGACCGGAGCGGTCTTTGCCATCACCGGCGTGGTCGATTTCGCGATCAACGAAGATGGTGGCAACAATGGCTTCCAGGAAGAACGCGTCTTCACCAGTCGACACCCAGGCGGAGCGATCTTCGCGTTGTCGGATGGCTCGACGACGTTTCTGCCCGAGACGATCGATATGACCACTTACCTGCGACTAGGCCAGCGGAACGATGGCCAGGTGGTCGGAAACTTTTAATCAAGGTCCTGCAGCGACTTCATCCTTCGTCAACTCATTTTTCGATTCAGGTGAATTCCATGTCGACACGATCGTTACTCGCATCCGCCGTTACCCTCGCCCTGCTGGCGGCGACCGGGTGCAGTCCCGCTGCGAATACGCAGAAGCTGATTCCGGTCTCTGGTACGGTCAAGGTAAACGGCTCGCCCGTCTCTGGCTTGAAAGTTTACTTTGAACCGACCGAAGGGCGTCGTTCTTCCGGCCTGACCGATGCCAACGGAAACTATCAGATGATGTTCTCCGACTCCGCCCTCGGAGCAACGGAAGGCCCGAATCAGGTACGCATCGTATGGAGTGGCGAAGATCCAAATGAAGACGAGTTCGCCGCACCTGCCACCGTCGATCTGACATCCGGCACGGCGCTGGCGATTCCGTCGCGTTACAACGCACGGACGCAACTCAATGCCGACGTGAGCGAGCAGAACAATCACTTTGACTTCGACCTGAAGATGTAGCCACGTTCCTCGATCGTCGCCTGTCTACGTGAAAGTTGCCTACATGAAATCTTCGCTCACAACAATCTGGATCAGTGCCCTGCTGCTGATGGCCGGTGCGGCGGTTGGCTTCGGTCAGGAGCAGCCCTCCGTCCAAATCTCGCCAGCGACCAGCTTCGAGACGATGCCCGCGGGTAATCTGCAACGCGCCAGCGATCTCTCAGGAACGTGGTCCGCCGAAGCGGGCCATGCGGAGATCACTCGGGCACACCATCGTTCGGGCCAGCAGTCCTTGCGTTTGTTCGGAGGCTCCATGCGCGAGATCCTCTGGACGCCAGAACCCATTTCTGGCGGCGTCGATCGCCTCGATCTCTGGTTCGAACGATGGACTTCCCGGCCCCCATTTCAATTCACGATCGAAGGCAAGTTCGATGACCAGTGGAAGATCCTTTACCAAGATAGCGGCAAGGCCCAGGTTGGTTCGTTCCGCCATCACCTCACGTTACCGTTACCCCAACAAGCACCCACGCAGGTTCGCTTTCGTAGTACTTCCCCGGCTGGAAGTGGTGTCTTGATCGACGACGTCTCGCTCGTTCGCGATGCCCCGATGCAGGTGAAACAGGTCAACGTCAACTATCCCGTGGTGCCCGTTCTTACCGGCTGCCGATACAACGCCGTCGCGGAAATCACGATCGAAACAGATGGCAATCTAGAGCCGCTAAGCATTCAGCAAATCGAACTCGAACTTGGCGGCACGATTGCCAAAAGCGATATCGAATCCATCGAGCTGCTCCGCTCTGCCGATGGAACCAAGCCCAATTGGAATCACCCTGAAAGCGTGGGGCCTGGTTTGCAGATCTTTGGTGGTGCTCACCCCCCTTCCAACGAGTTGCGATTCAATGGCACCAGTCCGCTCCAACCAGGAACGAACACGATCTACGCTTCCATCCTGTTGAGGAAGGACGCCGATCCTTCGCACACAACATTGCTTGTGTGCAAATCGGTCACCGTGGCTGGCAAGTTATACGAAGCCCAATACGAAAGGCCTGCAGCTCCCCTGCGGATCGGCCATGCGATTCGCCAGTCGCAAGACGACGACGTTCATACCTACCGAATCCCTGGGCTGACGACGACGAATGACGGGACACTGATCGCCGTTTACGATATCCGCCACAGTAATGGAGGAGACCTGCCTGGCAACATCGACGTTGGCATGTCGCGCAGTACTGATGGCGGAAAGACGTGGGAGCCGATGCAAGTCATCCTCGACATGGGCGAGAATCCCAAGTGGCGATACGATGGCGTCGGTGACCCGGCCGTGCTGGTCGATCGCAACACCGGCACGATCTGGGTAGCGGGACTTTGGAGTCATGGGAACCGTGCCTGGCATGGCTCTGGCCCTGGGCTTACCCCCGACGAAACGGGCCAGATCGTGCTTACGCGTTCCGATGACGACGGTAAGACGTGGTCGAAGCCGATTAACATCACTTCGCAAGTCAAACGCAAAGAATGGTGCTTGCTGCTGCAAGGTCCTGGCAAGGGAATCACGATGCAGGACGGCACGCTCGTCTTTGCTTCGCAGTTTCAAGACGCCAAACGATTGCCTCATTCGGCGATCATCTATTCCCAAGATCACGGCAAGACCTGGCATAGCAGCACGGCGGCCTGGCCAGATACGACCGAGGCGCAAGTCGTCGAAATCGAACCAGGCAAATTGATGCTCAACTGCCGTTATAACCGGGCCGGGTTACGCGTCGTGATGACGACGACCGACATGGGAAAGACCTGGCAGGAACATCCCAGTTCGCAAAAGCTGCTGATCGAGCCGGGAGCGTGCATGGCAAGCTTGATCAATGTTGCCTCAGAAACGACAGGTTCGCCGGGTCCTCGGCTGCTGTTCTCGAACCCAGATAGCCGAGCGGCCCGCGAACTGATCACCATCAAAGGCTCGCCCGATTCTGGGGAGACCTGGCCGCAAGAGTATCGCGTTCTTCTCGATGAAGGACGTGGGGCAGGATATTCTTGCATGACCATGATCGACGACAAGACGGTCGGCCTTCTGTACGAAGGAAGCCGATCGCAGCTCACCTTCCAGCGTATCCCGCTGCAAGACATCTTCGCACCGAAGCCACCTCGCAAACCAACACCAGAGAAGACATCGTTATCGCTTCCGAAAGTGTTTGGCGACCACATGGTGCTTCAAGCCAACTTTCCTGTCACCATTTCAGGAACAGCCGAACCAGGAGTGCCCGTTGGCGTCACGTTGGGAGCCGATACGATCGCGACAACATCCGACAGCAACGGAAGTTGGTCGGCAAGCCTTCCGGCCAGGAAGGCCAGTTTTGAGCCGCTTCGCTTGACGGTCTCCGCCGCTGGCGACTCAATTGAATTCAACGACGTTGTGGTTGGCGAAGTATGGCTATGTGCCGGGCAATCGAACATGGATTGGCCGCTTCGATCGACGCACGAAGGCAAGGCGGAAATCGCCATCACGTCTCAGCGCACGCTTCGGCTGCTCGATCTGGAAGATTCCGCCCCTGGCATTCCCCGGGCCAACAGCCACGCGCTGAACGAGACCTTGAAAGTCGCCAACTTCAAACAAGGCACTTGGGCGCGAGCTACCTCAGAGTCGGCCCAGAAGTTCTCGGCGGTTGCCTGGTACTTTGGTCGGCAACTCGAACAGCAGTTGCAGGTCCCGGTCGGGCTGATCGATGTTTCCTCGGGTGGATCGCCGACCGAAGCTTGGATTCGTCGCGGATGCCTGGAGGGCTCTGACGAACTTCGTCCATTGGTGCAAGGCAATTGGCTGAACAATCCGCTGCTGGGAGACTTCTGCCGCCAACGCGGCTACGACAACCTGTTGACCGGCATGCAAAATGGCGAGCCAATCGCAGGCGATGATCTTGGCCCAAACCATCCCTTCAAGCCTGGGTTTCTGTGGGATTCGGCGGTTGCCCCGATCGCTTCCTTTCCATTCCGGGGCGTGTTGTGGTACCAGGGGGAATCGAATGCGGAAACGGAAGCTCGTGCCGTGCAGCATGTGCCCCTGCTGGATGCCTTGATCAGCGACTGGCGAGAACAGCTGGCCCGGCCAGAGCTTCCGTTCCTGTTCGTTCAGCTTCCCGTCATCGAACGACCAGCGTGGCCCCTGTTCCGCGAAGGGCAACGAGTCGTGGCGGAACGAGTTCCTCACTGCTCGATGGCAGTCACGGTTGATACCGGCGAGCGGACCAATGTTCATCCAGCGGAGAAACGTCCGGTCGGCGAGCGACTCGCTCGGTTGGCCCTCTCTGAGGTCTACTCGATCGACATCGGCTCCGACTGCACGGGACCGCAACTAGTCGACTCAGTGGTATCCGGCAACGACCTCGTTCTTTCGTTCACCCACGCCAAGAGCGGACTGACTTCGTCCGACGCCAAGCCGCTGCGTCACTTTGAAGTGGCAGGCACCGATCGACGGTTCTACCCTGCGACGGCCAAGATCGAAGAGGACACGATTCGCCTCACTTCGTCCCAGGTCACCACGCCTCAGTTTGCTCGGTATGCCTGGGCACCATTTCCAGAGCCGCCAGTTAACTTTTTCAATGGCGAAGGCTTGCCTGCTTCTCCTTTCACTACGGAACCATTCCCGTTCGCTCCCACGACGAGCCAACCTTAGGATATCGCTTTACCATGACCGATCGAATCCACGGCCTTGTTGCCGCAACTTATACGCCGTTCGATGCCCACGGCCGTCTCGATGTGACACCAATTGAGGCTATGGTCGAGTACCTGATTGCCAGTGGCATTCGCGGCCTTTATGTCTGTGGAAGCACAGGGGAAGGCATGAGCCTGACGACTGACGAGCGCTGCCGTGTCGCGGAAGCCTATGTCCAAGCGGCGGCCGGTCGCGTTCCAATCTTTGTTCAAGTCGGGCATAACAGCCTGACCGATGCCAAGATGCTCGCGGCCCATGCCGAGTCGATCGGAGCCGATGCGGTATCCGCAACGTGCCCATCGTACTTCAAGATCGCCAGCACGGAGGGGCTGATCGAGTGCATGCACGAGATTGCCTCGTCCGCACCAGGCTTGCCGTTCTATTACTATCACATTCCGGTCTTGACCGGTTCGACGGTCGACATCGTCGACTTTCTCAGCCGAGCCGGGCAGGCCATCCCGAACCTGGCCGGTCTGAAGTACACCGATACCAAGCTGCACGAGTTCCAGCAGTGCTTGGAACTCGAAGGTGGCCGGTACGACGTGGTCTGGGGCTGCGACGAGATGATGCTTGGGGCGCTCGCTACTGGGTCCCGAGGTGCGATTGGCAGTACGTACAACATTGCCGCCCCTTTATACGAGCGAATGAGCGCCGCCTTTGAATCTGGTGACATGCAGACAGCGCGGCAACTTCAAAGTAAGTCGATCGAAATGATTCGGATCCTCGGGCAGTTCCCATTCCATTCCGCAATGAAAGAAGTCTTGCGGATGCTGGGCTTCGAGTTCGGGACCTGCCGCTTACCTCAGCAGTCACTCACTCGCAACCAAGTCGCCAAGTTACGGGAAGATCTGGTCCAGCTTGATGTGCTGGCAGAATTGATTGCCCCGTAACGTTCACATTCCTGCCACCCTTACCGAGGCCGATGCCTGCTTAGTCATGTTCCGCCCTTTCATCCTTACGATTGTCGCATTCATCGGAATTGGTGCTGGCCAACGTCCGACAGCTGCCCAGTCGCTGCTTGAGTGGCAGGAACTTCCGGCACTCCCAAACGAACTCGGCGTTGCAGGTGCGTTTACCGGAGTGAGTCATGATGCCCTTATTGTCGCCGGTGGTGCTAACTTTCCACGACCTGTCTGGGAGGCAGACAAGCAGTGGACCAACGCCATTCACGTGCTGACCCGGACCGACAATCGCTATGTCTGGCATGACGGTGGGGAGCTGCCCAGGCGGATTGCCTATGGTGCAAGTGTCACAACACCGCATGGCGTTCTGTGCATAGGTGGCTGCGACGCCGAACGTACCTACGCCGATGTCTTCTTGCTGCGTTGGACGGACGACGGCATCGAATGTGTCGAGTGCGCTCCGTTTCCTCATCCGGTTGCGTATGCCCAAGCCGTGGTTGTCGGTTCGAAGGTCTATCTCGCTTGTGGTCAAACAGGTTTGGACCTTGCCAGTGCCACCAACGAGATGTGGGTCCTTGAAATGATGCCGAACGTTCCACCAACCCAATGGAAGTGGCACGAACTCGCTCCCTTGCCTGGCGTGGCTCGTGCCTTCAATCTGGTCGCGGCACAGCACGACGGTTTTTATGACGGGATCTATGTGATCGGAGGCCGATCTGCAGTCGAAAACGAAACGAAGTTTCTTGCGGATACTTGGGAATATCGCCCCACAACCGGCGACTGGGTCCAACGCCGGCAGGCCCCTCGCGTAATGATGGCAGGCGAAGCAATCGGGATGGGTCAGAGCCACCTCCTGATTCTGGGAGCTGCCGATGACAGCCACTGGGGGGAGGCGGAGGAACTGAAAGACTTGCACCCTGGTTTCCCGAAAGAGGCTTGGGCCTATCACACGATCACCGATACCTGGACGCGCGCAGGAAAGACGCCCGAGAACCTGGTGACGACGTCGGCCGTTCGCTGGGATAACGCAGTCGTCATTCCCACTGGGGAAGTTCGACCAAGAGTTCGTTCGCCCAAAATTTGGCTGGTAACCCTGGTGGCGACTTCGTCTGGGTTTGGGTGGATCAACTACGGCGTTTTGTTTGCCTATTTGCTGGCGATGGTCGGCATCGGTGTTTACTTTACTCGCAGAAATAAGAATACCGACGACTACTTTCGCGGGGGCAAACAGATACCGTGGTGGGCCGCTGGCTGCAGCATCTTTGCCACGATGCTCAGTTCGCTGACCTTTACCGGACTTCCCTCGAAAGCCTTCGCTCAGGATTGGGTCTACGCGATTGGCAACTTGACGATTCCGCTCGTTGCTATTCTCGCAGTCTACGTCGCCCTTCCCTTCTACCGACGAATTGATGCGACAAGCGCGTACGAATATCTGCAGATGCGCTTTGGGCGGCCGGTGCGGCTACTCGCGAGCATGAGCTTCGTACTCTTCCACCTGTTTCGGATGGCGGTTGTCATGTCGCTAACCGCGTTGGCTCTTGCAGTTGCCACCCCACTCAGTCCGAGCCAGTCGGTGTTGCTGATGGGAGTGCTCAGTATCGCCTACTGCACTTTGGGTGGAATCGAGGCGGTGATTTGGACCGATACCATTCAAACGTTTGTCCTTCTCGGTGGTGCCTTCCTGGCGGTGGGCTTACTGCTGTTGGGGGTTGATGGAGGCATGAGTGGCTTTTGGGAGATCACACAGCAATCGCAGAAATTCAATTACGCGAACTGGCATCACGACATCTCCAGTGCCCAGGTCGCGCTGTGGGTGATCATCGCTGGTGCCGTAGGACAGAACGTTGCTTCGTACACTGCCGATCAGGCTGTCGTTCAGCGTTACGTCACGACCCCTACCGAGCAGCTTGCAGCCCGTTCGATCTGGTTGAGCGCACTACTCACGATCCCTGCGACGATCCTCTTCTTCCTGATAGGCACGGCGCTGTTCGCCTTTTATTCCAGCCATCCCGAGAAGCTCGATCCGACCATCACCACCGATCAGATCTTTCCGCTCTTCATCGCGCGTGAGATTCCGGTCGGGCTGGCCGGTTTGATTGTTGCTGGCGTGTTCGCCGCGGCCCAATCGACCGTGTCGACCAGTATGAATTCTTCGGCGACGACCATTATTGTTGACTTCCTGCGGCCGCTGGATCTTTGCACCACGGAAGGTGGTTACCTGTGGGCTGCTCGGGCCTGCACTTTGATCATTGGAACGGTCGGCACGATGCTTGGCCTGATGTTTGTCCATCCCGATATTCGTTCACTGTTCGACGCCTTCATCATGATTCTGGGCCTCTTCATGGGTATGCTGGGCGGGCTGTTCCTACTGGGGGCACTCACGCGAAGGGCAAATCAGTGGGGTGCCATGGTCGGCGCCATCGCCGGGACACTCTCGATGCTGGTGATCTGGAGATACACGCCGGTTAATGGTTACTTCTATCCGGCTGCCAGTGTTTCAATCTGTTTCGTGATGGGCTACCTCGCCAGTTTCCTGAGGGGTGGTCAGCCGAGAGACCTGGCTGGTCTGACGATTTATGAATCAACCCCTGCACCGGCTCGTGATGAAAAGGTAACACTCTAGTGGACGAAGTTCGGCGACAATCACTTTTGACCACCTATCGCGATGGGCTTTTGAACGACGTCCTTCCTTTTTGGATGCGGTATAGTATTGACCGCGAACATGGGGGCTTCATCACGTCGCTGGATCGCGATGGAACGATCGTCGATACCGACAAGGGAGTCTGGCAGCAAGGGCGATTCACTTGGCTCTTAGGCGAACTCTTCAATCGAGTCGAGCAGCGTCCCGAATGGTTAGAGCTGGCACAACATGGTCTGACGTTCCTCGAACAGCATTGCTGCGATCCAGCCGACGGGCGCATGTGGTTCCACCTGACTCGCGAGGGTAAACCACTGCGGAAGCGCCGCTATGCGTTTTCGGAGTCGTTTGCCGCAATTGCCTACGGTGAACTTGCCAAGGCGACCGGCAAAGAGCAGTATGCCGACCGAGCCAAGTTGCTCTTCGACCGTTTCGTGAATCATGTGGTTGAACCCAAGTTCACCGACGTGCGCCCCACGCGCGGCATCGGTGTTCCCATGATTACCATTAACACGGCGCAGGAACTTCGCGGATCCATTGACCTGCCAGGGGCCGACGCTTGGATCGATCGAAGTATCGAGGCGATCGAATCGTTTCATATTCACGACGATTGTCACTGCGTGATGGAAACCGTTGGCCTCGACGGTCAGCGGCTCGATCATTTTGACGGGCGCACCTTAAACCCAGGGCATGCGATCGAAGGGGCCTGGTTCATCATGTGGGAAGGTCACCAGCGAGGTGACTCGCAACTCGTCTCGTTGGGGACAAAGATGCTCGATTACATGTGGCCGCGGGGCTGGGACGAGCAGTATGGAGGCATTCTTTATTTCGTCGATATCGATGGTAAGCCAGTCCAAGAATACTGGCACGACATGAAGTTCTGGTGGCCGCAAAATGAGACCATCATCGCGACCCTGCTTGCTTATCGGCTCACGGGAGACTTGCGCTATGCCCAGTGGCATCAGATGGTGCACGATTGGGCTTATACGCATTTTCCCGATCCCGAGTCGGGCGAATGGTTCGGCTATCTTCATCGCGATGGACGCGTTAGTTCGACGCTGAAAGGTGGCCTTTGGAAAGGACCATTTCATCTGCCGAGGATGCAACTGATGTGCTGGCAAATCATGGCGGATAGTCAGTTTCCGGTTCATGAATGCGTCTTGCCGTAGTTCAGTCCCCCGCTTTGGAAGAATCTCGCTCCCTTGCCATGGGGAACCGGATTGGCTAATTTGAACCGACCTGGTGGAATCGTGTCTACAACAGACTCAACGCGTCGTCCAGCCTCTTCCGACCGGCGACGCCGCTCGCCAGACCATGCGGGATGGCAACTTCGTCAACCTCTTTCTCGTGCCACGATGCCCCATAAAGTCGCGCTCGTCGTCATTCCCTATTCGGACAATCAAGTCCGCATGATTCGGGGCGTGATGCAATACGCGGCGGAGACCGGGCAGATTCAGATCATCAAGCACGCCGCGATTCCCTATGTTCCCTGGGACACGCTGGCTCAGGCCGACGCTGACGGCGTGATCGCATATGCCGAAACCGCCGAACAGATTGCGTTTCTGCAGTCGCTCAAGGTTCCCTTTGTGAATCTTACCTTGCACGAAGAACCTTCTCCTAGCCAGGCCATTGTGCATTCCGATAACCTCGCGATCGGCGACCGCCTGGCAGATCACCTGCTGAGTCTGGGGCTGAAACATTTCGCGTTCGTCGGCCACTTTGCCTGGCATCACAATCGTCTCCGTCGGGAAGGCTTCTTACGCAGACTGCACGAGGAAGGGCACCATGCGACCTCCATCGAGATTGCCTTTGAATCGATCGTCAATGGCGACGTCATCGATCGGCGAATCGATCAAGCGGCGCTCCAATCGCAGCTTGGTGGGTTACCACAACCTTGTGGCGTGGCGACTTGCCATGACGAGTTCGCCCATGAAGTAGTCGAAGCGTGCAAAAGCCTGGGCATCAACGTCCCTTTCAGCATGTCGGTCGTCGGGGTGAACGACTACCGGCTGATTTGCGAGACGACGATGCCTCCCCTTTCCAGTATTTCGCAAAACTCAGAGCGGATCGGATTTCTAGCGGCCCAGCTTCTCGACGGAATGATCCAAGGCGAGCCGATTCCGCCAGAGCCAATCGTCGTCCCACCGGGCAACATGTTTGTACGACGATCTTCCGAGTTTCTCGCACTCGAAGATTGCGACGTGGCTGCAGCAATCGAATTCATCCGGGCACGCTGCAATCATCCGATTACCGTGACCGACGTGGTCGACAATGGCGAGATGAGCCGCAAGACGCTTGAAAAGCGATTTAAGTCGTTGATCGGGCATTCGATCGCGCAGGAAATCCGGCTATCGCGGATGCGTCATGCCCAGCATTTGCTGACGTCGACAACGCTCAGCATTGTCGATGTGGCTGTGCGGAGTGGATTCGATAGCACCAGTGGGTTCATCCGTGCATTTCGAGAACATACCGGCATTACCCCCGCCGAATATCGCACCGGTTAAAGGTACTCTCTCCGCCAAGTAACTGCCACTTGCGAAGCAAGGCGAAAAACTGCCATACCGCAAAAGTTTTTCCTAGGCAGCCGCGCGGCAATTGTTCTGATCTGCGGCTGCCGCCGGCGTATGGAAAGTCGACACATTACGGTCATGCGCATTCGGAAAATCGAAATGCGCTACTGTGCATTGGAACGACAATCTGGTGTGATAGTCTGTCTTATGTCGAACATCGGTGAACGATCGCCAACCACTGCTGACGTGCCACCCAATGGAAGCAGAATCGTTGCTTTTGTTTGCCTCTTTAGCCTCTCGAAAAGGTCGATTCCCTGATTACTTCACCTAGTTCTTCGCGTTGGGCGATCGCTTTGCATGGCGGCGCCGGTTGCCTGCCAGATAATGTGACGCCCGAGCGTGTTCTCGCGTACCGCCAGTCGCTCGATCGTATCCTACGTCTGGCGGAAGATCTGCTGACCGCAGGTGAAACGGCGCTCGACGTCGCCGAGCGGACCGTGATGGCGCTGGAAGATGACACCCTCTTCAACGCCGGCAAGGGTTCGGTCCCTAATCAGTTGGGGTACCACCAGTTGGATGCCTCGATCATGGATGGCCGACATTTGGCTTGTGGGGCTGTCGGCGCGGTCAGCACGCTCCGCAATCCGATCCGTGCCGCGCGACTGGTAATGGAACAGACCCGGCACATTTTGCTCGTCGGAAAAGACGCCGACGATTTCGGGCGACTGCACCAACTCGATCAGGTCTCGCAAGACTACTACTTCGATCCAGTCCGTTGGGAGCAGTTTGAAGCATCGCAGCAGCAACTTGGCTACCCGGTACTGAAGACACCTCCTTATGGAATGCCTGAACTGCCAGAGCCCCCGATTGCAACCGGCGACACGGACATCTCGCGAGGTACCGTCGGCTGCGTTGTGCTCGATTCGTCAGGCAACCTTGCCTCGGCGACAAGTACCGGAGGCACATCGTCGAAGACCTGCGGCCGCGTTGGCGATACCGGCATCATCGGCGGCGGAACCTACGCCGACAATCGAGGCTGCGCCATCAGTTGCACCGGGCACGGCGAACAGTTCATGCGGCATTCGATCGCGTTCCAGGTCAACTGGCGTGTCAGCCGTCAAAACGAATCACTGCAAGATGTCGTCGTCGACTGCATCGACAATGTGTTGCAACCAGGCGGAGGGGGCATCATCGCGGTTGACCATCAGGGCAATCTTGCCCTGGAGATGAACACCAAATCGATGCACCGGGCGTGGGCCGATTCCACCGGCCAGCGCGGCGTCGCCGTTTATCGAGACGAAAAGCGTTAAGCCGGTCGCCATCCTTCGACTCTGCGAACTTCCCACAACCACTTCCAATCCGAGGGACTTGTCACCATGGCCACTACTCTCTTGAAGTGTCTGAAGAGGCTCGCGTTCGCCGTGATCATGTTCGGATCGCTTTCGGCGCTTCATGCCGAGGACGCTCGCTGGGCCATCGCCTTGCACGGGGGCGCCGGTTCGGTCGCCAAAGATATTTCCCCGGAACGTCTGGCGGCCTATCAAGCAGGGCTACAACAGGCACTGAAAACTGGCGAGGAGATCTTGAAAAAGGGAGGCACTTCCCTCGAAGCGGTCGAAGCCACCGTCATGGTTCTGGAAGACGCCTCATGCTTTAACGCGGGACGCGGGGCAGTCTTCAACGCTGCAGGATTTCATCAGCTTGACGCGTCGATTATGGATGGCAGTACCCTCGCGTGCGGGGGTGTGTCTGCCATGGAACGAACTCGTCACCCCATCCAGGCTGCCAGGCTGGTCATGCAGAAGACGCCCCACGTACTTCTCACCTCGAAAGCGGCCGACTCGTTTGCTGAATCGCAAGGAATCGAAATGGTGACGCCTGACTTCTTTTTCGATGCCACGCGCTGGAGTCAACTCCTGAAGAAGCTGGAGCGAGACGGTGTCCCACCTTTGAAGGAACCTGCCTATGGCATGCCGCCAATTGCCAACAATGCTCCGGCAACCAAAGACTTCGATATCTCTCGCGGTACGGTCGGGTGCGTGGCATTGGACCAGCATGGCAACCTGGCTGCTGCGACCAGCACCGGTGGAATGACGGGCAAAATGGTAGGCCGTGTCGGCGACTCGCCTATCATCGGGGCGGGAACATACGCCGACAATCAAGGCTGCGCCGTCAGTGGTACCGGCAGCGGCGAAGAGTACATTCGGAACGCCATTGCCTTTCAGGTAAATTGGCGCGTCAAGCAAGACCAGCAGTCGGTTGCCGAAGCGGTCGATGCCTGCTTAACCGAAGTCTTGAAGCCAGGTGATGGCGGGATCATTGCCGTCGATCACGAAGGCAACATGACGCTCCAGTTTAGCACCGGAGCGATGAGCCGTGCCTGGTCCGATTGGAAAGGCAATCGCGGAACGGCCATCTGGGAAGAACCGTTTGAAGACAACTAACCACGATTAATACGGTTCGCACTGTCCCTTTAACTTTCGCCGAGCGTCTCGTCGCCTTCACCGTTGGGCGAAGCCTAGAAGCTCGTTTTTGGCAACTTTGGCAAGAACTTCATGTGGAAGACGTCCAGCCCAAAGATTAGCGTCTTGTCAGGTCGATTCGACCAGCTGGAAATCTAATCACGGCCATCGAGATCGCGTTCTACAACATTGTCTCCGCCACAAACAGCGGTTCTTGGGAACATTCTCTCCCGTTCGTTTTGCCTGTCGAGTAAGTCAACGAAGGTCGTCATCGAATTGAGAATAGTTTCTCATTTTGACTTTCATCGCAGCTAGCGATCACCAGTAGCTGCTGGGCCCATTTCTGCCCCCATAAGACCTTTTATCGGTATAGCTGAGTGGTGACGATTTTACCACTCACCATGCTTTTTGCCGCGGGAGCGGCATCTCACCTTGCCTTAAATCAATCGACTCGTACGATTTTGGATAAGCCAGTTGTTTCGTTGAGTTCCATGAATTGAACGCGACGTGAAAACTACGGCTTCAACCCGCCATGTGAATCGTAACCGTCGAAAACCCCAAGTCGACATAGACCATCGATCGAAGGATCGATACGAGTAACACGCAGCCGGCTTGTTTGTCGGTTCGTGACCTTCCATTGAGATTGTCAGCATCACCATGAATTCGGTGTCTTTGGCCGGCGACATCGCCGCCACGCGTGAAGCAGTAGATTCGATCACGGATGTAAAGCAGCCAGGTGCCTGTCCTCCATCGCTGTTGGCCTTAACGATGGGGTGCTTCTGCATTGGAACAACCGAGTTCCTGCCAGCCGCCCTGTTGCCAACCATTGCCGCGGACTTGAAGGTTACGCTTTCCTCCGCAGGACTCTTGATCTCAGGCTATGCCCTGGGCGTGACGTTGTTGACACCGTTTCTGGCGTCGTTCTCATCAGGGATCTCTCGGAAGCCGCTACTCATTGGGCTGATGGTGATCTTTGCGATCACCAACCTTGCGGCTGCCTTCGCCCCGAACTACGAAACTTTGCTGGCAATTCGCTTTCTTTCCGCGATTCCGCATGGCGTTTTCATTGCCTTGGCATCGACGGCCGTTTCGAGCCTTGTCGCCAAAGGGCGCGAAGCCGGCGCGATTGGGATCTTGTTCTCAGGGCTCTCGATTGCCATGGCCACCGTTGTGCCTGCCGGAGCCATCCTCGGCCAGCTGGTCGGCTGGCGAATGGCCTTCGCGGCGACATCGGGACTGGGTCTGTTGACGATCATCAGCATTGGTATGTTCGTGCCGAAGCTTCCATTGTCAGAAAACCGGCTCAGCCTTGGGCGTCAATTCGCTGCCCTGATGCATCCGCAGTTGCTACTCGCGCTCGCGATGACCGCCGTCGGCTATACGGGCACGTTCGCAACGCTGAGTTACCTGACTGCCTTCCTCGAGGAAGTCTCTGGGTTCAGTCCAACGATGGTCACCATGTTGTTCGCCTTGCTGGGCGTCTGCGTCACGTTTGGAAACCTGGTAGGCGGCCGAGTCGCTGATCGTGGTTTGCACCCGGCCCTGGTGGGTGGCTATGCGTTGGTGGCCGTTAGCCTGTTGGCCCTGTGGCTGGCAGCACCTTATCAAATCGCCGTGGTGCCCGCATTTTTGCTGTTTGCTTTCACGATGTTCGCCCCCGGCGCCGGCTTGCAGCTCCTCGCGGTTGAACAGGCCCGTCGATACCTGCCCGGTGCCGAAGACGTCGCCGCAGGCCTAAACCAATCTGCCTTCAACCTGGGCATTGCGATCGGTGCGCTGGTGGGTGGCCAAGTGGTCGCCTCCCCATTGGGTCTGGCCGCGACGCCCGCCATCAGTATCTTACCGGTCGTCCTGGCAATCGGGCTGAGCGCGTGGTCTTGGAAGCGTGATACGAATTCACGTGAACTAGCCGTCGAATCAGCCTAGTCTCTCCCGACCGGCCTCGATTGGCGATTCGACATTGCCCGAAGACCTTCCGGCGGCGACCAAGTCATAGATCGCTTCCAAACGATCGATGTTGTCCTCGCTGTGCTGTTGTCGCACCACTTGGATTGCGTCGCTTGCCAGCGCGGGCCATCGCATATGGTCATCCCGAATCTTGACCAGTTGCGAAGCCAATCCTGCGACATCGTTTTCTTCCGCCAGATAATCTTGATAGGCGGAACAGACAAAAGGAATGTCGGCGTGCGTTGTCCCGACAATGGGTATTCCCATTGCCATGGCTTCCACCAATATCGTAGGAGCTCCCCCTTCGGTATCGCCATCCGACGCCGTCCGACTCGGCGCGACTAATACATCCGCGTTCGAGAGCTGTGCGATCATTTCACTTCTGGAACAAAAGCCGCGAAATTCGACCTCCGCGGCAATTCCCAGTTGGGCAGCAAGTTCTTCCATCCGTTTTCGGTCGTCACCGTCGCCGATGACTGCCAGAGAAAATGCTCCGAGTTTCTCTTTTGCTCGTTGGAGTGCCTGCAAGAGAACAGGCAGCCCTTTCTTTTCCACGAACCTTCCGACGAACGCGAATCGAATCTTCTCTTCTGGCGGGCAGCTTCGCGTACGAAACTCGTAACCGTCGCGACAGATCAGTGGAACGATGTGAACCCGATCACAGGGAGCCCCTAGTCTGACCAGACGCTGCTTCATGGCGGGGCCTTCAACAACGAACGCATCTCCCTCGGAGAAGAGCTCGTCGTATCGCTTCCGCCAATCGCCCTCGCTTGGTATTGCTGATGCATCGCGACCGTAGAAGCTCGTCATCAGGGGAATGGAATGCTTCCGACAAAGAGGCAGAGCTTCCCAGCCGCGTGGTCCAAAATGAGCATGCACGACATTCGGCTTCGCTTTCCGAACGAATGTTCGCGCGTCGAGACGTGCCCCATGTTTGCTGCGCCGAAATGGCCGGGTGATGAACTGACGCAACGCCCCACTTTCCTCTGGCCGCAATTCGACCCGGTCACACGGAAACAGATCGCGATTCACGCGTTCCGCCGCATAGACCCAGCTCTCGTAACGCCGGGCAGCCGATACGAAGTCGTGAACAAACGTTTCGGTCAGCGCGAAGGCGGCATGGACGAAATGGGCCACGCGCGGTGGAGATTGCTGATTCATACTGGTTTACTGAAGTCCATTCCCAAACGAGGAACGAATCACTTTCATTCAGGCAAGTTCGCGGAAACGACTTCGGTCATGTTCGCTTCCTGCCACTGGTCATACCACGTCCGAAACTTCTCGCTTTTCAGAGCCCGTTTATCGAGTGTTTCAGTACTGCCGACGACCTGGGCAGGACTACCTTCCACGATCGCGAAAGGAGGCACCGACTCTCGAACTAGAGCTCCGGCACCAATCAACGCTCCGTCACCGATCGTCACACCTGGCAACACTTTCGCTCCTGCCCCGATAAAGACATACTTGCCAATCTTGACTTTCTTGACGACGTAGAATTCTTTCTCGTCTTCTGCGACATCCGTGTAATGGCGACCGTAGATGCGGATCGCTTTGTGCGAACTGTGGGTGAAAATGCCGACCCACGCTCCGATCTGGCATCCCTCGCCAATTTCGATTCCCCCGGTACCATCCAAGATGGAATGATGCCACACAAAAACGTTATCCGCTATGTGAACACGTTCCGGATGATAAACGTAAGCGGTGTTACTTAAGCGTGTCTGGGCGCGAAATCCATCGGGAGACTGATAGCCCCAAACCATCGTGGGTAGCTGGCTTCGACGAATTTCATCGGCGGCGATCTGGCGAATGACCTGCACGATGGATCGCTTCAGACTGCCTGGAATCAACCAACGTAGCATGGAAGGAATGCTCACCATGCGCCCCCTAATTCAACTGAGTGACGCTGAGAGTCGACGTCATCGCCGAAATGATTCGGTCGACCTGGTCGGCGGTTAGCTTTGCCGACAGCGGCAAAGAGATCGTCCGTTGGCTAATCCAGTTCGCGTTCGGAAATTGATCAGCTTCGTATCCGTAACGCTCGCGATAATACTGATGCAAATGCACCGCACGATAGTGAACGCCCACGCCAATTCCCAGTTCATGAAGTTCCTGCATGACCTGATCGCGGCTCTTTCCTAATTGATCGATATCCAGGAGCAGCGTGTACAAATGCCTGGCATGTCGGGTTTCGCTTGCAGCTGGCGATGGCACCCAACAAGGCAATTCGGCAAACGCTTCATCGTATTGCTGCCAGATTTCTTCGCGGCGACGCAACCATTGTTCAAGTTTTGGAAGCTGACACAGACCAAGGGCTGCCTGCAAGTCCGTCATATTGTATTTGAAGCCAGGATAGACAACTTCGTAATGCTGATACCCATCGTCGCTAAAGCGGCGCCAGGCATCGCGCGACAATCCATGCAGCGCATGCATCTTCAGCGTTGTCGCGAGTTGTTCGTCGTTGGTGGCAATCATCCCACCTTCGGCGGTCGTCATGTTTTTGGTGACGTAGAAGCTGAAGCAGGTCAGCGGGCTAATTGAGCCAATCTTCTGTTCCTGATACCTGCCTTCGATACAGTGGGCCGCATCTTCGATCACCTTTAGGCCAAATCGGTCCGCAATGGCTCCGATCGCCTCCATTTCGCACGGACGTCCGCCAAAATGAACCGGCAAGATCGCCTTCGTGTTTTGCGTAATCGCTGCTTCGATCTGGCTGGGATCGATGTTCATCGTTTCCCGGTCGACGTCCACGAACACAGGCATCGCCCCGGCGTGTAAGATCACATTCGCGGTCGAGGCAAACGTCAGAGGTGTGGTGATGACTTCATCCCCTGGGCCTACTCCGGAGGCAAGTAGGGAAAGATGTAATGCTGCCGTACAACTATTCACTGCCACCGCATGGCGTGCTCCGACGTAGTCGGCAAATTGATCTTCAAACCGGGCAGTTCGAGGCCCTGTTCCAATCCAGCAACTGCGGAGCGCGTCGGTGACCTCCGCGATCTCTTCGTCCCCCAGAATTGGTTGTCCAAAAACGATGTAATCTGACATAATTGCCGCTAGGTAACCTGTTGAATTCGTTGTTCTTTGCGGACGGCTGCTGTCGTGCTTTCAACGGACCATTGCACCGGCGTCCAGTGAACACCTCCCCAACGACGATCCGGGTAGTGAACGGTACCGTCTTCGACCGCCTGCCACCGTACTTCCAGAAGTGGGTAATCCATAATCACGTCATAGGTGCGACCGACGGCAATATCGGAGATTCCGATCTGCGAAACATACTTGCCAGGGGCGAGTGGCAAACCGAAGACGTCGCAACGAACGACCTGTCGCCCCTTCTCCAATCGCAAAGGGAACTCCGCATCTTGCGTCCAGACGACCGTTACCTGCGATCCATCGACACGGGCAATGCTGAACCCCATCCTGGCTTCCGTTTCGATACTACTTTCAATTTCGCACTCGAATCGAAAGTCTTCCCCAAACTCGATGACCGGAGAGAATTCCGCCTCGGTGTCGTCTACTCGGCATATTCCGATGCGTTCTGCCCGAACATGAGTCCCGCACAAATGATCCCGTCGAAACGCATTAAGATCAGGAAACCCATCGACGAGGTCGTCACTCGAAGGCTGAGCCATTTCGAGATAGTGTCGGATTGCTTGATCCGATTCACCCTGGAAACGGAGTTGCCCTCGATCGAGCACCAGGCAACTGTCGGTAAGTTGTCGAATCGCCGATAGTTGGTGGCTGACAAAAAGAACCGTTCTCCCCTGCGTCGACACCTCTTTCATCTTGTCCAGACACTTCTTCTGAAACTGGGCGTCTCCGACTGCCAGGACTTCATCGACGATCAGGATTTCTGGTTGAAGGTGGGCGGCAATGGCGAAACCGAGTCGGACATACATTCCACTGGAGTATCGTTTCACCGGGGTTTGAAGGAAGTCTTCAACCTGAGCGAAGTCGACGATTTCGTCGAAGTGCCGTTTGATCTCTTGCCGCGACATCCCCAGCAGGGTTCCGCTCAGGTAGATGTTCTCGGCACCGGTCAATTCAGGATGAAATCCGGTTCCTACTTCCAGCAGGCTTCCAACACGCCCCCGCAAGCCAAAGCGACCGGTCGTTGGCTCCGTAATCCGAGACAGAATCTTAAGCAGTGTGCTTTTGCCCGCCCCGTTGCGACCAATTACCCCGACGACTTCGCCTTCGTTGATCGTAAAATCGAGATCCTTCAAGGCCCAAAATGGATTGCTGGTTGATTGGCTGTTCGCAGAATTGTCGCCTCTTGGGATGAAGCGATTCCATAATGCCTTCGGCAAGCGCACCAGCAGCTCACTGAATCGCGAATAGGGTTCGCTCGTGCCACGTTGATAGCACTTACTCAAGCCTTCGACAGAGATGGCAACGTTGGACATCGAGCTTAGATCCTATCCACCACCTGGCGTTCGACCTGGCGGAAGTAAATCATTCCTCCAACCAACAGAAGCCCCAAAGTTACGAATGAGATCGCCAGCGAACTGAACGTCGGTGCCGCGTGCCCGAGAATGCACCAGCGGGCTCCTTCCAAAACACCGACCATCGGATTCAAGGCATAGATGCTGCGATATTGCTCGGGGATCAGCTGATCCGTTTCGTAGATCACAGGGCTGATAAAGAACCCGACCTGCAAAATAAAGGGGACCACATATCCAATGTCGCGATACAGTGCGTTCAAGGCAGAAAGCCAAAGCCCTGCCCCGATTGAAATGAGCAGCGACAAAAGAACAAACAGCGGCAATAAAAGGATCTGGACTGGCGGCGTGACACCGTACCACACCATTACACCAAGCAGTAATACGCAGGCAATACAGAAGTCGATTAGCCCTCCGACCGTTGCCGAGATCGGCAATACAGCCCGAGGAAAATAGACTTTGCTGATCAAGTTCTGATGAGCAACCAGGCTTTGCGTGGCCGCTCCCAGAGTCGAAGCGAGTAACTGCCATGGCAGGTAACCACACAAGAAGGTGACAACGTACGGTACGTTCCCTTCCGAAGGCTGCCGTCCGAGGAGCTGAAAGAAGATACTGAAGACCAGCATCAGCAGCGCCGGTTGAAGCACGGCCCAAGCGACACCCACCGCCGTCTGTCGATATCGCACTTTGACATCGCGGACGACCAGCATCCACACCAGGTGGCGATAAATCCAGAGCTCGTAAAAGCCGCGGAGCGAGATGCCACCCTCAGATTCGAAGTACTGCATCGGGACGTCGCTGCAAGGCACGTCATCGGCCAAATCGCGTTCTGAGATCTGGCTTGCGGACGTACTCATTCAGCTTGACTCCCGGCGTTGGTCTGCCGGTCCCGAGAATTGGAGGTCATACTTGAGGTAGCCGACGGCACTTTCGATATTCGTTCCTACCAAGGAACGGAGTCGACCGCCTGTCAGCATTCCCCAATGTCGCGTCCGACACGGAAAGCTGGTTGAAGACCACGTTAAGGTTGTGTAAATACGCCCCTTGCCCCTGGACCTCGACGGGGCCCCGGGTACAACCTGAAGTCTGCAATTGCGGCGGCTACTCCCCAGAAAAGTGGGCGTTCGTGCTGCCCGAGTCGCACGAAACACCCTTGTTCTTAGGCCAGATTCCATGAAGAAATCGCTTCACAAACTTCGAGGTCGATGTGTGAGGTAATGAATGTTAAGCCTCTTCACATTCTTGTTTTCGCACACAGTGCCACACTGTCGCATGGCGGAGGTCGTTCGCTTCATGAACTGTTGATCGAGCTCAGCACTCGCCCCGATATCCGTCTCACCGTTGTCACGCCGGGATATGGTTCGTTTGAATTGGCCGCGAGAAAGTTAGGGGCCGTCGTCCTCTGCTTGTCCGACCTGGTCCCTGAAGTCTGCTTCGAGAGTCTGCTCTGGTGTGCCGACGAACATCAGGGTTTTGGATGGACGGTACATCCAACGAGGCTTATGGACTGCGTCGCAGCGATTTCTCGCTCGCTCGAAGAGAGGCCCGACGTCGTCTATACGAACACGACGGTTTGCCCCCTGGGGTCGTTCGTTGCGGCACGATTGGAGTTGCCTCACGTATGGCATCTCCGTGAGTTCGTTGATCGCGACTTCGATTGGACTTTCTATCTGGGTAAGCCGGGTACATACGGCTTAATCGATACGCTTTCTGACGAAATAATTGTCAATTCCGACATCCTTGGTCAGGCTGTCCAGCCCTACCTTCGGGAGAACACGATCTCCACAGTTCCTAACGGCCCACTGGCAGATGACTGGCTAAAGATCGAACAGCCAAACGCTCCAGCGAAAGAGGACCCGCTACAACTCTGTCTGGTTGGCACCATCGCTGAGCATAAGGGACAGATCGATGCGGTCGAAGCGGTTGCTTTGCTCAAGCGTCGAAATGTTCCTGTCGAACTCCACCTGTTTGGCGATGCCCAGCCCGATTATCAAGCGAAGCTTCGTGAAGCAGTGAAAAACCACGGCATTGGGAAACAGGTTCGTTTTCGCGGAACAACAGCCGATCCGCGTCAGGCTCTCTTAGAGGGGCACATTGCCCTGGTCACTTCCCGATTCGAAGCCTTCGGCCGAGTCACTGTCGAAGCAATGGCTACGGCGCGCCCCGTCGTCGCAACCAACACTGGGGCAACACCAACGATTATTGATGATGGCGTCACCGGTATTCTTTACGATGTCGGCAACGCCGAGCAGCTTGCCTCAGCGATTGAACGTATTTACAACGACCCTGCTGCTGCTTGCGAAATGGCAACCCGTGCCCGGGACCAATCGCTAACGAACTACACGCGGGTCGAATACGGCCGACGTGTCGAAGAGATATTACGAAGAGCAGCCGCCACGCCCGAGCGCAAGACGTCGGTCCAAGCCCTTCTTCCGCATCTGGATACAATTGCCCATGGCGTTTGCGCCAGCATTTCTCATGGGCAGATCCCGGCCCTCGCTAAGCGGACCGAGACCTTAGAGAAGTCTTGGGGCATCTATCTAACGCGAACGATCGGGCGAATGCTAGGTCTTGCATAAGCCCGACCGACACAGGCATCTACTCGTGGGCTGCCACGTCGCCCGCTGGTTCAAACCAACGATAGATCGCCGGTAGCACCAATAGGGTTAGCACCGTACAGGTAATCAGTCCCCCGATCACCACGGTTGCCAGCGGCCGTTGGACTTCAGCACCGGCACTGCCAGAGATGGCCATCGGAACGAAGCCCAAGGCACCGCACGTTGCCGTCATCAACACTGGGCGAAGTCGGTCCATCGAACCTGTTGTAACCGCGTCTTTCTGCTCGAGCCCTTCATGCCGCAAATGTCGGATGTGTTCGATCAGAACCACACCGTTCATAACCGCGATACCAAACAAGGCGATAAAACCGACCCCAGCGGAAATCGAGAACGGCATGTCACGTAACCATAGTGCGAAGATCCCGCCCGTTGCTGCGATCGGAACGTTCAAGTAAATCAGCATCGTCAGCTTGGCGGAACTAAATGTGATGTAAAGCAACGAGAAGATCAGGAACAACGCGACCGGCACCGCGATCATCAGGCGTCTCGAAGCCTCTTCCAGGTTCTGGAATTGGCCGCCCCACGCCAGCGAGTAGCCGGCCGGAAGCTTCACTTCGTTGGCAATCGTTTCCTTGGCATCGGCTACGAAACTTGCCAGGTCCCGGCCGCGCACGTTGCACTGGACCAGCAAGCGTCGCCGGATCGCGTGGCGACTGATTTCCGATGGGCCATCTTCGACGATGATATCGGCGAGCTGCGTAATCGGAATTTTTCTGCCTTGCGGGTCTTCGATCTTGATCTGCTCCAGCTTCTCGGCGTTGTAACGCCACTCGGGTGCCAGGCGAACCTGCAAGGGGAAGCGACGTTGCCCCTCAAACACTTCTCCGACCGTATGCCCACCGACAACCTGAATCGCCTGCAGAATATCAGCCGCGTTGATTCCGTATCGCGCAATGGCATCGCGGCGAATGTTGACTCGCAAGTACGGAAGACCAGCGATCTGCTGGGCCTGTACGTCGGCGGCGCCTTCGACCCCGTTAAGGGCACGAACGATACGATCCCCCTGCTCTTTCAAGACATTCAGATCGTCGCCGTAAATACTCAAGCCGACATCGGATCGCACTCCTGCCACCAGTTCCTGCACGCGCAGTTCGATCGGCTGAGTGAACCCGTACGAGTTGCTAGGCACCGCCTCTTCGAGGGCGACCTGCATCGCTTCGACAAGGTCGGTCTTTTCGATTTCCTCCGGCCATTCTTCCTTTGGCTTAAGCCTCACGAACACGTCGGTCTGATGGACGCCCATCGGGTCGTTGGCAATTTCTGGACGTCCGGTCTTCGATACGACGCTTTCGACCTGCGGGAACTTGAGCAAAGTTCGCTCCATCGCCTTGGTCATTTCGATCGACGTTTCGAGCGACACGCTAGGTAAGCGAGTGGCCTGAATCGCGATGTCACCTTCATCGAGCTTCGGCACAAACTCCACTCCGAACCCCGTTGCCACGACGACACTTACTGCGAACATCCCGATCGCCACGCCAAACATCGGCAATGGGCGACGCATCGAAAATGCCAGTATCGGTTCGTACCACTTCTTCAGCCAGGTCACCAGGAAGGTATCCTTCGAGCTGACGCGACGGGCGAGAAACAGCGACGCCATCACAGGCATCACAGTCACGCTCAAAATCAGTGCGCCCGTCAGTGCCGACATGAAGGTGAACGCCATCGGGCGGAACATCTTTCCTTCCACACCCTGCAGGCTGAGGATTGGGAGGAACACGATGATCACGATCAAACCAGCAAATAGAATCGGCGTACCGACTTCTTTGGCCGATTGCTTGAAGACTTCTTTCGGGACTACCCCGCCACGCTCGCGTTGATAGCGACTCGCATGACGGACCGCGTTCTCAATCATCACGACCGCGCCGTCGACGATAATCCCGAAGTCGATCGCCCCCAGGCTCATTAGGTTGGCCGAAACTCCGGCGACTTTCATCGCGATCAAGGCACACATCGCGGAGAGTGGAATCGCCGCCGATACGATTAGGCCTGCCCGGATATCGCCGAGAAGGAGGAACAGCATCACAATCACCAGAATCACACCAACGCTGATATTTTCGGCGATGGTATGGATCGTCTTTTCCACCAACTCGGTTCGATCGTAGAACGTATCGATCACCACGCCTTCCGGTAGCGTCTCTTGAATCTCGGCGATCTTATGCTTCACGTCTTCAACGACTTGTCGCGAATTGCCTCCCATCAGCATCATCACCATCCCGGTGACCGCTTCCCGGTCGCCGTCACGCGTGACCGCACCTTGCCGCAGCATCGGGGCGAAGTTTACGCGGGCGACGTCCGAAATTCGAATCGGTGTGCCATCGCGGCGACTATCGAGGACGATGTCTTCGATATCTTGGAGATTACGAATCAAGCCTTCGCCGCGAATCAATCGTTGCTCGGCACTGTGGGTGATATAACCACCGCCTGCGTTGGCGTTGTTTTCTTCAAGGGCCTCAAACACGCGGTTTAGCGGCACGTTGAAGTTCTGCAGTTGATCAGGATTGACCTGCACTTCGTAGGTCTTCAGTTCGCCACCGAAGGTGTTCACTTCAATGACACCCGGGACGCTTCGCAGCTGAAAAGCGATTTGCCAGTCGAGGATCGTTCGTAGATCCATCAGGCTGTATTCGTGACCTTCTTCGGCCATCACCTCGAACTGGTAGATTTCGCTCATACCCGTTGCGATGGGACCCATCTGCGGATCGCCCATGCCAGGCGGAATGTTCTCGCGCGCTTGCTGTAGTCGCTCGTTCACCAGGTTTCGGGCCCAATAGATGTCGGTTCCCTCTTCAAAGGCGACCGTAACAGCCGACAAGCCGAAGCGGCTGATCGAGCGAATTTCTTCGACGCGAGGCAGACCGCTCAGCGCGTTTTCGACCGGGAACGTGATGAACTGCTCCACTTCGACCGGCCCCAGCGACGGCGACGTGGTCAAGACTTGGACCTGAACGTTGGTCAGGTCAGGCACCGCATCCAAGGGCAATCGCATCGCCGATACCACACCGGCACCAAGCAGAACGACCGCCAATAGCATGACGATAAAACGATTATTCAGGGACCATTCAATAATATGTTGAACCATTGTGGCCTCGATGAAAGAAGTTGAAATCGAGCAGGCAATTCAATCGATACCGGCACGCACGCTTACTCTTCAAGCAAGCTTGCCAGCATCTTCGATTTCAATGCGAAGCCACCGTGAACTACGATCTCTTCGCCATTCTTGAGTCCCTTCACAATTTCGACGACCTTATCCGTTCGTCGCCCCACCACCACGTCACGAGCCTCGAAGGTGTCGCCCCCTGCGTAAACAAACACGAACGAGCGTCCTTCAAAGTCTTGTAAGGCATCGGCCGGAACCTGAACGACCTGGTCGAGGCTGCCGGTCGGGAACAACACATGCACGAACATGCCAGGCTTCAGAGCCGCATCTTTGTTGTCCGCGATGGCCCGGAGCGTAATGGTTCGGCTATCGGGATCGACCAGATCGCCGGTGTAGAACACCTTGGCATCAAATGTTCGTCCAGGCCACGCATCCGATTGAAGCTGGATCGTTTTGCCTCGTACCTGATCCAAGAGCGGCAATTGCCCTTCGTAGATATCGGCCGTGACCCAGACACTGGTCAGGTCAGCCACACTGAAGATCTGGCTATCGGGTCCGACCCGTTCGGCCAGGACGACATCCTTCGAGATGATCGTTCCATCGAACGGCGCCATGATCGGCATGTGCGAGACCGCTTCGCCTTGGACTATCGGATTGATCTGCTCCAGTTCTGCATCCTTGAAGCCCAGCACCTTCAAGGCCGCTTCATCGACCGCCACGCGGGTTTCCATTTCTTTGACCGCATGCGAAGAACGCATGCCCTCTTGCACAGCCTCTTGCTGGATCTGTTCGACCAGTGACTGCAGCGTTGCCCGGGCGGTGTTCCACTGCGACTGGGCTTCGATCAACTGCTTGCCAGATACGGCACCACTGTCGGTCAACGGCGAAAGCCGCTTCACGGTCTGCTGATGGGTATGCTTACCGATGTACGCGGTAAGCAACTGGTTGCGGTACTCGCCAATCGGCTTGCCGGTGAACTTCTCTTCGATCTCCGCAACATCGGCTTCATCGCGGATCATGCGAATTAGCTCCTGGACGTTCGTCACGATCTGTTGCGTCCACTTGTCCTGGGCCGCGACCTGATCTCGTTTGAGGCGATCTTGATAGAGCTGAAGCTTGGCCTGGCCAACCTCGCGACTTTGCACAATCGCCAGGACATCCCCTTTCGTCACGTGATCGCCCAGATGAACCTGAACCTCGTCGACGACACCTTCCGCCAGTGGAAAGATGTGCGCTAGCCGATCTTCGTTGATCGCGATCTTGCCGGTCACTTCAATTCGCTTGCTGAACTGCTGCGACTTCACCGGTTCGACAACGATCGAGCCTGATTCCCAGCGGTTCTTCGGGAACTCAATCAGGTTCACGTCTTCGGAATTGTTTTCAACTGGGGCGGCAGGCGCCACAGCGAGTTGTTGTGAAGAGGCTGCGTGCTCTTCTTTCTGGTGCGAAGCTTCGGTCGCGCCGGTCAGAAACCACCAGGTTCCTGCCATTGCGATCGAAGCTGCCAAGACGACCGATACTATCAATGAACGGGACTTGTTAGGCGTTGCCGATGCCATAATTGGATTATCTCCCAAGAGATCGCTACAGAGAATTCGAATCAGGAAAGCGCAGCGGTGGCCTGATCAGATCGATCAGGAATTTCGCATGCGCTGATGCAAAAGCGAGCTAGAGGAGAGATCTAGCAGCGAACCACGCCGAAGCGCAGCGGAAGCGGAAGAGAGACCGCGTAAGTCGAGTGAAACGCGCCGATAGAGCACGATCGTGGTTCGGGAGAACCAGGCAATGCCGAAGCGACGCTGAAGTCAGGCGAGGTCAACCAGTCGATCGCGCGTGCATCGCCGACAACCGTGGCAGTTTCCGTTCCACCGCCGCCGAGAGATAGCCACTTCGCGGCCAGTCGTCGTTCCTTTTCGCTTCCTGGTTCACCGAAGTGAATATGCCAGCCGAAGTCAACATCTTCACACAGTGCCGCGTCTCGATGACTCGACGAGAGATGGTTGAATAACCAGAGCGAATCCATGCTGACCGCATTCAACAGCGAGCCATGGCAATGGAAGTAAGGGAGCGGACCAGTCCATACCGCCAGCAACAGAACGACTCGTACATACACCGAAAGTCGAGCGTATTTATGAGAGTGCGGCATCGGTTGCTTGCAAGGAAGGTAAGCATCTGGTCGGAAGGAAGATTCATCTCAGACTAGTCTTCCTGCCGGAAATTGTCAACGAAGCTCCGCGTAAACACCCTCAATAAGGGGATTCAGTTGTGAATGGACAGTTCGTCGAATTTAGGAAGTCTAATCGGGTCGACGTCCTACCAAAACATAGGGATTTCCCTGCAAAACACCATATTCCGGGTCTAACCTATCGTGGGCTTCGCGGGCCGAGATCACCTCCTCCATCTGTAGATTCTTAATCTCAATAAGCCCTGCTGCCTCCATCACCACGCGCAGCATCTGGTCGGTATGCTCGCGAAACGGAAGTTGGCTCATCGCTTCTCGATAGGTGTCGTCTGGCTTCCAGCCTTGGGCGGGTCGGAATGCTCGCTTTTGCTTGGCCGGATCGTCCGGAGGGATCTCACCAATTAACACCATCAGCCCGCCAGGCCGCAGCAGTCGAACCCAACGAGCAACCGCATAGCCAGGATGAGGCAACGTGAAAAGAACCGCGCGGCTGGAGAGCAGATCGAACGATCCCTCTTCCAGCGGTGGTTGCTCCGCATCTCCTTCCACGAAGTTAATCACCAGGCCCTTCTTCTTGGCAACCTCCTGCGCTGCCGCAAGCATTGTTGCTGAGAAGTCGACACCAGTGGTTTCAATTCCCATCGCCGCCCAAAACTGAGCGATCGTGCCAGGACCGGTTCCCATATCGACTGCCGAGGCCACGTTGCAGTCGCCGATCGCGTGCTTCAAGATCGACTGCCAGGCCTGGAAGGAGGGTTCAAAACCAAATTCCCCTTCGATGAATCGTTCGACGCGATGCTGGACCACGCTCGAGTTCGTCCAACCTTCGCGAAAGATCTGCTTGAGTTCGTCTGCTTGCATGAGAGATTCTTCTCTGCCGGAAGTCGATTGGGGAAATGTTACGGCGCGGGAAGCGTGCCGGTGACATGAATATACGTTTCGCCATCTTCCACGACGATATGGGCCTCGACCGAATAGACCGCGGCGATTGTTTCACGAGTCAAGACTGTCGCCGGAACTCCATGACTATGAATCCTTCCGTCTGACATCACTACGATGCGGTCCGCAAATCGGGCCGCCAGATTCAAGTCGTGAATCGCCACCACCGAAGCGGCCTCCTTTCGCTTCGTCCAATCTCGCACGAACGACAAGACTTCGAATTGTCGCCGAAGATCTAGGTTGGAAGTCGGCTCGTCGAGTAGCAGCACTTCAGGTTCTCGGACCAATGCTTGAGCAATCGCGACGAGTTGGGCCTGACCGCCGCTCAATTGATCGAGCCGCCGCTGGCCGAGTTCTTCGAGCTGCATCTCGCTAAGCATCGCCTCGACGCGAGCGATGTCGTCGTCCGACACTTGCCAGCCAAGGGTGTTCAGTCGTCCCAACAAGATGGTTTCGAAAACACTCAGAAGGGCTTGCGGTGCGAAGTCTTGCGGCAGGTAGCCGATCCGCTGAGCGGTTTGCATCGTCGGCCACTGTGCGATGTCTTCTCCGTCGAGACATATCTTGCCGTCACCCTTGAGTATGCCGCCCAGGCACTTCATCAGCGTGGACTTGCCAGCCGCGTTCGGTCCGACAATCGCTGTGATGCCAGGTTCAATCGTGAGATCGACCTCGTGAAGCACACGCATCGCACCATAGTGAAAAGACAATCGCTTTGCGGTGAGGATCACCAGTAAGTCCTCCTCGAACGCAAGGCAATTGCCGCCAGAAAAGGGGCACCAAGCGCCGCCGTAACAATCCCAATTGGAAAGACGGTTCCTGGCACCAGCACCTTGCTGACCACGGCCGCCAGGCTGACCACGATTGCTCCGATTAGTGTCGACAACGGTATGAAGTATCGTTGATCTTCCCCCACCACGGTTCGCGCCAGATGCGGAGCGACCAGTCCGACAAACCCGATCGCTCCAGTGAAACAGACAGCGGTCGCGGTCACGATGGACGCGACAATCAACGTCCGTAAACGGATGCGACCAACATCGATCCCGAGGCTTCGAGCATGATGGTCACCCAGTCGCAGCGATGTGAGTTGCCAGGCATCGCGCAAAAGCCACACCATCGCGATGACCAATACGGACGCAACAATGGCCGTGTTCTGCCAGGTTGCCCCTTCCAAGGTTCCAAAGATCCAAAAGACGATGGCATGCAGAGCATCGTCCGCCGCGATGAACTGCAGGAAGGCCACGCCGGCACTGAACAGGAAGTGCAAGGCAACTCCGCCAACGATGATAGACTCGGTTGCTCCACCGCGCATCTGACCTAACGAGTAAATCAGCATAGCGCTCGACAGCGCAAACGCGAACGCACTGATCGGAACCAACCAGGCGACTGGCAACCAGGTAATCGCACTGCCAAACACGAGCACAAGTGCCGCACCGAAACTGGCGGAAGCGGAAACCCCTAATGTAAATGGGCTGGCCAGCGGATTGTTGAGAATCGTCTGCATCTGGGCCCCTGCGATTCCGAGCGAAGCCCCGACAACGATCGCCATCAAGGCAGAAGGTAGGCGGAACGACCAAACAATTGTGCGATGGGCTGGATCCGAGTTCGTCGGACTGAACACGGCGGTTAGGAGATCGCCCCAACTTAGATTCGCAGGGCCCGTTACCAGATCGAGCCCGACCGCCGCCAACAGCAAGCCGATCGCGATTGCTAAGATTCCCAGTCGCTGCCGCGAAAGAGATCGATACGCGATGGCATTGCGTGATGGTGAGCGATTCGTGGCGTTACTCATCGTTGCTCTGCACAATCCAGGTTCCACTGAATTCAATTGGAAGGAACTCCTCGTGAAACTCCCGCAGTGAGTCCAGCGGATTTAAGTGAGCGAACTTCTCGGGATCGATCCATTTCGCCAACTGCTGGGCTGCGGCGAAGCTAGTGATATGACTGCCGAAGCGGGTATGGAGCCCGTAAACCTTTCTGTGCTTCACCGCATTCAGTTCGGACCAACCTTCTCGGTTGCTGTACGCTTGCAGGGCGGCTTGGGCAGGCTTCTCTTCTGCCAGATATCCCAAACGCAAGCTATCGGGGAACGAAGTCCAATGTGCGCCGGTCACCACCACGATTTCAGGATCGCTGGTCAGCAAATACTCAGGCCGAATCACTCCTAGTCCATACATCCCGCTGACCGCACCGTCGGCGACGTTGCGACACGGCAGTTGATCCAGAACACTTGCCCAGTTGGAAACGGCTCCCTGTTGCGTTCTTCCAAACGTATTGCCGTACTGGCTCGCGCCGTAGGTACCTGCTTCCATGTAGATCGACGGCTTGTCCTCTGGAAACTCGTGACCGAGCACCTCATCCAATTGGGCATCGACCCAGTCGGCCGCCTCGTCCGCTCTCTGCTGCCGACCGAGGACCTTCCCCAGCAGGCGAATGCTTCGCTGTGGATCGCGGAATGGATCGTCGAACTCCAGGTACAGAATCGGCACGCCTGCCGCTTCCAGTCGTTCAACTCCTATCGATTTCCGTTGCCTCATATAGGTGTTCATAATCACCAGGTCGGGCTTCAATCCCAGGACCGCCTCGGCACTGACGGCGTCCTTTAACACGTCTCCCAATTCGGTGACTTGGGCTAATTCTGGGAAACGTTCGACGAACTTATCGTAAGCATCGCGATCCCCTGTCTTCAGCGAACTATCCCAGCCGACTAGGCGAGAACCGGTTTCATCCCCGAGGACCGTCGCCAGTTCGTAAAGGCAAAGACTTCTCATCAAGACAATACGTTCGACAGGCTGCGGGATAATAACTTCGCGTCCCGCCAGATCGGTCACCGCCAGCGAATTCGTCTTGGGATGCTCGGACTGACTTTTCTGCTGCGGCGAGCAGCCGCCATTTTCGAACGCGGAGATTAGAAGCAGAACCAGAACGAATTTTCGAAACGCCATCGAGTATCAGCTAACCATGCTTTTAAAGAAGGTGCCTGACGAGAGAATTATTCGGCAGTTGTAGAGTCCGTGGACCGCTTCACGCGGTTTCGTTGTTGCTTGCGACGAGCTCTTCCTTTTCGCCACCACAAACAAAATCCCGTTACATAAAGCATAGCAGGCAGAAAGCCGACGACGAAGACGCACCAACGCCCCACCAAGCCAAACGCTTCTCCATTGTGCAGCGGGAATTGCCAGGCGAAGAACGTATCGACGGCATCTTGCTCGCGAATATCGCGGACCGAAAGCACCTCTCCGGAGTACTGCTCGACCCACGCGCGGCTACTTCCCATCCATTGTCGGATATCGCCCGGTTGTCGGGCGCGAATCATAAACACGCCGTCAGGCTTCGTCGGAAAGTGAATCCTGTTCAATTGGCTCTCAGGCAGTGCCGCCAATCCGATCTCGACCGCTTGATCAACCGTGATCGGCACGGGGTTGCTACCTGGTTCTGACTTGAGTTTCACTTCGGGTTTCGGTTCTTTGGTTGAAAACAACTTGCCAACTGGCGTAAACCAACCAGGGAAAACCATATAGACGCCCGTGAACGCAATCACCAAAAGAAATGGCACACTCACAATCCCCGGAGTCTTATGCAGATCGAACATCAGCCGCGAGCCAGAGCGGATTGCAAATGCCGATCGCCAGCTATGCTTCCACAGCGGCCACCATAAGTACAGTCCCGAGACAATCGAGACCAACAGCACGATGCCCGTCAGCCCGACGACAATCTCGCCGTTATGCCCGGCGAGAAGTTGGATGTGAAGTAAATAGAGCCAGGTGACGAGGTACGTTCCTCGCACGCGTTGACCGGTTACTTCGGCGGTATAGGGATCGACGTAGACGTGATGAAATGGCGATCCCGGGACGGCGTCGGATTGAAACCAAACCGTCCACACGCGATCCTCTTCACGGGGGGCGTCAGCGAATTTCAGGACTCTTCCGTCCTGTTGGCCCACGGATCGCGCGACATCGAAGACTTCGGCCAAGGGCCGCGGCTCACCTGATCGTTCCACACGAAGCAGGTCGGGCTCGATCCAGGCGTCGATCGCATGATGAAACACCAGAAAACTGCCTGTCAGTCCCAATAGCGCAAACAACAGCCCGACTGTCAGCCCCAGCCAGCGGTGTACGGTGAACCAATAGGCACGCCAGCGTTTACCCATATGCGATTCAAGTCGCCTCTAGTCCGCTTCAGTTAGAAGCGGATGGAAGCTTCGAGCCTTCTAAGATCTTGGCGTTGTCCAAAACGATCGGATCGACATTATTCTGACCATCCACAACCGTGAACTTCAGAACAGGTTTCTTAGAATCGCCGAACTTTCCGAGAAGGCGATCTGGTGGAGGTGGAGGCATGCCACCGCCTGGCGGTCGCCAGTCTGGGTCTGGCCAGGTGATCGTCACGACATATTCACCGAGCGGCGCCCCATCAGGACCTTCGTAAGAGGTCAACTGATAGGTCCCACTGGCATCGACCTTACCGACCGGTGAGATCGGATACTTGACGCCCGGCTGTACTGTCTGCGGCCAGAAGCGTACGAGTGCCCCTTGAGCAGGCACACCGTTGATGTGCACCGTGCCGGTTACCGGATGCGTCGCGATGGCGTCGTACGGCTTGCTTTGCGTGCAGCCAAACGTTGTCAGCATGCCTATTAACAGGCACAGCCGGAGCAGGTTGTTGGCCATCTCACTTGCCCTTTCTGTCTTGGAAAATGATTGGCGATTACAAGCCGTTCAGGACGAGGCCATCGTCACGACCAACGAACGCCCGGAAGGCTCCCTTGTCAACCGTTTCCGGTACAAAACGCACCGAGCCGTCGCCAACCGACGCGTTCATTCCGCCTGGATGGTACGAGAAAGCTCCACCCCAGTCGTTGGTGCAATTGACCACGCATGGTCCGTAGTACTGCTTCCCGTCGAACGTCCAGCTTCGGACTCGGTCGTGTTGGGTCGAAGCCCACCATCCTTGAAAGTTTGTATCGACCACCGAGGCATACGAGTAGTCCGCCGGATCCTTCTTCTGTTTGCCGCGGATTACGACGTTCGGGAAGTTGGCACGTTCAAAGAAGAACATCGTGTTCGACAGACCGTCGGTCGAGGCATTGAACCGGACCGGACGGGTATAACTTCCGTCGAAGAATGCCCCCACCACTTCTCGCGGCGTCATTGTGTCGTCACGGAAACTACGTGCAATGAAGTAGTCGCCGGGGGCGGCCGCCATGCTGGTGTTGAACGACGATGCGTCGTCTTCTTGTTCGATGATGCCCTGAATCAGTCCGCTGCGTGGGGTCGTTGGACAAACGAAGGCGCCAAGCTGAACGGTGACAATATCTTGATTTGCCTGATCCGAAACACCGTTGGTTGCCGTCGGATCGAACTGATCCCAAGCCGCACCTTGCTCCAGCATTGGCAGCAGTGCCAGGCCCCAGCTATTGACCCACTTGTTCCCGGACTCGAAGGTGATCCCAAGGTCGGGGAACGGAAGCGAATTATGGGTATCGTGATAGTTATGGACGGCCAGTCCCAACTGCTTCAAGTTATTGGTGCACTGGGCACGACGCGCCGCTTCACGGGCCTGTTGAACGGCAGGCAGCAGCAACGAGATCAGCACGCCAATGATGGCAATCACGACGAGCAGTTCGACGAGGGTAAATCCACGGCGACTCATAATTTTGATTCTTTCGGAAAGGCGATACATGTCCACAGCTTCGCCGATGGGTTTCGCGACTTCTGGAAACGACGGACGAAACAGGATAGGGCTCTCTTATCGCGTCGCAGAATGGCTGGGGGTCAGGCTGACCTACTTCCGCAACAAGACGGCCACGAACCATAGTTCAAGGCACAATCGAGACGGCGTTTTGGCTAATCGCTGGGAAAGTGAAAGAGTCCCAACTGACGGCTATTTCGTCTCTCGAGCAGTGATACTAATTCTCATTAGTCAGGTCGTAATGCTATCAAAGTTCGCCATTCTCGCAAGTCGTGCCGACAATTGAAAACCCAATCTGGCTGACCACAAGGCAGACTTCAGCAAGATCGATCAACGTTCGTCACTGCATCTCGCTTTCGTAGGCAGCAAGGGGATGCCCCGTCATTACCCCCAATTCCAGGCCATAGTGCGGACGATTTACATGTAGACGGCAATGCCCCCTCTGGTCAGGTAAACGTCCGATGTTCGCTCTATCATGTTGGAAGTCGTTTCCAACGACAGGCGTGTCGTTTCAAGAGACAGATCGCCATGCGAGAATTCGTTTGGAATTGTGAAGAATTATTCTGTGGTGACCGTGCGACGTCGCGTCGCATTCGAGACGAGTGCCCCCACAGCGATTGCGATTCCCAGCAGCGCGATCGGGGCGAAGCGATAGTCTGGTGGCATCTGGTCGACGGCAATTCCCAGGACTGGGGCGATGATGGCAATACCGATCGACTTTGCCTGCGACTCGACGCTCAGCACGGTTGCCATGGCATCGTCGTTGGCTTCGTCCGCGACACGACTGATCAGAATAGGACGCCACAGGTTTTGCATGATCGCCAAAACGACAAAGCTAAAGATGGCCAGTCCTGTCCAACTGGTGACAGTCCCCAACAGCAAAATGCCGAACGTTGCCGCGTAAGCCAACCAGAGCGACATGGCAGCGTTTTGTTCGTTTTCAAACCGCAACGAGAAAGGCCCTGCGTATCGCGAGGCAAAGCTTCCCAGCAGGTACAGCACCGCGTAGATCGCAGCGATCAATAGGGCCGTTCGCTGGGTCGCTTCCCACGTCACCAGCAGCGGCAACGCCAAAGCTGCGGATTGAATCAGAGGTTGAAGGTAGTCCTTACTGGCCCCGTAAATTCCCTCGAACCCCATCGATTCGGTAATCGGTCGGCGAAGTTTCGGCGAAGTAAAACATTGTAAGGTCGCCTTCCAAAGCATGCGCATCGCGTTCTCTCGCTGCGGCTTCTTATCACCTGAGAAGTCGAGCGACTTGGGATAGCTGAGGAAGTTCAAGATATTTAAAGCTGCGGGAACCGCACTGATCCAGAAGATCACCGTGTACTCTTCCAGCCAAAAGACCAGAGCAGCCGCCAATACGACGGACAAGGCCGATCCCATCTGAGACCAACTGCGTGTGATCCCATAGATGTGGGTCTTTTCCCGTTCGCGTCCTTGGCTTTTCAGCCAGGCAAAGATAATTGCTTTGTGGGTTCCGGTACGAAATGCCTCGCCTATCGCGAAAGCAAACATCGCGACAAACAAGATCGCAACGGACGACGCCAGGCCAAACATGACAAACGCAACGACATACGCAACATGCGACAGAATCATCGCCCCGCGTCGCCCGACCGAGTCGGCGATGGCTCCGGTGGGAATCTCGAGCACTGCCACACTAATCTCACGGAACCCGATCAGCAGCCCGATCATGGCGTAGGTGAGATCTTTCTCCAGAAACGCCAGAATCCAGAACGGCGCAAAGTACCGTTGATTTTTCAGGAAGCCGTACAAACAGAAACGGAAAATCAACGGTTTAATCTCAGAGGGTCACGCTACGAAGCTAGTTCGACGTTCAATCTTCGCGATCGTACCTAAGTTGACTAGGTTTGCAAAGCATCCTGAATGTACGCGCGGACCATCTCAACTGTCTCACGAACGGCCTAAAAGTGAGACGATTCGCGTTTGTCCCCGTTGTTTGTGCTGCGGCGTATAATGAAGTCATGACGAACGATCCCCAACACGAGTCCGAGTTTCAGCCTCTCCAAGCGGGGAATGACGGTCTGGCGTCGTTGTTTGCTGAGCATCGCGAACGGCTTCGCCGCATGATCGACATTCGGCTCGATTCCCGCGTGGCAGGTCGCGTCGATCCTTCCGACATTCTGCAAGAGACTTACCTCGAAGCAGCCCGGCAATTACCGGCGTTCCTCGAGCAACGTAACCTGCCACCGAAATTATGGCTCCGTTTGCTGGCGCGTCAGCAGATCATCGCCGCCCATCGCCATCACCTGGGCGTCCAGAAACGGGATGCCAAGCTCGAAGTATCGCTCAGTAATAATTCCCCTTCCTACGCAAACCCGGAATCGCTCTCGCAGTTTCTTGCCGCTGGCATGATGAGCCCCAGTCGCGATGTCGCGAAGCAGGAATTCCGCCAGCGACTGCGCTCGACGCTTGAGAATATGGATCCGCTCGATCGCGAGGTCATCGCCTTGCGGCACTTCGACGAGTTGTCGAACTCGGAAGTCGCGGTCGAATTGAACATCAGTAAGACGGCGGCCAGCAACCGCTATATCCGTGCACTCCAGCGATTGAATAAATTGCTGTCAAGCGCATCGTGGCTGCCCGACGCTTAGGTCTCCATCCACTACATTGCCATTCGTATATCACCTGCCCATGGAAGACTCGGACGAACAGCGAAATCCGGTGGAACTCTTAGGGGAAGAGTTCGTCGCGCGATTGCGCCGGGGCGAGAACCCTTCGATCAGCGAGTATGTGGAAGCGAACCCGGAACATGCCGAAACGATCCGAGCGTTGTTCGGAACCTTGGCTGCCCTGGAAGATCTTAAGTCCCACCCCGATGACTCCTTCCTGGAGCCTGCTGCGATCGTTCCAGAGACTCCCCCCGAAACCATCGGCGATTTCCACGTGCTTCGAACCATCGGACGGGGCGGGATGGGCATCGTGTATCAGGCTCGTCAAGAGTCGCTCGGGCGCACCGTAGCAATCAAGGTGCTGATCGATCACTTCTCAAGCTCCCCCCAGGCCGTTCGCCGCTTCCGCCGTGAAGCCCAGGCTGCCGCGCGGCTCCAGCATCCCAACATCGTGGCCGTGTTTGGCGTGGGTCAGTGGGAAAACCGGCATTACTATGCCATGCAGTTCATCGCTGGCCGCGGCCTTGATCGAATTCTCGCGGAGATGACCATTCAGCATCAGCGAGATGACCAACAACCTGCCCTCGCCCACCGTTCGGACTCCACCACCGACGTGCAAGATCCCCTGGGTGCTGCGATCGCCAAGGCATTACAGCATGGTCAATTCGATCCAGCGTTTTCAACGCCCAGCATGGCGGTAACCCCGCTGGACGCCAGTCCCGCTACGATACCGGTCGATCTCGATGAAGAAAAAGCGGAAGAGCCTTCCACTCGGTCGCTCCGGCCGGGGAAAGATTATTGGCGCAGCGTCGCCGGAATCGGCGTTCAGGCCGCAAACGCACTACACTATGCACACCAACAGGGCGTGCTACATCGCGACATCAAACCCGGGAACTTAATGCTTGATAACCGGGGGCACGCCTGGCTGATGGACTTCGGGCTCGCGAAATTGCTTGATGAAGCCGATCTGACCAACGCCGGTGATGTGGTAGGTACGCTGCGTTATATGGCTCCTGAACAACTCGAAGGCCGCGCGACGACGCAAACCGATATCTATGGTCTTGGCCTGACGCTGTACGAACTGTTGACACTGCGCCCCGCGTTTGCCCGTTCAGACCAATGCAGCGTACTGCTGAAGCAAAAGACATACTCTGCGCCGCCAACGCCCCGTTCTATCAATCCTCAGATCCCCGACGACCTGCAAACGATCGTGCTGAAGGCGATCTCGCCTGACCCACGACATCGTTACGCCAGCGCCCACGAACTGGAAGAAGACCTGCAGCGATATCTGGACGATATACCGATCAAGGCGCGACCGACAAGTGCCTGGGAACATGGCCGACGCTGGTGTCGTCGCAATCCAGCGATTGCCTCGCTGGCCGCGGTAACAATGTTGCTGATCGTTGCCAGCTGTTTCGCGGCGTTCTTTGGGTATGTGCGAGAATCTTATCTCCGAGCGGCAGCCGAAACAGAAAGCCGCCGGGCCGAGGCCAACCTTGCCCTTGCATCGGAAGCCTTCGATACCGTGTTTCGCCGCATCGGGGTTGATCCTCCTGGGCAATCGCTCGCCGATTCGCAGAGCGCGACCGAACTGGGCGATCTGCCGACGCCTCGACTCAGTAACAACGATGCGCAGATCCTCGAAAGTCTGCTTTCGTTCTACGATCGCTTCGCGGAGACCAATCGCAACAGCACGCACTGGCAGTACGACACTGCCCTCGCCTATCGCCGCGTGGGCGAGATTCAGCAGCGGCTCGGGAGGGCACACCGCGCGGAAGCGGCCTTCGAGCGGGCCATCGAACTACTCCAGCGTATCCCTGCTCAGGACGACTCGCATCCGACGCCGCCGCCCATCGAAATCGCCTCGATCTATCAACAACTCGGCACCCTGGCGATGGCGGCCGACCGCTTTGACAAGGCGTTTAACCAGTTTGAGCAGGCTAGTCAAACGATTATCCGTGCCCCCATAGCACTTCGCGAATTGCCGGAAGCGAACCTAAAACTGGCCGAAGCGTATAACGCCATGGCGCGGGCTCGTTTCATTTCTCAGATCATTCCCCATTCTAACTCCCCAGGGAAGTCCGATCCTGCAGAGATCCAGAAACTACAAAGCGAATCGGTCGCGATTCTGGAAAAGCTCGTCGACCAGTATCCCCAGTCCGGCGAGTACCGATTGGCCCTCGCCCAGAGTTGGGAAGACTTCGGGCAGATGGCAGGCTTTGTCGGAGATCGTGAGACGTCGTCAACTTACACGCAGAAGTCGATCCACCTGTTGGAGCAACTAGTTGGCGACTTCCCTGCCGAAGTGGATTATCGCCGAACACTGGCCTGGATCTATACGCATACAGCCGAGTTCGCCGATAAAGACGTGGGACGAACGCCGATGGAATTGCTGCAGGCCGCGCGGCAGCTCTTGGCGCCGCTACCTCCTGAGTATGCCGATCAGCCAGAGACTCGCGAAATCGAGGGGCGGATCTCTCAGCACATTGCCGAATTGAAACTAGATCAAAACCGGTTGGATGGTATCGATCAAGATCTCAAGCAATGCCATCGTACGCTGGTGAGCCTGGCCGAAGAGTTCCCCTTTACCAAACGGTATCAGTACGGCCTTGCGAGATCGTTTTACCTGGAAGCCATCGTCGCCTACAAACATGAAGATCTCCGCGAAGCGACGCGATGCCTCGAACAGTGTGTTGCTATTTGTGAAGTGGAAAGTAAGAGCCACATGCCGGGCATGCTACTGAACCTTGCCGCCAAGGCACAGCGAGGATTGGTGATGCTGCAAACACGCCAGGGGAATCAATTGCTGGCCGAAACGGCCGCAGACGAACTCGAAGTGCTTCAACAGAAGCTACTCCAGCATGACGTGCCCCCTCCACCGTTCGCGATGCGGAACGATCCCTGGCAGCTCGATCCGGCCACGCCGGAACCGACCTCCGCTGACTGATTTACCCTACTTCCATGGGGGCTTCCCCTCTGACAGGAAGCGAAACCTTTTTTTCCGCATGCCAGCAATTCCCTGTGGATCCTCTCGCGCATTTCTCTAATTAGTAGATGTAGGGCCGTTGTTGCCGCAATCGTTCACGATGAAGTAACAGCAGTCCCAGATTCAGGTTACATCTCTACATAGAGAGCGAAGCGTGTCTGCTGAACTGCAAACAGAGTATCCACATCGCACACACCCAAAAGAAACAACGCCGTCTTCGACGTTGTCTTCGGCAACCTCTGCAGACAAAGATCGAACCTCTCCTTCACTGTGGGGGCAGCTTCTATCACATGGCGTTCGTTTGGTGACCTCGCTGCTGATCCTGGGGGGAAGCGCAGCGATCTTCTTCGCATTGGGACAGAAGGACAAGCCAACTGAAAAAACGGAAACAGCCCCGACCTTGCCTCTGGTCGAGACTGCTGTCGTCGCGGAACACCACACCGGAATCGACTTCGAGTCGGACGGTGTGGTGGTTCCTTTTCAGGAAGTCTCGACGCCGGCCGAGGTCGACGGGCGAATCGCCTATCGCTCGCCAAAGTGCCGCATCGGGCAGGTCATCAAGCAAGGCGAGCTTCTCCTTCGCATTGCCGACACCGACTATAAGCTGAAGGTTCAACAACTCGAGCAGGAATATAACCAGGCCCAGGCCAACCTGCAGGAACTTAAGGTTCAAGCCGCCGCCGCCCAGGGACAGATCGCCCTGGCGGAAGAGAATGTCGAGATCAAAAGTCGCGAGATTCGTCGCTACGAATCCATTCAAACCAACGGAGCCGTTTCGAAATCGCAGCTCGATACAGCCCGTCTAAACGAACACGCGGCCAAGACTGAACTACAGTCGAAACGCGACTCTCTCGAGCTCTTGCTCGCCCAGAAGGCACGCCTTGAGAACGCCTCGAAGTTGGCCTCGCTGGCAATCGAACAAGCCCGGCTCGACCTTTCTCGTACCGAGATCCGTGCCCCGATTAATGGCGTCATTACGCAAGACCCGGTCGTCCAAGATAGTTACGTGAACCGCGGAGAAGTAGTGGCGGTGATCCAGGACTTCAGCCAAATGGAAGTGCGTTGCAGCATTCGTATGAACGAGATGGAATGGCTGTGGCAGTCTTCGTCAACCACTTCGGCTCAAACCCCACTGCTATCTTCGTACCGCTTTCCCGAGACACCGGCGACGGTGGTCTATGAAACCGAGTCGGCCCGCTTCGAATGGCCTGCGACGCTTCAATTCTTCGATGGCGGTAAACTCAGCGAGATAACCCGGTTGATACCGTGCCGTGTCACGGTCAACGGGGATGCCGAACCGGTCGTCATCGCGAAACGTCCGCTGACAATTTCGCCGATGCTGATGAGCGGCATGTTCGTCAAAGTGATCGTTCATGCGAGTCCCAACATTCCGCTGCTTCGTTTGCCCGAGTCGGCGGTACGTCCCAATGGGGTCGTCTGGGTAGTCCGCGATCAAAAGTTGAAGGAACTGCCCGTTAGTGTGGCGTATGCCGACGAGAACGACGCCATTGTCTACCTGGACCGGACAGGTCCGATTGCCGGCGACCAGGTGGTGACTTCGCCTTTGATTGCCCCTGTGGAAGATAGCTCCGTTGAAATTGTCGAGGCACGCCCATGAAAACCTTGGTGGATTGGGCGATGCGCAATCAGCCCGCAATGAACATCTTGATGATTGCGGCGATCGTTGGTGGTTTCTACTTCACTAGCCAACTCAATCGTGAACTGTTCCCTGACTTCGAAATGGAAACCGTGATGGTGACCGTTTCTTACCCAGGAGCCACGCCTGACGAAGTCGAGCAAGGGATTTGTCAGAAGATCGAAGAAGCGGTGCGTTCGGTCACCGGCATTCGGAAGATTACCTCTACGGCGACCGAAGGAAATGCCTCAGTCTCGATCGAATTGATGTCGAACGTCTCTGATCCGGACCGCGTGCTGAACGAAATCCGCTCAGAGGTTGATCGAATCTCGAGCTTTCCCGAGATGGCAGAAGATGCCGAAGTTCGTCGTCAGGCTCGCCAAGAAACGGCGATTCGCGTGGGCCTGCTTGGTCCCCCGCCCACCAGTGTCGACGCGGCCCTGAAGCTGCGCGAAGTCGCCGAGCAAGTTCGTGAAGAATTGCTTGGGCTGCCTGGCGTCGCGGACATCGACATTTCCGGGGCAAAGGACTACCAGATTGATATTGAGATCCCAGAAGAACGCCTCCGATCGTATGGGCTCTCCCTTTCCAAGGTCGCCTCGATCGTCGCGAAAGAGAACTATGAGCTTCCCGGCGGCACCATTCGTGATGATTCGCAAGAGATTCTGCTGCGGGGCCATAGTCGCAAGCTTTACGGCGAAGAGATCGCCGAGCTTCCGCTTCTGTCAGGCAATAGCGGAACTGTATTGACAATCGGTGAAATTGGAATTGTTCGCGATGAATTCACCGATACGGCCGCCATTTGCGAAATCAATGGTGAGCCAGGTCTGGCGCTGTCGGTCATTCGCAATAAGACCGACGACCTGCTGGCTGTGGTGGATGAAGTCTACCAATATGTCGAAACGGCCGACTTGCCGGATGGCTATCACCTGGTGACCTGGAGTGACCAATCCGTCGACGTTCGCGAACGTGTGCAACTCTTGATCGTGAACGGTCTACAAGGGCTGGCATTGGTTGCCTTTCTGCTGGCATTGTTTCTCGACCTTCGTGCCGCATTCTGGGTAGCGATCGGAATTCCGTTTTGCGTTTTCGTAACCGGGGCCTACCTGTATTTCTCCGGCCAGACGCTCAATATGCTCTCGATGTTCGCCTTCATCATGGCGCTCGGTATCGTGGTCGACGATGCCATCGTGGTTTGCGAAAACATCCATGCCCATCAGCAAATGGGCAAGACACCGTGGCAGGCGGCGTTTGATGGAACTTCCGAAGTCGTTCCTTCCGTGATGACCGCCGTGCTGACCACAGTTGCCGCATTCGTTCCCTTGCTGTTTGTCACAGGGCAGATGGGCAAGATGCTCAGTGTGATGCCGGTTGCCTTGCTTGCAATGTTGATCGTCTCGATGCTCGAGGCCTTCATGATTTTGCCATGCCACATGAGCCACCACGACAGTCTTGTCTTCCGGGCAATGCGTGTCATCTTCTACCCATTCATTTGGGTCGTGCACGTAATTGGTTGGCTTAATCGGTTGACGTCGAGAGTACTCGATACTTTCATCCAATACTTCTATTTGCCGACGCTCCGGTTAGTACTGGCCAACAAGTCGATCTCCATGGCCATGATCATTGGACTACTCGTTGTATCGGGTGGACTGATCCGGGCTGGGATCGTTCCGTTTGTTTTTTTGGGGAAAATCGATAGTAAGAATCTCGTCTGCTCGGTCACATTTCCAGACGGCACCCCCGTCGGCGAGACCGATCGGTGGACACGACGCATTACCGAAGCGTTCGAGACGCTGAATGAACGCTTCGCTGCAGAAGGAACTCCATTGGCACAAACCTACTGCCGAGTTGTTGGATCGCAAGTTTCGCTCGGGCCTCCGGGATCTGGCAGTTCGACCAGCGGAGCAAGCCACAAAGGAAGCGTCGAAGTTGAACTGGTCAGCAGCCAAGAACGCCCGTTGTCCAGCGCTGAGATCCTTTCCCTGTGGCGTGACGAAGTGGGTGAAATTCCGGGCGTCGACAGCCTGACATTCGACACCATGTTCAGCGGTCCTGGCGGAACGCCAATCCAGTTCAAACTGATGGCCAGTAGCGCTCATGCCGAAGAACTGAGCGGCGCGGTGGAACTGTGCAAGCAACAACTCGAACGCTTCCCAGGCGTGTTCGACGTTGCTGACGACGCGATCCCGGGCAAATGGGAGTACCGCGTTCGCGTCAAAGAAGACGCTATGCCGCTGGGGGTCACCTCGTCTGATCTCGCGAATACCCTTCGCAATGCCTACTACGGCGCGGAAGTGATGCGTATCCAGCGTGGGCGACACGAAGTGAAGATCATGGTTCGCTATCCATTGAGCGACCGCCAAAACCTCGCGAACTTCCGCGATGTGTGGGTCCGCACCGATGATGGTGTCGAACGCCCACTCTCGGAAATTGCCGACGTCGAGATCGTGCGCGGCTATTCCGAGATCAACCGAATGGAGCAGAAGCGTACCGTCACGATCTCGGCCGATGTCGACGAAGGACAAGCCAACGCGTTCGAGGTCGTCCAGTCGCTGCAAACCGACTTCGTTCCGATCTTGAAAGAGCAGTTCCCCAACGTCAGCGTTCGGTGGGAAGGCCAGCAAGAGCAAACGCAGGAATCGGTCAGCAGCCTGCTCACCGGTTTCATTGTGGCACTGCTCGCCATCTTGGTGCTGCTGGCCATTGAATTTAAATCGTATTTCCAGCCACTTTTAATCATGGCGATCATCCCTTTCGCCTTGATCGGGGCAGTACTGGGACATTGGTACCTGGGTCGTCCGTTGGAACTGTTCAGTCTGCTCGGGCTAGTCGGACTATGCGGGATCGTCGTGAACGATTCCATCGTGCTGGTCGATTTCATCAATCATCGCGTGAAGGAAGGTATTCCCCTTGGCCAGGCATTGGAAGAAGCGGGCACCCGGCGACTTCGACCAGTGCTGCTGACATCGGTGACGACAGTCGGCGGCCTGATGCCGTTGATGTTTGAAACGTCTCGACAAGCTCAGATGTTGATCCCGATGGCGACCAGTATTGCTTGCGGTTTGATGGTTAGCACCTTGCTGGTGCTGTACATGGTACCGGTCTTCTACGCGATCTATGTTCGTATTTACGAGATGACCATCGGCCCCTTCACAGCCGGTGGATCGCATTAATCGCGGTTCGCCTTGTTACGATTCGTAGTAAGGGCGAATCGATTCCATTGCCTGCTGGAGGGTGGCAAACGATACTGGCCCTCCCACGCAGAATCGAAAGGCAGGCGGGGCCACTTCTTCCGTACAGAACTCGTTGGCTGGAACAGCACCAATACGATATCCCCGCAACATGTCGACTAATGCCTTCACTGGCACTCGACGCGGTGTTTCAACCCAGGCATGAAAACAGAAGTCGTTCGTCTTACGAAATCGACCTGGAATTGTTTGCTTGAGGAGTTGAATCCGCTGCTTGGTCTCGTGACGAACTCCGACCACAATCTTGTCGGCCAAGCCGCTTTCAATCCAATGCGTTGCAATCGCGGTGGTAATCGGTGAGGCCATCACCGATACCGCGCGAAGTCGCTCCGTCACCTCGATCCGATCGGTTTGCTGCGGCACCAATAAATAGGCGATCCGCAGCCCTGGCCCGAGGCACTTCGCGAGGCCACCGACATAATAGGTGCAGTCTGGCGCCAGCATTACCATCGCCGGAGGGGGCTTAATGGGAAGGAAGCCGTAGGCATCGTCTTCGACGATCGGAATGCCAAATCTACGAGCGACCTCGATGATTTCGAGCCGTCGATTAAGCGGCATAGTTTCCGTCGTCGGATTGTGCAATGTCGGATTGAGATAGAGGACGCGGATATTCTTCTTGGGGATCGCTTCCGCCAATGCCTCAGGCAAGATCCCATCACGATCTGCGGGAATCCCATGGATGGGGCAGCGCAGCAGCCGTGCGATTCCAAACAGGCCTGGGTAGGTGACTTGCTCGCTGGCAATGGCACCTCCCTCCGCCAACTCAGCCGAAAGCACCGCTGTCAACGCGGCATGAGCACCGGTGGTGATGTGGAGCGTATGGCTTTCGACCGCGATCCCGCGCCGCGAAAGCCAGTGAATCGCCGCCCCTTTGTCTCGGACGTCGCCCCCTTCTGGCTGATAACGCAAGACCTGAGGAAATGCGTGCATGGCTTCCGCGGCCGAGCGTTTCATGCTCTCGACCAGGTCAGGCTCGACGTCGGGGGGCTGATTCATGGTTCGATCGGCCACGTCGGCTCGAACCGGAATCGTTTCGCTCGAGATCGCCGCTCCGCGAACGAAGGTGCCTGCTCCGACCCGTGATTCAATATGCCCCCGGCTGGCCGCCGTCGAATAGCCGCGGGCGATCGTTGTTACGTCCAGATCAAGCTTCTTGGCAAGTTGCCTTTGGGTCGGCAGATGATCGCCAGGCAGCAGTTTGCCCGCCGCGATGTCGTCGGCAATTGACTTGGCAATCGCCTCGAACAGCGGGAGATTAGGGGCATCGATTCGAGGAACCCAGTCCGTTCGCCGCATCTGTCGAATTCCGTGGGCGCAGTGGCAACGCTTCGCGGAAGAATTGACTGCATGATTGAATGGTTCATTGACCGGCTAAACAGGCCGAAACCGGGCATTGCCATCATTCTCAGCCGAGACCGTTGTCCGTTCAACCATGGGACCGATAAGCTTCCCATATCGACCCACGTTTTCACGCTTATCGAGCCCGATTATGTCATCCACTAGCCGTTCCAAGCCGAATCGCGTCGAGCAGATCAAGGCCGAAAGCCAGTTTTTGGCCGGTACGATCCGCGATGATCTCTCGTCCGATGCCGCCACATTCGGGAAAGACAATCTCCAGCTCCTGAAGTTCCACGGGACTTACCAGCAAGATGACCGCGATGCCCGGGTTTCGTTGCGGCAGCAAGGGAAAGACAAGGCGTTTTCGATGATGGTCCGCTGCCGCATCCCTGGCGGCCGGCTCACATCCCGGCAGTTTCTGGCCCATCTCGACCTATGCGATCTGCTCGGCAATTCGACGATGAAGATCACGACGCGGCAAACTATCCAGTTGCATGGGATCGTGAAGCAAGATCTTCGCCAGACCATCGCCACGATCAACTCGCTCGGGTTGTCGACGTTCGCAGCGTGTGGTGATGTTAATCGCAACGTGATGTGTTGCCCGGCGAAGAAGAACTCGCCCGTTCACCAGGCGATCGAGCAGCTCACGAAAGACCTCGCCGAAGAGCTAGCACCACGCACGACGACTTATCGCGAACTTTGGGTGCTGGACGATAAGACCGGCGAGCGGCACCTGGTCGAAGAACATTCGGCGACTCGTGAAATGAGCGATACGACCGAACCGCTTTATGGGCCAACGTATTTGCCACGCAAGTTCAAGTGTGCGGTGATCAGCCCGGACGACAACTGTGTCGATGTGTATACCCAGGACCTGGGCTTCATTGCGATCGTTCAGCAAAACGAAGTCGTTGGTTACAACGTCGTCGTTGGTGGTGGCATGGGTACCACGCCGAGTAACTCAGCGACCTTCCCGGCCTTAGCCCAGCCGATGGCGTTCTGTCTGCCGAAGCAAGCGATCGATGTGGCCAAAGCTGTTTTGATTGTCCAGCGCGACCATGGCAATCGGAGCGATCGGAAGGTGGCTCGCATGAAGTACTTGATCGCGAATTGGGGCCTTCCCAAGTTTCGTGCGGCCGTGGAAGACGTGCTCGGCTATTCGCTGGAATCCCCACGCGAGGTGGTAATTCGTCAGACCGATGACCATATGGGTTGGCAGTCGCAAGAGGATGGCTTGTGGTCGTATGGACTCAACATCGAGAACGGCCGAGTCAGCGACGGCAAGACGGTTCACCTCAAAAATGCCTTACGACAGCTGGCCGAGTTTCATCAGGAAGAAATTCGTCTGTCGGCCAACCAAAGTCTCATCTTCTGCAACATCCCAGCGGACAAGCGCGAACAATTCGATTCGATCTTGAAAGGGAGCCAGGTCCGATCGACCGAAGAGACCAGCCTTGTCCGGCGGCACTCGTTGGCTTGCGTAGCGCTGCCGACCTGCGGTTTGGCGGTGACCGAGGCCGAAAGGCGACTTCCTTTCGTAATGGACCAACTGGAAGCAGTCCTGCAGTCGCTGGAGCTCGATCGCAGCCAATTCACCGTCCGCATGACGGGCTGTCCGAATGGATGTGCTCGGCCCTATGCCGCCGATGTGGCGCTCGTGGGTAAAGCGGTCGATCGTTATACGCTCTTTGTCGGGGGAACGCTTCGTGGCGATCGGCTGGCGTTCCTGCTGAAAGACATGGTTACCAGTGAAGATATCGTTGCGGAACTAACCAGTCTATTCATCGCGTTTCGCAACCATCGTCTTAATGACGAAACCCTCGGAGACTTCTGCCACCGCCTAGGAGGCGAATCATTGTTATCGCTCTGCCATCAAAGTCGTGAGTCGGAAGATTTCACCACAGCCCTTTCCGCGAAAGGATCGTTATGAACCCCATCGTTGGCCTTTGGAAAGATACCTGGTACGTGTGGCTGCTGATCGGAGGCGTTCTGGCGGCTGGCGTCTATTGGGTGACCGCCATGTTTCTGGTGGGTTTCCCCGCGCTGCTGGCCTACTTCCTTTATTTCGCTTTCATCCGCTATGATCAGCACGGAAACAAAAAGTCGGCTTGAAACTGAGCCAATGGCTCCGTTCGAAGGACAATCGATTGTCGCGATTCCTGTTGATCTTCTGGCGTTCGCTAAATCTGCACTGCCCTTGCTGTGGCCGGGGAAGCATGCGGCGAGGTTGGTTTACGATGCCGCAGCATTGTCCTGAGTGCGGAATCGAAGTCGAACGCGAATCCGGTTTCTTCCTTGGCTCGATTTATTTCAACTGTGGAATCGCCACGGTTGTCACGGCGATCGCAATGCCGCTGTTGTACTTCACGCAGGTGATCAGCCATCAATGGACACTTGCCAGCGGAGCGATCTTCGCAATTGGCTTTCCGGTGCTGTTCTTTCCGTGGGCTCGTAGCTTTTGGTTGGGCCTGGATGAATTCTTAGATCCGCGGGTAAGGAATGAGTCACGCAAGCCTAGCTCTTAACAACAGGAAACGTCTCCCCACGGTAAGCAACGTGGGCTGAGTGTCACCTCACTCCAGCACGGAGATCATTTACTGGGGTGCCACCGTTCAATCCGTGAATTGGCGAGATGCCTGAATGGCGAGAATATGAGAATCACGACTTCTCTCACAATTACCCCCCGGTCCAGAACCAGGCCCCCAAAAGGTATCAAGAGAGCAACTAATGGATTGCCCAGAAGCAGGATAGGAGGCTGGGGAGTACGTATTCACCCGTGGGAGATGCGTGGCAACTATCCTTAAGCACTCAGTTGCCCCAGGAAGATCTCGGTATCGTACTCAAACCGGACAACCCCATCGCTTTCATGCTGTTCGAAGATCCGCTCAAGCTTCTCGAGCATTGGCTCATAGTTGGCATGGTCTTCGGTTGGAGCATACGAAGAGGAGAGTAGCCTGCCTCGCAGCGATTCCAGATCAAACTGCTGTTCGTTTTGGAGGACGAACTTTCTGAATTCGGTGCCGCCATAGAGTGCTTCAATGGTGGACTCCTGGCTTGTCAGCGCGCGGACCTTCAGGTAGTCGATTCCGTACTCGATCAGCAGTTGCTGGTAATCTTGGAGAAACGGACTGGCGTAATGCCGCGGAAGATTCCACAACAAGCTCACCCATCCGTTCGGTTTCACGATCCGTAAGAACTCTGTCCGGGCGTTCAACGGGTCAAACCAATGGAAGGCCTGGGCCACGACAATCAGGTCGACACTTTGGTTTCCAAGCGTGGTGTTATCCGCAGTCCCAGTGACACTCTGAAAACGCGAGAACCCTTCCAGCAATTGTTCCGCCGCAGACCGCATCTCGAGATTGGGTTCGACTCCAATTACCACGTTTCCGTGCTTCAGAAATAGACCGGCCGAGATTCCGGTGCCTGAACCGACATCCGCGACGATCCAATCGGTACCAAAGCCAATCTCCTGTTCAAGAACGGAGAGCACTTCCTGCGGATACCCGGGCCGAAAGCGAACGTAGTTATCGACACGACTGGAGAACCGCTCAGTTGACCGAAGATCGTGGGGAGCCATGGCGTTTCCGTTAAAAGGAAGTTCTTAGCGACGAACCGCACTTAATCATTGCAGATGGAATCCCCCAGGGCGATATCCCTAGCGTCAAAATGCCGCCCCAACCTTGGGCAGTCACTGAATCGAACTATGCCATCAGATATAACAGTGCGTCTTCCGCTTCTTGCCGCGTCGTGTCACTTTCGATATGCCGCCGCAAGGTGTAGAAACCATAAAGGGTCTTGATGCGATGGGTAAGACGAGCCTCGTCTCGTTTCAGCATCCCGTCCCAAAAAGCAGGCTTTCGCGGATCGTAGTCCGCTTTGACAACGATGCCAAGTTCCTGCTTCAAATCAGGAAGCGAACGTAACAATCGCAGGTGATGATGATGCGCCGGAAGCGCCTTCAGTGCCAACGCCTTGTAACCGAATCGATCGAGTTCCGTTATCGCCGCGGCATGGTTGATCAAATGCCACAGACCGCCAAAGCCCTGGCGTCTTATCGAAGCCGTCTCAATCAACTCCGTGATGGTGGCATTCACCATGTCGGGAATAGTGCGATACGCTGGCACCTCAGAGGGTTCTGGCAACTTAACCTGATTCCCAATCAGCCATCCTTTTTCGCGTCCATAATAGCCTCGACCTGCGTGCGCATTATCAAACCCTGTAATCAATTTGCGGGTACCGTTTATCGCGGATGGGGTCGCCAAGTCGGGATGATCGTGAAAGGCGCGGATCGCGATCGAAGCGAAGATGATGTTGTGCCCCGACTGGCGGGTCTGCCCGACGTTGCTTTCCAACGCTTTGGCGATTGATGGAATTTGCTCTGGCTGAGGTTCTTCCGCGGGAAGTTTCCGAAAGAGTTCCGTTGGCGTTAGTCCTTTCTGCTTGGCATTAAACCAGATCGCTTCTTCGCCAGCGATCACGCGATCAAGCTCTTGGCTGACACCCTGATAGACTGCGTCTGGAAGCTCGTTCTGATCTTCGCCAAAGAAATACCCTGCAAGGACCGCTGCCCCGAGATGCCCAGCCATCGTCCCGGCGTGATGAGCGTTGGCCATCCCATTGATTCCCTGAGGAAGGTAGTCGAAGGAAATCATTTGCCATATCTCGCAAAAGAATGAGGATCGAGAGCTTACCGTCTATTCTAACATGTCGTTCGACTCGCCCAATAATCGATCTCTCTTGGAATGCAACAAGCCGCTTACCAGCAAATACCCATCAGCCGCTCACATTCACTCTGTTGAGAGCAACTTGCTAGTCGCCGATGCAGGTTTGTTTCTGCGTTCCCAGGCCATCGATCGAAAGAGTCACTTCGTCTTCGATTTTCACGTAACGTGGCGGCTTCATTCCTAGGCCTACACCAGGTGGTGTTCCGGTCGAAATAAGGTCTCCCGCTTCCAATGTCATGAACTGCGAGAGGTAGTGAATGAGGAACGCCGGCTTGAAGATCATCGTCTTGGTATTGCCGGTCTGCATCCGCTCGCCATTTACGTCCAGTGACATCCGCAGGTTGGCAACGTCGGCAATTTCGTCAGTCGTTGCCATGAAAGGGCCCAGTGGGTTGGAGGCTATTCGACGATCAGCTCCCCGTTCATCACCATCCAGTGCCCCGGGAACGTGCAAAGGTACGGATATCGACCAGGTTCGGTTGGTGCTTGGAAGTAAATAAAGAACTCTTTCGTCGGCGGAACAATGTCGGTATACGTCAGAACGTCTGGCGACTCAGGAACATACTGCTTCAAAACGGCCGACGGATTCGCGACAAACTTATTCGCCAGGTCCCCCACCGTTTCCAACGTTCCGGGCTTCAACAACACCCAGTTGTGCGGCACGACGTCAGGATTGGAAAAGGTCAGCTTGATCGGTTCGCCGGCCTTGGCCTTCAGAGTTTTGGTCGAGAATGTCAAGTTCGGCCCTGCGGCGATCGCCAGTTCCTGCAGCTTGCCTCCCTCTGGTTTTTCAAGCCAAGGATTCGTCGGCTTGTCCCCCAGCAACGCCAGGTCGGAAGCCATCGGATGCGCGGCGATCACTTTTCCGGTTGGTCGATAGCCGGCGATGTCCGTAAACGGAGCATCCAACTGGTGCACCGTGATGAATAGCTCTTGCAGCGGCCCCCTGTCGACTTCGAGCACCAAATGCAATTGATTGACTGGTTGCAGTTCCGGCATTTCGACAAAGAGTGTCTTGTTATCGATCCAATGAACTGCCGTGATTCGCAGCGATTCGTGACCGACCACACCTGGGTGACCAGGTGCTAGTTCCGGCGATCCATAGCCAGGACCATAGCGATAGTTCCAGACCTGAGCGAACTGTCGCGCCAGATGACCGATGTGTTCGCCGTTAATACGCTGCGAGAACTCGAGCATCACGCCATTTTCATGCACGTGAAAACCCACCAGCGTTTGCATTGGCTTGCCTGTGTATCGCACGCGATGAAAACAACCATCGTCAGGTGTATAGCTTCCCCAACCCGCCATCCCACTGACGTAAAGCTGTCCATCCGCAGGATTCACCTTGGCACGATGAGCCCCGGAACGGAAGTTCCCTGGCAGGGGCACCACGGCTCCTTGGGCCTGGCCGTTCACTTCATCTCGAAGCACTTGAAAATAAGCACCTGCTCCGAATGATGTGTGAATAATCTGCCCGTTGAGTGGGCCGAAACGTGCGTCGTTCACCATTGTCTGTCCGCCGGAACTGTTATCGAGTCCGCGTGGAAGGTAAGCGAGGGGCAACGCAGGCGGCTGTCCGTAGCGAGGCCCCGGATAGCCAAAATGAGCTGGCACCGGCAACGATGGATCGACCAGACAAATCATCGACGCTGGCGTCCAGTCCCCTTCACTACACGGGACCGTCAGCTTGCCATCGTCGCACAAACCGATTCCGTCCGGATTACGAAATCCGGTTGCCAGCACATCGACTTTCTTTCCGTCGGCCGAAATGCGAATCACGCCCTGCTTGCCGGATGCGGTATAGAAGTTGCCTTCGTCGTCGCGCGTCAATCCGCAGGTGTAATCATGTCCGCCAGGAGACGTCGCGAATACATTCGAGAAGCACTCGTAGAAATCGGCTTCCTGATCTCCATTCAAATCGACCAGACGGGTAATTTGATCACGGCCGAGCACGTAAATGTGATCTTTCCAGACAACGACTCCCAGCGGCTGATGCAAACCGGCAGCAAACCGTTTCCACCGGACTTCCTTTAGCGTGCTGTCCAATCCCGAAACAAGCCACACGTCCCCCGTCATTGTCGAGAGCACCGCTGTCCCATCGGCCAGGAAATCGTGGCCACTGACAAACATTAAAGAGCCGTAAGGGTTCTCGAAGGGCAACTTGATCGTATCGACGACATACGCGGCATCTCCCTCACCAAGTTCTCCTTCGGTTACCAGTTGATCGGGCCACTGTGTGGGCGGGTTTTGGGTCGCCTTGGCCAGCGGATGTTCGTTAGGAACTTTCAGATCGCGTTGAAACTCCCCGTTCGCATCCACCCACGGTGAATCGAGGTACTCGGTATCGCCGATGCGATAAGCGAACACGACTCGCGGACCAACGCGGTAATAGCCATGGTATTCAAACGGCTGGCTGGGGGACTCTTGCTTGGGGAGAGTCTGAAGCTCGCCATCGGGACGCAGGCCGTCCATGAAACCATGTCGCACGGCCGAAAACTTGACGAAGCCACCACGCCAGATCGCTTCGTACTTCAGCGTTTCGGGATTGAAACAGGTCGATAGCTCTCCCTGATCGCCAAGCTGCAGACAAATTCCTTTTTTAACGGTTCCATCGGGCAGGTGCGTCACGCCCGCAAGCACGGGCGTCTTATCCTGCTCGCTCCAGCGACCATCACGCCAGGTCGCTTCCTTCTGATTCCCCCAATGTCCTTGGTTCCCGCCATCGAGGCCTGGGTACGCTGGCAACAAATGCGGAACGTTCGCCTGAACGCGGAAGTGTTCCGCTTCTTTCCGATAGAAGTCATAGATACGATCGCGATTCACCGGCTCTTGCCACAAGCTCCACGCGTCCCGATCGAGCGGAGCTCGCTCGTAAACGAACTCGGTCGGCTGGTCGAAGTTCTGGTAGCGAGCAAGCCACTGTTCGTTCTTGCCAAGCCCCGAAAGAAAATAGATCAAGTCGCGGCGCTCGCTGTCACTCATACTGTTGGCCAAACCGACCGGCATCAATGTGCCCGTGGCACGCTGGTCTTCAATATCGTCCTCCGGCAAGTTGTGTGTCACTTGCGTGGCAGGATCGAACAACATGATCTCGCCAGGCTCCGCCTCCCGCTTGTAACCCTTCAGCACCTGGCCGTCACTTATTTGAACGAGCCAAGTCTGAAAGTCTGCATGCACGGTGCGATCAGGCCAGAAGACCGCTTCGACAATTTGCTGTGTGGTCAGTCGTTTGCCAACATCGCTCAGGTTCGGGCCGATCTTGCCGCCAGAGCCGCCGATTTCGTGACACGACACGCAAGCGAACTTCGCCGATCGGAACGTATGAACCCCCTGATCGACGCTGCCCTGAAATTCAGCCGATGCGACGACCGATGCGACCAACTTCTCGTCAAATTTTTCCGGAATCGGCATTCCAACGACCACTGGTCCGATCGGCTCACAATACTCGTCCGACGAGGGTGATGGCGCAGCGGAATCCTCTGCCAGTGACAGCGGGACGCCAATGGCTACGAGGGTAATCAGCAGTACCATGCGATAGAGCGATCGACGACGAGCAGCAGACATAAGCTTCAGCTTTGGCAATGTGATGGGGCAATGAAGGCGGGTGAACAAACGCACAGCTGGAGAAAGTAATTTACACGATCGTGCATGTCGAGTTGACCGTAAATCAACGTTTTTTTTGATCGCAGGAAGGCGAATCGTAGTCGATTCTGCTCGATCTATTTGAGCCCGATGGCGAATCAATCTAGATTATACCTCCAACCCGTTGCTCCAGGCGACGAAGCCCTCCTTCCCACCCCATGCAGGCCTTCCATGAAACTGCTGTATCCACTTGTTGCTTGCTCATTGCTTTTCTTGCTTTCGCCAACGTTGGCCGCTGAGCTGATACCTGCGGAAGCTCCGCTCGCTGGAAAGCGCGTCGTGTTTCTGGGGGACAGCATTACCCAGGCTGGCGGATACGTGACGTTCGTCGACTATTACCTGGAAAGGCTTTATCCAGAACAAGACTTCGATATTTACGGCCTCGGCCTCGCCAGCGAAACGCTTTCGGGCCTGAGCGAAAAAGGACATGCCGGTGGAGCGTTTCCTCGCCCATGCTTGTTCGAGCGATTAGGTCGACTTCTCGAACGAGTTCAGCCTGAGATTGTATTTGCCTGCTACGGCATCAACGACGGAATCTACCAGCCGCTGGAAGCTGAGCGATTCGCCGCCTTTCAAGCAGGTGTCAAGCAATTGATCGCCCAGTGCAAAGCGGCCGGGGTGCAGCAGATTTACCTAGTAACCCCTCCCATCTACGACGCGACAACCGAGCCGGAAGAGTTCAACTACGATCGCGTGATGACAAAGTACGCCGCGTGGGAGACTTCGCTGAACGAACCAGGGGTCCAGGTGATCGACTTGCACACAGCCATGCGAAAAGCACGCGATGCCCAGGACGAAGTCTTCTCAAAAGACCATGTTCACCCTGGCGAGGCGGGGCATCTGCTGATGGCGAAAACGATCTTGGCTGCCTTGAATGTCGATGTACCCAACGACTCGTTCGAGACGATCAAGGCCGACCCGGTTTATCAGGCAGTCGATCGTTTGCGGAAGCATCGCTCTTCCCACTGGATGAAGCACATTGGCTATTCCCGAGAGAAGGTTGTCACTCCCGAGCCTCTGGGCGATACGGAAGAAGTCGCCAGCAAGCTGAAGGATTCGATCAATTCGTTGCGCCGCGAAGGTTAGTCGTTGCTGCGTTCGCTATTCCGCTGGCAACGCTCCTGAACGACGGAAGTTGTCGGCATGAAAGCGGACCAGTTCAAGGCCTCGCTCGTCGTAGATCTTTTGTGCGCTGTGTGGGGCACCATCCACGACGATTTTCTCGAAAGGGATTTCGAGTGACTCGAGAAACTTCATGTAGTCGAGATTGTTTTCGTAGTTGAAACCTGCGGTTCCGACGTGCACCATGATCCGAACGGGCGGCTCTTTCGTCTCGGCATACTTCCGAGCCAGGTCCCAAGTGTTGTCACCCGCCGCGAAAACGAGCCCTGGATTCTCGCGACCGTTATCTTCCGAAATCCGTTTTTCCGTTGCATAACCCGAACCACCAGGAGCCGCGGACGAAAACAGGTCGGGGTGCTTGAACATGATTCGTGTTGTTCCCCGGCCTCCCTGGGAGAAGCCTTCCAGCCCGCGCCCTTTCCGATCGGCGATGGTGCGGTACGTCTTGTCGATGAATGGAATCAACTCCTGGACGAAGACATCTTCTCCCATGGCATTCTTGCGTTCCGCCATGTTGTAGTGGCTTACCGGACCTCCATTAACGAAGACGTAAATCATCTCCGGTGCGTCGCCGCTTGTCATATAGCGGTGAAAGTATTTGGCCAAACCGACGCTCTTGTTCTCGTTACCAGGGCGGCCGCCATGGAGGTAATAGACGACCGGGTAACGTCGATCCGTGTCGGTGGCGTACGAGGGGGGTAGGTAGACGCAATAGCCAACGTCTTGTTGCATCGACGGGCTTGAAAAGACCCCGTGTTGAACGCCAGTTGGCAGCATCCGAGGTTCGTTCACCCATTGAAACGGGGGCGGCGTTTTCTTTTTGGTGGTCTGCGCCTGCAGCTCATTGATGAACAAACCGCCCAGGAATAACGCCACACACAACAAACCCACTCGAAGCATCATGATTACCATCCTGCCTGCCAGTCCAATCACTTCCGATCGGTTCACGGTAACCTCAAGCGAGTGGCGATTGCAAGCAGCCAAGGATGACGGGATCTATTTTGCCGGATAGCCACCTACCAGTTCGTCAGGATTGGCCGGATCAAGCTGCCAAAGCGGTGGCGGTACGAAGCCTGCACTGCCAACCCCGTACGGAGGTACCGCGTCCGCTGGCTGTAGTGCCCGGTGCGTGATCAGTTGCCGTGCAAGTTGATTCACCTTCTTCGGTTTGTCGTTTGCCAGGTTGGTTGTCTCGTTGAGATCTTCTTGCAGATGAAACAGTCGAACCTTGTGCGAACCATCCTTCAACTGCTTTACATCGGTTAGCCGCGGTCCGTTGACGATCAGCTTCCATCCCTCCTGGATAACGGCAAGATGTTCAGCCTCTGGTCCTGATTGACCATGGTACGAAAACCAGGCTCGGTTACTCGTTTCCGTTTCAGGCTTGACAAGAATCGACGTCAGATCGATGCCGTCGAGTGGCTTGTCGGTCAGGGTCTGACTTTTGCCGCCAGCCGTGCCGACCAGCGTGGGGAGCAGATCGATATAGCCACAAACAACATCGCTCAACTGCCCAGCCTTGATCTTTGCTGGCCAGCGAACGCAAGCAGGCACACGAGTTCCCCCCTCGAAGACAGTCAGCTTCGAGCCCTTTAGCGGTTTGTTGATATCCCGCAAGTTGCCGACGCCGCCGTTGTCGCTGAAGAACCACACGATGGTGTTGTCGGCTTCACCGGTCGATTCGATCGCCTTCAGAATTCGGCCGATGCCTTCGTCCGTGCGGCCGATCATCGCCTTGTAGATCTCACGATGTTTTTCATTGCGTCCCTGGACGTCGGGAAGGTTACCGTACCGCTCGATCGCGTCGTCCGGTGCTTGATAGGGAGAATGGGGAGCGTTAAACGGGATATAGCAGAAGTAGGGTGCATCCGTTTTGGCAGACTCGACAATCCAGTCAGCCGCGGCATCGGCGATCAGGTCGGTCGCGTAACCTTGCTGGTCGGAAGATTCGTAATCAACATGCCAGTCACGGACACCATCGCGCGACAGCTCGAAGTAATCGATCGCGCCGTTGTAGTGACCGTGAAAGTGCGTAAAGCCTTGTGCCAGTGGATGCCATTTTGCCCGGCGATGTCCCAGATGCCACTTGCCGAAGATGCCTCGATTTTCATAGCCACGTTCCGCCAGCATCTCTGGCAGGGTGACTTCCGAAACAGGTAGACCGAAGTCGCGATACGGCGGAATCACCGCCCGGGCACAGCCAAATCGAATCGGATACCGTCCGGTCATCAGCCCGGCCCGCGTCGGCGAACACATCGGCGCCACGTAAAACCGATTCAATGTAATCCCGTCGGCGGCGATCGAATCGATGTTCGGTGTAATAAACTCGGGATTGTGATATCCGACCGAGTTCCATCCCAGATCGTCCGCCAAAATAACAACGATGTTAGGGGACGGATCGGCAGGCTTCGGATCGACTTGTTCGTCAGCCAGACCGATGGCGACAAACGAACCGATGACCATACCAACCGCAGCAAGAGCACGAACCAACATGACGGAGAATCTCGCGAAGGGATTTTATAGGGGTGCCCTCATTGTAGATGCCGCAGAAACCAATCGCATGCACTCACAAGCCCTTTGCCCCGCGAAATCGGGCGAATCGTTGCGTGTCGCTTTCAACGCACGAGCAACCACGATTAACACTCCAATTTCGATTGAGAGTTTTTTCCTCATGTGCCCCTATCGCGAATCAAGAGGACGACATCAGGGCGTCAATAACCAGGCGGTGTGGCGCACTGAGAATGCGTCGATACTCTCGGCTGAATTAGGATGGCCATTTATCACCTTCCCGAAATGCTGATTCGGTGAAAACCTGTCTCCCACTCAACACCAACTTGCATGCCGCTTTGAATGGGAATCGCATTGCGTTCTGCCACGGGATCATGATGTGACCTTCGGCCACGAGGGCGACCAAGGACCAGTTTCGCAATTTCGCAGCATTTCACAGTAACCCACCACCACGGTACTGAGCGAAAATGATTCATCACTGCCGTCGAAAAACAACTGGCATTCTCGCGCGACAAGGTCGATAATCGACGGACTGGTATCTTCTATAAACTCCGCGATTAGTGCGAACGTATGTTTAACAACTTCTGGAATACTTCGTTACGGACGGCTCTTCGGAATGTCGCTTGCCTGACGTTGCTTCTGACGATTTCGCCCACCCTCCAAGCCGATGAACTGTACCCAATCCAGCCGGTTCCCGAGCAGTGGAATAAATCGCAGTTTTACGCCAAGTATGTCGACGCCAATGGCTACGCCGTTTTGGCCTCGGCGACGGTCAACGACTATGCGCTGAAGGAAGCGGCCTATCTGATCGATCAGCTTCTGGCAAATCGCCCCGATCTAAAACGCGCGATGACGGCAAGTGGTTCACGGATGTTGATTCTGGCTTACGACGAATTTACGACCGACTTGCCGGAGTTTTCGCACTTCAAACCGAAAGAGTATTGGGATGCCCGGGCCCGCGGTACCGGCGGCACGCTAACCGACGATCCATTCTGCAGCTGCGGGGAAGAAAACCTGCTCGGTTATGAGGGCGATCCTTACTCGACCGAAAACATTCTGATTCACGAATTCGCTCACAATATCCACCAGCGTGGGCTCGTCCGGATCGATCCCACCTTCGACCATCGGCTGAAGGAGACGTACGACAAGGCGATGGAAGCAGGGCTTTGGAAAGACAAGTATGCTTCGGTCGACCACCGCGAGTACTTCGCCGAGGGCGTGCAGTCTTGGTTCGATAACAATCGCGAACCAGACAGTTCCCATAATCATGTCAACACGCGAGAAGAGTTGAAGGAGTACGACCCTGGTCTCGCCGCGATCTGCCAGGAAGTCTTTGGTGATACGAAGCTCACCTACACCAAGCCGACCACGCGGCTGCATGGGCACATGCAAGGTTACGATCCGAGTCAGGCCCCTACCTTCCGCTGGCCCGAAAGATTGATTCAATCCAACAACAAGATCCGCGGCAGCGATCAAAAGCAGGAAGACGAGGCGACAGAATAGCGTTTGTCTGGCGATCGCTGGGGCGTAGCCGACTTTTGGAAATATCTGCCATATCCCTGCAAATAATCCACTGTCATTCCCCTCTGCGCAAATACTAACATTTGTGGATCTGTCCGCAAGTTCCCTGCCTTTGAAAGCGAGCCGAGGAAACTTTTGAAGCCGTATCTCAGCGACAATCCTGCTCTGCGTCTGTCGACTCTTTGCATTCTGTACGCCGCCCAGGGAATCCCCGATGGCTTCGTTCGCATTGCCCTCAAAACCTATCTGATCAGCGAGCAAGTCTCGACCGAGGCGATCGGAACGGTGGTTGCCATGGTGAGTTGGCCGTGGGCCTTGAAATGGATCTGGGGGCCATTCATCGACCGCTTCGGCTATTTGCCGATGGGGCGACGTCGCCCATGGATCCTGGCTGCTCAGTTCCTGATGACGTTGACTCTCGGCGCAATGGCGTTTATCCCTGAACTGACAACCAGCGTCGGTATCATTGCCGTGATGGTGTTGCTGGTCAACGTCTTCGCCTCGCTACAAGACGTGTCGGTTGATGCACTTGCCGTCGATATGTTGTCAGCGAAAGAACGGGGCGTCGCGAATGGTTTCATGTTCGCCTCGAGCTACGGCGGAACGTTCATCGGTGGTGCCATCCTCGGACAGATTATCCTGGCCTATGGGTTCCCCAGTGCGGTCTCCGTTCAAATTGCCATCTTGCTGTTGATCGCGGCGGTGCCACTTTGCCTCAGAGAGCGTCCTGGCGATTTACTCTGGCCGAGCAAGAAAGCGCGCGACCATCACTCGCGTTCCGAGGAAATGGAGCACCCAGCCTCGCTTCGGGCGCTGTTCCAGATGCTGTTTCGAGCCTTCTCGCTTCACTCGACGATCCTCGGCGCGTCTCTCGCGGTTCTTTCGTTGATTACGATCAACTCGCACCTGATTATCTGGCCTGTTTATCTGCAGCGTGAACTGGGATGGACCAGCAGTGACTGGCTTTTCCTGGAAGGGCAACTGGCTGTCTGGTTTGGCCTGGGAGGGTCGGTACTCGGCGGGATCCTTGCTTCGGCTCTCGGCACCAAGCGAACGGTTATCTTTAGTCTCGTCGCCCTCTCGACTTGCTGGCTTGCCTATCCGATGACGGAAGCATACTGGTCAAATTCAACCGTGGTGACCATTCTCTTTCTCGTCGAATCGACCCTCGCCGCGTTCCTGCAAGTTTCCATGTTTGCCTTGTTCATGGGAATCTGCTGGCGACCGATCGCGGCGACGCAGTTCACCGCGTTTATGGCCTTGTTAAACGTTTCGAACGGTTTGGGTGCCCGGTTCTCTGGCACGATGGAGTGGGCCTTCAACATAAGCGAGCTTCACATCTTCCTCGCGATTCTGCAGATTGTTCTCGTCGCGATTGTCTTGGCAATCAATCCGAAAGAAGTGAGCGAAAAACTCGAAGATCCACACGCTCCTGAAGCCTCGTCGGAAAATCCTGACGAAGCGATGCTTCCCAACACCGCATCTTAAGCGGTGCGATTACGGCGCAGTCAACCGCCAGTCGATGCGTGATAGATCGTCGTCAACTGGAAATACGTGAACCAATTGCTGGCTTGCGTGTAACAGGCAGAATTTACGGTCGTCAGCCTTCCTTCAAGCAGTCGGCGACCATCTCCTCTACCACCCATTAGGGTCTAAACGTCTTTGTAATTGGCGTTTTCTCTGCTGTTAATGGGCTAGAGTCTTCCCTCTGGCCCCTTCTCTCGGCTGCTTGGCAACCGCATACGGCGTCCCGATGAAAGCCAAGCCAAACGTGCCCTTCCAGGATGCCCAATTAAGTCACGTCTTGAATTTCAGACGTTTGCGTCACTTCGCCACTTGCAACCCTCTTGCATATGCATAGAATCTACAACCACGGACTACATGCAATACACTTGCATGTCCGAAGCATACGCACCAGTGAGAGCTATTTTCTTCCGGCAAAGGAGGTAACGACATGATCGGACTTCGCTTCATCTTTCTGCTTGCCTGCCTGGTAACTTGCAGCCGGATTGCCATCGCCGAAACGCAACTCGTTCCAGAATCGGATGCCAAAGTCGGAGCCCTTCAGCCAGAACTAGCACAACCTGCTTTGTTGCTCCTCGGCGACAGGATCACCTTCGAAACGCTGCTCAGTGATACCGAAGCCAAACTTTGGGAGGCGACTGGCAAGTTGCCTTCCTATCGAGTGTTGAACAAGCGGGCAGTCGCTCTGCGGAACGGGTCTGTCTATCTGTACCGGCCCTCAGATAACGTGCCGGACGATTCCCTGTGGCGCGAGCGGCTTTCCAGCTATGGAGTTCGCCTGGTCGCCATCGACCGTGAATTATCGAACTCGCAACTGTTGTCGCTGGCAGAGGAACTAAGCCGCATCTTTCCCGCGAAGCGTGCGCTGATTCAAGAGAATCTCGAGCGTGAACTTCAGCGTCATCGCGTTGGCCCACGTCAGCTCGATCTCGCGAATCACCAACCGGATTAGAATCCCCTCCCTTCTCCCCAACGTCCGTTCCAACAATCACGAATCATCGCCAGGCAAGGATATCCATGATCGCGCAAAACAATTCACCGCAACTCCCTGTGACGGTTCTCTCTGGCTTTCTGGGAGCAGGCAAGACGACCGTACTCAATCATATTCTCGCCAACCGCGAAGGCTTGCGAGTCGCCGTGATTGTGAACGACATGAGTGAAATCAACATCGACGCCGCAATCGTCCGCGACGGCAGTGCCGCGCTCAGTCGGACCGAGGAACAACTGGTGGAAATGACCAATGGCTGCATTTGCTGCACGCTGCGGGAAGACTTGCTGGTCGAAGTCAGCCGCCTGGCACGAGAAGGCCGTTTTGATTATTTGCTGATTGAAAGCACCGGAATTAGCGAGCCTCTGCCGGTGGCCGAGACGTTCACGTTCATCGATGACGAGGGCCAAAGTCTGTCCGACTTCGCTTCGCTTGACACGATGGTAACCGTGATCGATGCCAAGAACTTCCTGCTCGACTTCGGTTCGTGGGACGACCTGGTCGATCGTCAGATTGGTCTGAGCGAAGAGGATACTCGCAATGTGGTCGATTTGCTGGTCGACCAGGTCGAATTCGCGAATGTGATACTCATCAACAAGGCCGACCTCGTCGACGCCGATCAATTGAGCCTGCTCAAGTCCATCGTTGCCCGGCTCAATCCAACCGCCCAGGTCGTGACGACCGAGTACGGCAAGCTCCCTTTATCTCGGATCCTGGGGACAGGCCTCTTTCAGTTGCACGAGGCCGAGCAGCATGCCGATTGGCTCGCCGTGCCGCGTGGCGAAGAATCTCACGAAACCGAAGAGTACAACATCGGCAATTTTGTCTTCCGCTCGCGGCGTCCGTTCCATCCGGGTCGGCTTTGGGACATGGTCAACCGCGAAGATGGCATCCTGTCCGGGATCCTTCGCAGCAAAGGCTTTGCCTGGATCGCGACTCGGAACGACTATGCCTATCAATGGTCTCAGGCCGGTGTCTCGATCCAGTTGAACCCAGCCGGAATCTGGTGGGATGCCGCCAGTGATGAGTATTGGCCTGAAGAACCTGAAGTACGCTCGCAGCTGATGAGCCAATTCGAAGGCAAGTATGGCGATCGCCGCCAGGAGCTGGTCTTCATTGGGATCAATGTCGATCGCACTCAAGTCGAATCGCGGCTGAACGAATGTCTGCTCACCGATCTGGAATTCGCCGCCGGTCCGGAATTGTGGGAACGCCTTCCAGATCCGCTGCCAGCGATCCGGGTTGAGGAAGAGCATTCGGAGGAAATTGCGTCGAATGATCTCCCATGATCTGAAAGCACAGCCCTTCAACGAATTCAACGTAACGATAGTCACCCTATCCTTAAAAATCGATGCGAGGTGAACTGCATGATCCAGCGCGTAAAGCATGCTTTGCTGCAACAAACCGCGAAGATTGATACTGTGGACGCGGCGGAAGCGATTCGGCGTCGTGCGAGTGATCTGTTTCAGCAGCAGTGTTGGTGCTGGGGGCGCGACGTGCTGCGTCCTGAGGGGAACTGGCTACGGGAATTCGGCTTTAGCCAGATCAAGCCGCCGCCAGAACGAACCGATTGCTCCAGCAGCGTCTACCAGTTGTCGCTGGCGGGGGGCCGATGTGTCGTGCTGCGAGGATTCGGCGCGTTCTACGGGGAAAATTCGTTAGGCGGGATTTTCATTTCGCGAAACACCTTTGCACCTCGTTACCTTCGCCAGCCAACGTTAGATTCTCCTCCCTGGTCCGATACCGACTTGCCCCCATCGCCGGTCAACACCGCCGACAATCGTCAGCGATCGGTCCGGCTGACGCTGGGAATAATTGAATGGATCGCCCAGTACGAAACCGACGTCGCATCTCGCTTAGGTCTCGCCTACCGCGAAGCCACGCTGATTGCCTGGAACAAACGTAAACATGCTATCATCCCAGCCTGCCAGTTTGCTTCGGCCTGGCATACCCTTGCGGAGACGTTTGCAGACCATCACCAGCTTTCCGCCTGGAAGCCTCGATGATGCGATGGAATGCTGGTTCAACAAAGAACAGGTCTCGAGGGGATCGTCCCTGCATCTCAGTCAGACGCCACAAATTGAGGCGACTATTTTTTTTAGGAGGCCGAGCCTTCTAAAATCTGCCTGGCGAAGTCAGCCGGCAACGCGTCAATTTTGCGGCACGCGGAAGATGGCAGTGAATAATTCAATACGGTCGACTTGATCATTTCCGCTCCGCTGGCGGGACGGAGTTGTAACCTCAGCCCGACAAACCTTGCTGGCCATACGCTGTATCGATCTTCATCTGGCCGTGTCGTTTCGTTCTGGGCATGATCGTAGCGTCCTCGCTGGGACCGCATATCACTTCGTTCCTGACGAATGCTTCGTCGTGTTGCCCCTTCCGCACCCATCCACATCAATCGAACGAAACCGGTGTGGCTGCGAACTCCCTCCTTGCCGACCGGTAAAGAATCGACGACTTGCCCGGCACTTATCTCGCAGAAGAGCTTCACCAGGGGGACTCCGCTGAGAATGGCATTCACCGATTCTCCGATCCGCGGATTGCATTCGATATAGGAAGGTGTTTGTGTTGCTTCGTCGTAGAGGTATTCGACGAAAATCGCACCATGGAGACCAAGTGAATTCCCTAAGCGTTTCAAGTCGTCGATGACGCCTGGATGGTGAACGCTTTCTCGCAGCATCGCCCCCCCTCCGGAACAATCGATCAGCACCTTGGCCGAATGAGCCCCCATCAACTGGCCATCCTGATAAACGGCCTGGCCGACGCACATCTGTCCCGTGGCAGGTTGCTGGACAAGGAGTGGTTCACTCTCCAGAAGCTTTGCGTCGCGAAACTCGGCGAGAGCACTCGTTAGATCTTCGGCGTTTCGGACGAGCCGGACCCCAAGTCCCGCGGTACCCAGGTTCACTTTCAAATAGAACGGAAATGAAAGGTCTCCCTTCAGCAGCGAGTCAGGGTGCCTCACTTGAAAGGCTGGGGTTGGCAGGCCCAACGCATGCATCGTCTCGGCGAAATCGATCTTTCCAATCAGCTTCTGCATCGCGTCGAAGGCTGGAACTGCCAAGTGGACATGCTGGGCGATGGAATCACGAAATTTTGATAGCAGATAGACCTCTTCATGGGTCGGCAGTAAAAGGTCGTACTGGTGGCCGCGAACCAGACCGAGCAGCTCTCGCAGGTATTCGACCGGCTCGGTTCCTATCTTCGGACACCTTCGCCATCGGGCGACCTTGCTTGAAAATCGACATTGGCACAATGCCGATGGGGCCAGAACATCAATCGCGTGCTCCTTTGGCACCCCATAGAGTGTCTGTCGCGCGGACGCACTTGTCCCGTCGGTCATGAGGATCTTCATGATAACGAGGCTCGCAGCTGACGAAACCGTTCCACCACTTCGTCCATGCTGAAGAACTTCAGTGGATCGCGTTGTTCGAGCTGATGCACCATTTCCACAACCAGTTCGTTGAAAGGCGCCTCGGTTCCGTGCTCTTTCGCCAATCGAACGATCTCGCCATTGACATAGTCGATCTCGGTCGGTTTACGGCGAATCAAGTCTTGTTCGACCGAATAGACAATTCGCTTGCGTTTGGTGATCCGAATGACAGTCGCGGCGATCCAGCCAAGTAACGGTACATCGAGCAGGTTCAACAAGCTGCGAAACCGCTTGATATCGGAAGGCCCCGGCACCCGTACAAGATTCACACCGGCCGCCTTAAGTACGGCAAAGCATTCATCCAGCAACGGTTTGGCGACTTCGTTTCGCCACGATCGGTCGAGAATACACTCGGTGAGAAAGCTGCTCTGCGACAACACTGAGGCATAGCCGGGGCAATTGATCGAAACTTTATTGAGCTGAACGCCCACAATGTTTTCGTGACTCTTGAACGCCAGCCCACTCTTCCGAAGGATTTGCAGCGCCTTTTCGATTCGATCTTGCGGAGGATCGCTGAGGGTGGAACCAATCATTGTCACCCCATCCAGTTGCAGACTGACCGTTCCGGGTTCAACCAGCGCAACATTGATCGCCGTCATACCTACCAGAAACTGCTCTGCTGGCAGGAACTTTCGTAGCACGGTCTGGTTGGTCCCATTTTGCAAGGACACAATCGTTGCATCCCCCAGGTAAGGTCCGACACGCTCCAACGTCTCGACCGTGTCTTGCGATTTCACCGTTAAGATATGCAGATCACAATCGCGCAACTGTTCCAGGTCGGTGCAGACGGTCACCGGAGTCTCGCGCGTACCCCATGGCCCGTGCAGAACAATGGTGCCTCGCTGCTCCATCATCCGCCCATGCTCACCACGAGACAGCATCACCACTTCCACTTCCGGATCGTGAGTTTGAATAAGTCCTCCGACGAGCGAACCGATCGCCCCGGCACCCAGTATTCCAACTTTCGTCATGTTGTTTCTCTTCGGAAGCAAGTCTGCCAAATGCCGTTATTCCGCGGTAACATCGCGAGTGTCGGTTGCAATCTTGGATCGGCGTTCTGACCGAAACCAACGCCCCGGTGGCCCTGCCAACAAACCAGGCAAGACAATCAAGTCGCCGACCGCGGCAATCACTAACAGGACCAGCAGCATCCAAGAGAAGCTGCGGGCCGGAATGAAGTCGCTGGCGTTATAGACCAACAGCCCTGCGGCGCAGACGAACGTTGTTTGTGCTAGTGCTCGGCCGCAATGGCCATACGTTATGCGAATCGCCTCGAACCGGTCTGCTCCCTTTCTGAGTGCGTGCTGAAACGATCCCAGAAAATGAAACGTTCCATCGACCGCGATTCCCAGGGCAACGCTGGCCGTCATCATCGAGCCGATATCAACCGCCCAGTTCAACCAGCCCATGGTGCCAAACACCAACACTGTGGGAAAGATGTTCGGTACCATCGCCAGCGTCCCGGCTACGACGCTCCGCAGTACAACCACCATCACAATCCCCACAAGAGCAATTGCGGTGACAAAGCTGTAGAACAAGTCCTTCAACAAGGCACGCTGCACATCGTAAACCACCGATGTCACCCCGGTGTAGGTCGCCGAAATGGGAAACGACTCATCCGATTCAGCGGCCACGGCAGGCGCAATCTGTTCTTCCAAATCGACTAGAAATGTACCGTAATCAATATCAGGATCTTGTTCGACTCGACCACTGATCCGCCATAACTGCGCCCCTTCGACTTTTCGAACGTAGCCTGCCTCGACGAGCATCGGGAGTTGTTTTTCGACCTGACGGCGATACACCGTGCGTCGAAGAACGCTTCGCACATCACCCCCATCCGGTATCGGCGGAAGAAAAGTATATGGCGAAATGACTCCCTGGACATGATCGACGGCAAGAACCTCGTTCTGCAACTTCTCGATCACGCGAACTTTGTCCAACATCCGAGGATCGCCAGCAAGATCTGGAAACCGCACAATGACTTCAACGGGCACCGATGGAGCCACGTTGTTTTCGAACCATCGCTGGTCCTGTACAGCTTTCGTCGATTCAGAGATCATTGAAAATACGTTCAGCGTCGAATTGACGCGTGTCAGCCCAATGGAGGTGAACGCCAGCAAGACAAACGCCGTGACAACAATCCAGTGGTGAAAACGGCGAATGAATTGGGCGGACTGGTTCCAAAGCCAGTTGTCCTCGGAGCCTGCCAATGGGGACCACCAAGGTAATCCAGCTTTATTGGCTGCTTGTTTCCGGCCGGGCCAGTGTTCCATGGCCCCTGGAAGAACCAACAGCAGCAGCGCACAGGTCACCAACAAGCCAATCGCGCCAACGATGCCGAAGTGCCGAACTGGGGCGACCTCACTGACCATCAACGAGGCCAGGCCAATCGCCGTGGTCACCGCGGCCAGGACGGTTGGAAACCATCCTTTGCGAATCGCATCGACCGCAGGCGTTACGAAGTTTCCGTCGCTCAGCTCGCTGTAGTAATAGTTCACCAGGTGAATTCCGGCCGAGATCGCCAAGACGAATACCAGTGGTGGAAGCACAATCAAAATGGCATTCATCTGCAGGCCAAGCCAATACACAAAAGCCAGCACCAGCCCTTGGCCAACGGCAGCAACGATCACGATCGGGATCGTAAACCAGATCGATCGCAGACAAATACAGCACAGCAGAAAGGCAAGCACCGACGAGGGAATGGCCAAGGTTTGGACCGATTCAATACTCATCTGGTCGATGGAAAGTCCGTCGGTCGCTGGCCCTGCCAGAAGGTACTGGTCCCGTGGTAGTCCCACGATCTTTTCTGCCGAGGCCAGCGCAATCTCGTGGGCAATTCGCCGATCCAGAGCACCTTCTGGTGTCAACTCGATCGCGAGCGTGCTCGTCTTTCCATCGGGACCAACCAACACCGACTTCAGCCGCTCGATCGCCTCGGTTCGCGATAGGGACTGGGGTTCCGACGTCAACTGCTGCAGCAACCGATAACCGTTAGGCACACCCACGAATAGTTTGGGAAGCCCATCCTCCGTCCGCTGCTGTTGCCGTCGCATGATTTCTTCAGCCACAAGATCCAAGCGAGGGTCATCGACGGTGGCGTCTGGCCAACTCAGCAGAATCATCTCGTGGACGTCGAATTGGCTGGTAAATTCATGGAATGTTTGGAGCGAGTCGAACTTCTCAGGAATCCAGCGAATCGGCGCATTGAACATCGTTCGCAACGCCTGATCCGCCCCCAGAACCAGAATTGGCGCGGCCAGTGCCATCAGCACCAAGGTACCGAGAGAAATCAACGTCAGTGGAGAAGGTCGCCTCATCAAAGTTGCCAGGCAGTCCTATACTTTGGGAATCGAAGTCTGCGTCTTCGTGCTATTTCTTTCGGACTGATTTTCCGGCGATGATCCGAACGAAGCGGAAGGTCATGAGCCTGGCAAAGAACTGATTCTTCAATCCTGGCACGCATACGACCCTTTTCGACGGAAGCTTCTTCAACGAAAAGTCGACGACCTTCTCTGGCGTGAGCCAGAGATTCGCGGATATCGTATCGCGGTCGAAGCCTTCAAACTGGGGGCGATTGTGGAAGTCGGTGCGTGTGAAGCCTGGGCAGAGTGCTTGCACCTGAACGCCGGTTCGTTCGAGCTCGACCTGGAGCGATTCCGAAAAGGACGTCAGCGAGGCTTTTGTCGCGGCATAGGTCACCTGGCCTGGCCCAATCATGAATGATGACATCGAGGCAACGTTGATAATGTACCCACGTCCACGTGCCTTCATCCCGGCAACAACGGCATGAGTTAGCAGCACGGTCGCCACGACGTGAACATTAATCATGTCCGCATGTTGCTGTCGGTCGACGTCAACGAAGTCTCCCATTGTGCCGAAGCCGGCATTGTTGACGAGGTATTCGATATTCGGGATTTCACTAAGTTGCTGGGCTAGTCGCTCGACTTCAGATCGTTCGGAAAGATTGCAAACGATAATCTCTGCAGCTGCCCCAAGGGCAACCACCTCCTGGCGTGTTTCTTCCAGACGCGCCGCATCACGCGCGATCAGAATGACCTTGCCACAGCGTTTGGCAAGCCTGCGGGCAAATTCACGACCAATGCCGGTTGAAGCTCCCGTAACGACGGCGACCTCAACCGCGGCGGCTGATGGGGTCATGGGTAAAACTCTCTCGTAGCTGGCGGTGCTTCAATGGTGTGTTCAATATTCGTAACTCATGGCGAGTCCGTATTTTAATATGCCCCACGGCAATTAGCGAATCTCCGTGACAGCATATTTGGCTTGAACTATGCTAATTCAATATCCTTCCGAATGGTTCCCAATTTGTTGCTTATTAATTTGCCATTGGCGATTTTCCAAGGCACTGGCCCGGCTTCTGCCAAGTTGCCGAATTTTGTTTCTCTACCTGACGATGCCAGGGTGTTTGTCCATGCGAGTCGTTCGTTTCCGTGCCTACCTGCTCCACCTTCCCCTGCGGAAGGAGATCAAGCACGCCTCGACTTCGCGACACGAGAGTACCAATGTGCTGATTGGATGCGAATTGGAAGACGGCACCGTGGGCTGGGGCGAGGGTGTTCCGCGGTCGTATGTCACCGGCGAGACGCCAGAGGGTGCCATTGCCCAGTGGCAGGCCAGCAACCTGGCACAGTTTGGCCGCGACTGCCAGAACTGGTCCGACGTCATCAAGTTATGCCGAGAGTTTTCGCTGGCCCAGATGCAGGACGATCCACGTGAATGCTATGGCAACGCCCTTCGCTGTGCGGTCGAACTTAGTCTCCTCGATGCATTCGGAATTCGGTTTGGGGAACCGGTCAATCGAATTGTGCCGCTGATTGCCGAGGCAGAACCTGTTCGGACGCATTTAGAGGAAGTTCGCTACTCGGGAGCTGTCACCGCAGAGAAACCATTCAAGGAAGTGATCAGCGCATTGAAGATGCGGATCTATGGCTTCCAGCACTGCAAAGTAAAAGTCGGAATCTCCGCCAATGAGGGGGACCGTCTAAAACGAATTCGCCAGGTGCTGGGCAAACGAATTGTGATTCGCGTCGATGCTAACGAGGCCTGGCCCATTGACCAGGTCGTTAGCCGAATCGAGCCCTTACTGCCCGCGGACATTGCCTGTGTCGAGCAGCCTTCGTTGCATGAAGAGGTGGAGGGCCTGGCGGAGGTCAGAAGGCAGATCGATGTGCCGATCATGCTGGACGAATCCCTTACCAGCATGGTCGACGCGAATGCGGCTATCCAAGCCCAAACCTGCGACTTGTTCAATATTCGCCTTTCGAAGTGTGGCGGTTTCTTACGATCGCTCGATCTGGCAGCGTGTGCTCAACGCCATGGCCTTGGGTATCAGCTTGGCTGTCATCCAGGCGAGTCAGGTATTCTATCGGCGGCCGGACGACACTGGGCGACGTCGGTCGCAGACATTCGCTTCCTCGAAGGTTCTTACGATCGACACCTCTTAAAGGACCAACTGACCCGTCCCGATATCACCTTCCAGTACGGAGGCCGCGCCCGGCGCATCGATCGGCCAGGTCTCGGCGTCTCAATTGATCCTCAAGCAATCGATCGGCTTGCGGAATCGCAGGGCACCTACGAGGTTTCGTGAGATGTCGGTATTGGAACCGCAGATAGACACCTACGAAGCACCCGATGGGTATCCGCTATCGTACCGCAGCTGGAATATCTCTCGACCGCAGGCGCATGTCATCTTGCTACATGGGATCATCAGCCATAGCGGCTGGTATCTGAAAACAGGCTCTCACTTGGCCAATTCCCAGTTTGCGGTTCATGCTCTCGATCGCCGAGGCTGCGGTTTGAACGACCAACGCCGCGGAGACGTGGACCGACTGGCAACACTTCAAAACGATGTCGTCACGTTCCTTCGCCGTTTACCGGCAGGTACACCGAAACTACTGCTCGGCATTAGTTGGGGCGGAAACCTCGCGACCTCGATCGCCCGTCACTTTCCTGAAGAGCTCGACGGCTTGGGCCTCCTCTGTCCAGGCCTCTATTCTCGTAAGGCCCCAGGTACGCTTCAAAACCTGGCCGTTCGTCTGGCTGTCGGCCTAGGGCTAGGAGGAATTCAGGTATCAATTCCGCTGCAAGACCCCAAGCTCTTCACCAGTCAACCGCAGTGGCAACGTTTCATTCAGGACGATCCCGCCACGCTGCGCAAGTTGTCGCTCCGAATGGCGAGGGTATCCGCCGAATTGTACGCCGACGCGACTGGCGATCCACAAGAGATCAATACACCTACCCTGCTGATGCTGGCAAAAGAGGACCAGATCTCGAAGAACGATGCCATCCGCCAGTTTGTCGAACGCTTTGCGACTGAAGATCGCCACATCATCGAGTACCCGGAGGCGACTCATACACTCGAATTCGAGTCTGACCCCAGCAGCTACCTCAACGATCTGCTGGAATGGTGCCTGTCTCGATCAATTGCGGTTTCTTCCTGATACTCGCAATTACGTTGACGACCGCTTGCAGAGATCTCAAGTGTTGTCTCTCAATGGACTCGCGATGGGTTCTGCATCCGGTCGATAAAATCGAGCTTGTTGGTCAGGCAAGGATGCTTGAACTGCTCTAAGCTGGCTCCTTCCCGCGACAGGACCTCGTTGTGGAAAGCAGTCCACGACCCTGGGGGAAGCGACCGGATCATCGTCCCATGCATTCGACCGGTCTCGATGCGGTTGTCGTACTCACAATTCATCTCTGCCAGATGCCGGTCGATCGCCTCGGCGAATTGCTGTTTGACGGTCGCGTCGAGATCTCCCTCAACCAACAGTTCGTAGTGGGGTGGATCTCCAAAGACAGGCGCCAGGGTGAAAAACTCGAACTTCAAATCGAATTCCCGCATCGCGGCGCGAACCGCGTTGACTACCTGGTTCTCGCTCAGCTTCTCGCCGGTCATGCTGGAATAGTGCGCCCCCTTGTTCATGAAGTCGAGAATTGGTGCTTGTCCCTCAAACCCGACGCACTTCACTACGTCGTGAATATCGTGCCGCCAAAGAGCACTTGAGGTCGACATTACCAGAAAATAGTTGCGGTCTTGTTCGAGTTCATGGGCCTCGAGAATCGTTGGATTGGGCGAGCCATGTTCCTCTTCCGGTATGAACTCGAAGTAATGCGTGGACACGTCGAGCACGCCGGCCGAACAGTTTGCCTCGAGAGGGGTCGTCATTCGCCCCTCGCTCGCGGATAACCCATGATCGCGGAACGTCACATCGCCGAAATACTCTTGAACCTGCGGTACATAAGGGGCCATCGCGGCGCCGGTCCAGATCGCCAAGACCGACATCTGCGGCCAATAGTCGCGCGGCCACAAATGACCTTCGCGATCCGCCATTTGTTCGAGTTCCCGTGCACGACGCGGATCGGCCTTGCCAATTCGCGAGTTTAGCTTCCGTCGAATCTCATCTTTCATCTGCACATGACTGCTAAGACTGCCGTTGTGGATATCGCGGATGAGCGATTCCTTGTGCTGATCCGCCATCCGCGCCAGACCAATCAACGTCAAGGGATTCGCCGTGATTGCAATACCAACATCATTGCGTGCCATCGCCAGCCGAAGCGCCGTGTACTGTTTCGACTCTGCATCGGATATTTTATTGATGGCGGTCGGCAGCATGAAGACAAGATTCGCAATCCAGGGACGGGTATCCGCGGCAAGCCCACTGATGTTGCCGCAGTAGTATCCGCCAGGCGTTCGGGTCTGCTGCCAGTCACTCGAAAATTGCAACGTCTTTAATCGCAGCAATTCGGGGTGATTCTTGTAAACGTTCAGCCCCCAAACATTCCAGCTCCGGCGGTACTCACGGAAGAAGTGATTGGTGACCGGAATGTATTTGGAAGCACTCGTCGTGCCCGACGTCATCGCGAACATCAACACCTTGGTCGATGGTCCGTACAGCGCACGCACATCCCCATTCTTGACTCGCTCTACATAGGGGCGGTAATACTCGTAATTTGCCAACGGAAGCTGCCGCCGAAACTCTTCGACAGTTCGGATCTTGTCCAGACCATGCTCTCTGCCAAAATCGCTATCGGCCTCGCGCCGTAGCTTTTCAAACAGGAGTTCACGCTGCAACGAGGCGGCTCGCTGGGCGTTGCGGCGAAATCGACGTACTATGTGTTGCTTCCAGGCAACATAAAGCCGGCGTTCAATCATAGGATCGTACTCGAAGACTGGAGTGAATCTTGTAGAAGTCCGCCTTGTGGCTTACGGCGCGACCTTGCGTAGGTAATCTGACAAAATGGAAGCGATGCTGGCCGCTTGTTCATCCGCGAGCATACTGAAGTGATCTCCTTCAACGCGATGAATCACGAGGTCGTTCCCCAGAACAGGTCCCCACCCAAGGTCGTCGTCTAAACGTCGCCCCGAGGCCATCGACAACACGGCCGTATGCTGGGGACGATACATCTGAACCGGCAGCCCCAACGGAGCAGGTCGATAGTTCAGTGCCAGTTCCAAGTGATGGCGACACATGTCGACACGACGGCGAAGGTCTTCCAGCGTTGCTCCTGCCGGCAACACACCATGCTGTCTGGCTTCCTGCAGAACTTTCTCCATGGCGGCTTCGAAACCGATCGCTGTCAGTTCGGTGTATTCCAGGCGAATTTTGGCGCCGGAGAACCAGTTCGAGAAATTGACCAAGTCATACAGGAAGCGGACATGGTCGTCCAAATCGACGTGATCTAAGATCTCGGCGGTTGGCGTGTCGAGGAACATTAGCTCGACCTCGGCCCCTTCGCTGCGGAGCCGTTGGGCCATTTCGTAAGCGAAAATCCCACCAGTCGACCAGCCTGCCAACAAGTACGGACCTTCCGGTCGTTGCTTTCGCAAAGCCGCACAGTACGATTCGCACATCGCTTCCACGCTGGTTGGCCACTGGCCACGTTCATCCAGCGAATCGGGACGGATCGCGAGCACTCGCCGGACTCCTTCCAACTGCTTGGCGATTGGAAGATAGCAACGAATGTCTCCTCCGACCGGATGCACAAACACCAATGGAGGAGCCTCTCCATTCGTTTGTAATGGCACCACAGTTGAACTGCTGTGGTAGGTTGCGGATGTTTCTGACTTCGCCTCGCTCGTAGCAGTCGCGTCTCCACACAGAGACGGCAGCATCACGTCGGTTAACGAAGAGATGCTCGGGCCTTCCATCAAATGCGACATGGGGATCTCTACTCCCAGCCGTCCTTCCAGATTGGTTTTCAATTCCATCGCCATGAGAGAGTCGACACCGATCGCACTTAGCTGCTGATCTGGTTCAAGATCGTCGACTTCACAATCAATAATTCGTGCCAGCTCGTTCGCCAGATAAAATCTCAGAACTCGCTGCTGATCGTCACCTGCCTCCCGAAGCTTTGCCAGGAACGTTTCGTCGATCTGAGAGGAAGCCGCGTTAGCACTTCCATCGGTCTCCCAGTGGGACGCGAAGTTAGCGAAGAACGGTGGAGCCCCCTTTGGCATCTGCCTGGCAAGTGCAGGCCAGTCGACATCGATGACCGAGACCTGGGTGGTTTCGCCTTCCACCAGCAATCGCTGCAGAATGCCCAAGCATGTCGTCGGCTCGATGAGGCGCATTCCCCGCCCACTGATCTGATCACTTTTCCCCTGGGCGGTCGCCATCCCGCTTTCAGCCCACGGGCCCCAGTTGATCGATACCGCCGGCAGTCCGAGCAAACGTCGATAATGGGCAAGACCATCCAGGAAGGCATTCGCCGCCGAGTAGTTCGCTTGACCAGGCGAACCAAGCACGGACGAGATGGAAGAGAAGAGCACAAAGAACTCGAGCGGCCAGTTCGCGGATATCTCGTGCAGATTCCAAGCCCCTTGAACTTTTGGGCCCAGAGGCTTCGAGAACTGCTCCGGCGGCATATCGTAAAGAATGCCGTCGGCCAAAACGCCTGCTGCGTGGATGATGCCGACGACCGGCGGCAATTCGTTAGGCAGGCTGGCCAATGCTTGTTCCAGCGATTCACGGTTGGAAACGTCCGCTTGCAGGCACTCGACCTTCGCTCGTTTAAGCAGCGGAGCCAACGCCTGCTGCTGCTCTGCTGTAGGCGAACGCCGACTCATAAGCAGCAAGTGCCCAGCTCCCTGATCGATCAACCACTCTGCCAGGCGTAAGCCTAGCGCTCCCAAGCCACCTGTGATCAGGTACGTCGCATCCTTCCGGATTGGCTGCGTTGGCGTCGCTTCTGCTCCCAACGACCGCTGGCCTGGCGCCATCGTCACGACAATCTTGCCAATATTCTTTCGCTGGGCCATGTATCGAAATGCCGTGGCAACTTCATCCGCGGCAAATTGCGTGAGCGGCAATGGCCGATAGATGCCTCGATCGAACAGTTCCATCACTTCCGCGAACAGCTTTTCGATTTCATGCGGACGTTGTCGCAACATCCGGTCAAGATCGATCGCAAAGTACGACAGGTTATCCTGAAAAGGAAGCAGACCGATCATGCGATTCTGATAGATGTCGGTCTTACCAATCTCTAGGAAACGTCCATACGCGGACAAGATCGCGATGCTCTTGGTGATGGCATCCCCTGGCAGCGAGTTCAATACGACGTCGACGCCGTTGCCGTCGGTTACCTCACGAATCTGTTCCGCAAATTCCAACGTCCGCGACTGGAAGATATGTTGCACTCCCATGTCGCGCAGGAACTGTTGCTTTTCGTCGCTGCCTGCGGTCGCGAATACTTCGGCACCCACATGCTGGGCAATTTGAATCGCGGCCTGACCGACGCCACCCGCCGCGGCATGAATCAAGACTCGCTCTCCCTTGGAAAGACGGGCCTGCCAGCAAAGGGCATAATGTGCGGTCATGAACGTGATCGGAACCGTGCTTGCTTCGGCATGCGATAAGCCTTGCGGCTTCTTCACCAACGCATAGTCGGCAGTAATGGCATGGCTCGCCAGGCTATACGGAGCGACACCTATCACTTCGTCCCCGACCTGGAATCGAGTCACATCCGAGCCAACCGCCGTGACAACGCCAGAGCATTCAATCCCCAGCGGGATCTCCCCTTCCGGCAAACCAGGATAGAGCCCCATCGCCTTCAGGATATCGCTGAAGTTCAACCCAGTTGCATGAACTTCCAGCTGCACCTGATTCGCTTCCAAGTCAGGTGGCTGAAAATAGCCCAGCTCCAGACGGTCGAAACTTCCAGGCTCTTCGATATTCAGCTTGAATGGTTCACGCGGAATCACCAGCCTCTTGCTGCGGCCGCTAGGGGCTTGATCGCCCGACTTCGCAGGCGCCAATCGAGCAACAAGTCGGCGTCCCCCTCGACGGACCACCTGACTTTCACCATCGCTCGCTAGAAGCTCGGCGGTGAGATCCGCGGCGGAATCGGCAGCACTCCGGCTACGATCGAGATCGATCAATCGAATGGAAGCCCCTGGGAACTCCAGCGAAGCGGTACGCCCCAGTCCCCACAGCATGGCATGTGCTGGCGAGCAGGTTTCGTCTCCTGTGATCACTTGGGCGCCTTGCGTAGCCAACACGATCAACGGACGTGGAGCCACCGCTGCTTGCATCGTTTGCTGGAGCATCGTAAGGGTGGAACCCCACAGCTGGGCGTGAGAGTCCTCGATTCCCGCATCGGTCGACTCAGGATCGTGGGGAACGTAAACGATACCATGGCATGTAAGTCCAGCGTCCGCGAACGCAGCGCTGAATAGGCTACGGAAATCTTCGGCATAGCTGAAATCGAGCTGCCAAAGGTCTTCGTCCAACTGACCGAAATTGTTGCCGGGGATCGCTCGGACGATCCGAGTGCCAGTCTCGCGCAATGCATTGAACGTAGCGGTCGTCAGGTCCGATGAATCGCCTAGCACCAGCCAGGCCTTCCCAGGGATCGCGGTCGGAACTGGCAACTCCGGCAACTTGGCTTCGGTCCAATGCACTCGATAGAGGAGTTGCGTCGCGTCTTCCTTTCCCTTTCGCCGGATGCCGAGACTTTGGGCGACGACGCCGCGCAGTTCAACAAGCGTCCTGCCACTCGCATCGAGCAAAAACAGGTCGGCCGTGATTGCATCCAGCTCATTCGCATTGGAAGTTCGCAGGGCATAGATCTCCACTGCTTCCAATGGGTTGCCGAGTAATTCAAACCTTCCAACGCCCGTGGGAAGGTAGGTCCGATTGCTTGCCGTGCCATCCTCCGAAGTTGGCACGACCCCCGCCGTTGCCTGCAGGCAACCATCGAGAATTGCGGGATGTATCTTATGCGACTTGCTTTCACTCGCGACTTGCTCGGAAATCTGTAGCTGCGCTAACGCCTCGCCATTGCCGACGCTTAACTTGGACACGACCTGAAAACGATCGCCGTAGTCGAGACCAATCTGACGCATCCGTTGGTAAAACTCACCAGATTCAATCTGGTTCGGAAACTGCTCGGCGCGATCCCGTTCTGGCGAAAGTACGTCCTCCGGCTTGTTCCGTTGCGAGCTTCGTACCAACTTGCCAATCGCATGCATCGTCCAGGGTTTGTCGCCTTCCAGTGGACGGCTGTAAGTTTTGAAAACCAAATGCTCCGAGCCAGTCCCCTGCTCTAGTACGCATTGCAGCCGATGGGTTGACTCGACCGAAAGGGTCATCGCTTGCTGGATAGAGACCTCCTCAACCGAAACAGGGCCGTCACCGAACAGCTTTAGCGCCGCGTTCAAAGCCTGTTCCAGGTAACCCGCCGCTGGCATCACCGGCGAGCCTTGCACGCGGTGTTCCGCCAGGTAAGCAGGCGAATATGCGTCGACTTCCGATTCGAAGACCGTTGTATTGAGTGGTGTCGGAATCTCGATTCCGAGAAGTGGATGCTGTCCGGCTGCTGCCTGGGAAGCCCGTGGACCGGAATCTCGTCGGCCCGACTCTTGATGCCAATGCCGTTTTCGTTCGAAAGGATAAGTCGGCAAGGAGATCCGTTCTGGTGCCGGCCCGCCAGCAATGTTCTCCCAGCGGATTTTGCCGCCGAGATGATAGAGCTCGGCAAGGCTTTGCATCAGGACCTTCCAGTCACTATGCCCGCTCCGCAACGACGGCAGCCAGGTCAGGCCGGCATCGTCGATGAACCGCTTCCCCATGGCTATCAGCGTGGGGGAGGGTCCGGACTCAAGGACCACGTCTGGCTGCAATGCCACCAGCGAGCGCAAGCCTTGTTCAAACTGAACCGGCGCTGCAACATGTTCGCGCCAGTACTTCGGACCTGGCGCCTCGGCGAGCAGCGTTCCCGTCAGGTTCGAGATGATGGGTAGACGAGGCACGCGCATCGGAATCGTTACCGCAAACTCCTCGAATTCATCGAGAATGTCGTTCATCAATGGCGAATGAAACGCATGCGAGACTTGCAACTGCTGCGTTTTGATGCCTTGCTGCTCGCATTGTTTCACTATGTCCGCGACAACATCTTTCCGGCCTGAGATCACCGTGTTGGCTGGCCCGTTACAGGCCGCGATCGAAACAAGGCTCTCGTTCCCTTGAAGCATGCCGGCAAGCCGATCAGGCCCACAAAAGATCGCGGCCATAGCACCATTGGCCGCAGTCGACTGCATGAGGCGACCCCGTTGGGTTACCAGGCGAAGTCCATCTTGCCACGAGAAAATGCCCGCAATCGCAGCGCCAACGAACTCGCCGATGCTATGTCCCATAACCGCTGCCGGTTCGATTCCCCACGAAATCCAAAGCATCGCCAGGCTATATTCCACGGCGTACAGCGCTGGCTGCGTGAACTCGGTATTCGAGATGCGGCTTGCTTCGGCTTCGGCGAAGATAATCTCGAGCAACTCGAAATCAAATTCCTCGCGAAGTAACGCGGCGCATTGATCGAGTGTTTCGCGGAATAAGGGTTGGGTTTCGTAAAGTTCTTTTCCCATCGTGGCATATTGACCACCCTGCCCGGTGAATACGAACGCCACTTTCGGTGGTTTCGTGGGCCGTCGCTGAATCTTGCCTTGCCCGTTCGCGAATGTCTCCTGCAGCTTCTTCCGCAAGTCGGAAGCGTCTGCGAAAGGAATCGCGACAGCGTGGCCGAAGTCATTTCTGCCGACATTTGCGCTGAAGCACATCGAGTCGAGATTGATGGAGTTGGTTTGCTCCAAAACCTCGTCCAGACGTTTGGCGATCGTTTGAACCACGGCAGGGCTTTTGCCAGACAGCGTGACAAGCTTGGTCGACGGAGACGTCACTGGCTGGGGTCGCACCACCGCAGACGCTTCTTCCAGGATGACATGGCTGTTGGTTCCACCAAAACCAAAGCTACTGATTCCAGCACGACGAGGTCCGTCCGATTCTGGCCAGTCGCTGATTTGGGTGGGAATCTGTAACCGAGTTCCCTCGAACTGAATCAACGGATTGAGTTGCTCGAAATTTGCTTGAGGCACCAGCTGTCGATGGTTCAACATCAATACGGTCTTGATCAGTCCAGCGATTCCGGCGGCCGTTTCCATGTGGCCGGTGTTCGCCTTCAGCGATGACATATGGCAGACAGGGTCATCGGAAGAATCGCGGCGGAAGACCTGTTTCAAGGCCTCGAATTCGATCGGATCGCCGAGCGGCGTTCCGGTTCCATGGGCTTCGATGTAAGAAATGTCCGAAGGAAGCAGCGCGGCGTTGGCAAGTGCTTCACGGATCACCGCTTCCTGGGAATGGCTGTTAGGTGCCGAGATCCCAGAGGTTCGCCCATCCTGATTGACTGCGGTACCACGGACCACTGCCAAAATCTGATCTCCTTGGGCAATGGCATCGGTAACACGCTTGAGAACAACGAGGCCTGCCCCTTCCCCTCGGACGTAGCCATTGGCGCGCCGATCGAATGGCCGGCACATTCCATCTGGCGATAACATCCGAGCGTTGGAGAACGCCACCGTCGTTTCTGGCGTGAGGATCATGTTCACGCCAGCAGCCAACGCCATGTCACATTCTCGCGATCGCAGACTGTTCGCCGCCAAATGCAACGCGACCAGGGAAGATGAACAAGCAGTGTCAACACTTAAACTGGGGCCGTGCCAATCAAAGACGTAAGAGAGCCGATTCGAAGCGATACTGAGCGCATTCCCTGTGCCCGAATGCGCATCGATATGACGGTAATAGTCGTGGTATGAAATCGGGATCTTGGCATAGTCCGCGGCTCCGATTCCGACGAACACCCCTGTCGAAGATCCGCGGAGTCGCTGCGGAGCGATACTTGCGGCCTCTAAGGCTTCCCAGGCGATCTCTAAGAGAAGTCGCTGCTGCGGGTCGATCTTCGCCGCCTCGCGCGGACTGATCCCAAAGAACGCGGCGTCGAACTGATCGACGTCCTTTAAAAAGCCACCGAAGCGCGTGGTCATCTTTCCGGGCGTGCCAGTCGGGTCGTAGAACTCGTCCACGTTCCATCGATCTTCTGGAATCTCTCCGACCGCGTTGCGCCCTTCCGAGATCAAACGCCAGAACGCCGCCAGATCGGGAGCACCAGGAAAGCGACATCCCATGCCGACAATTGCAATCGGTTCTGAGTAGGGAACGGACTGTTCGATTTCGCGTCGCAACAACTGCAAGCGCGAAGGTGGAAGCTGAGAAAGGCGGAATGCCAGATCATTCACGGGAAAGACATGCTCTCAAATGAATAGGAGACATATGGACAGCATGTGGAATGCTCTCCAGTTGGCCGTCAAATATGCTATTTTTGGGGGGTAACATCAGTGATAACCCATCCAAATGAGATCTCAATAGTAAAAGCAGGTAATTTACACAAGGTTGTCATGTTTCCCTCACTTGCCTGGACAGCCGATTGTGGTCGCCTCTCTTTTTGTTGACTGCCATCGAGCGAATAACTAATATCAGACGAACGGGGGGCCTGATAGCACTTAAGTCCCCTCTCTCAAAACACCGCATCCATGACTCACAACTTCTGCCAGCGTGGACCTTTGAGACGAATTGATCGATGCATAAACCTCAAACGGAGGCAGCCTCCAGGTCTTTTGCTAATTGCCAGACCATTAGCGAGATTGTGGATATTTGGGCAGAGCTCCATCCCGACCGACCGGCGATAACATTCCTCGACGAGAGCGACAACGAGAAGGTCACCACCTACAGCGAACTCAACTTGAAAGCACGCGCGGTTGCTGCGGCACTGTTAAAGCGGTGTCGCCCAGGCGATCGTGCGTTGGTGATTTTCCCGTCGGGTCCTGAGTTTGTCGCCGCCTATCTAGGCTGCCTTTATGCCGGCGTTTTGGCGGTTCCGGTCACTGAACCGAAGCCACGACGCCCCAACAATCGCCTGGCAGCGGTCGCGAAAGACTGCGGGGCAAGTCTTCTCTTGTGCGTTCAGGAGGTCATGGAACGGGTCGATCTGTCGCAGTTCTGTCCCAACATCGAGGTTCTCAGCTTCGCCGTTGCCTCCGCAGAGGCATCCGACTCAGTTGAACTGCCATGGATCGAGGGCGATGCGATCGCTTTCCTGCAATACACTTCCGGTTCGACTAGCGAACCGAAAGGAGTGATGGTCAGCCATAGCAATTTGCTGCATAACCTGGAAACCATTCGCCAGGGATTTCGGCAGCAATTCCATGTCGATGGCGACGAAATCGCCTCGGGCGTATTTTGGCTGCCGTCGCATCACGACATGGGCTTGATCGGTGGAATACTCACGCCGTTGTACATCGGCGGCCACACGATCTTGATGTCTCCCAATTCGTTTTTGAAGCGGCCGATACGTTGGCTCGAAGCGATTTCACGATTTCGAGCAACGATCTCTGGCTCACCCAACTTCGCCTACGACTTCTGTGTCGATCAGATCCCGTCAAGCGACATTGCTTCGCTTGATCTCTCGTGCTGGGAGATTGCCTTCTGCGGCGCAGAACCAATCCGGGCGAAAACGATTGACCGGTTTTGCGACAAATTTGGAGAAGTGGGGTTCCAGCGAAGTTCGTTTTATCCCTGTTATGGGTTGGCCGAATCGACTCTTTTGGTCAGCGGCAATCCCAATCGCTGCGAACCTGTTTTGAAACAGGTCGACCGCGTCTCGTTGTCGCAGCATCAAGTGATCCCTTCCGACTCTTCCGCGGAAAATAATTCGGCGGTACTGGTCGGTTGTGGCGAGCCCCTCCTGAAAGGGCAAGTCGCCATTGTTGACCCGCAGACGGGCCACCGCTGTGGCAAGAATGAAATCGGCGAAATCTGGGTCGCCAGTCCGAGCGTCGCACGTGGTTACTGGCAACAACCAGACGCATCCGAGATGACATTTCGGGCCACGTTGAAAGATGCTCCAGACGCCGGGCAGTTTTTGCGAACCGGCGATATGGGCTTTCTTTCGGAAGAAGGCCAGCTCTTCATCAGTGGGCGCCTCAAAGAATTGTTGATCATTCGTGGTCGCAACCATTATCCCCAAGACATCGAAACCACCGCCAGCCAGTCGCACGAGTCGCTGCCTAACGGATCGAGTGTTGCCTTTTCGATAACGATTGATGACGAAGAGGAACTGGTAATACTCCACGAGCTTGACCGATCCAACAAGAACGGCGACTTCAACGAACTTCTGCGCGGAATTCGGTCGGCCGTGATTGATACGCATGGCGTCGAGCCGACCGAAATCTTGCTGGTTCGCCCGTTCAGCATTCCCCGCACCACCAGCGGAAAACTGCAACGTCTGTTGAGTAAACAGCTTCATCTGGACAAGCAATTGAAGGTAATGGCGAGTTGGCAAAAGCCACGTAGAGCCAAAGTGGTGGCAAAAGAAGTCGCAGCGACCACGCCGGTCGCCACCGAGCCCAGAACATCCAACACCCCACCTGAAAACGTCGAGCATATTGCGGAAGAGATCGAACAGTGGCTACTGAACTGGTTCGTCGAAAATGGTGGTGTCTCTCGAGAAGATGCGACGCCTGATCGTCCATTGGCCGAGCTTGGTCTCGATTCGCTACAGACGGTCGAATTGGCGATTGAAGTCGAAGAACGTCTTAAGCTTTCGTTCAATCCGATCGTCGTCTGGAACTATCCCACGACGCAAGAACTCGCACGATTCCTCGCGCAGCAAGTGGCCGACGAGTTCACTTCTCCGCAACCAACTACCCGCCGACAGTCAGGCGGAGCCAGGTTCGAGTCCCTCTTGTCCGAAGTCGAATCCATGAGCGAAAACGACGTGCTTCGCCGATTGAGCGTCATCACAACAGGGAATGTTCCCCGACCAGGTTCCGATCGCTGATGACTTTGAGAAAAGGAGCCTTCACGGGAATTCCTTGAGGCGGCACCACGTTGCGATCTGTTTCACGGTCTATTGGATCTAGGTAACCACCGCCAGAACCAAAGACAGTCATCTGGGCGGAAGTTTCGTTCCTATTCGCAACTGAATTGTACTGGGCGGTAGGTTTATCCCCATCGAGTTGACTGCAATATCGTATCTAGCGAAGACAGGACTTTTGCTGGCGATCCATTTAGATCGATTGGCAAGTCCCACATTTCAATTTGGCGTTTGGCGCGAAGATAGAATGAATTCGAAATACGCTTATCGTCAGCTTGAATTGCTGTGGCCGAAATCCCCGCTAGTAAACCGTCCGCTTCGCTGCGCAAGGCAATAGCGGAAACAAACAGGACAAATGCCTTCGCGGCAAGTTCTCTTCCGCCATGTGGGTTTCTATAGATACGACCCTGGATCCGGCGAAATGCGGTCCAACCAGTTGTCAACGATTTGGGTTGGATAAGTGGCATTGCTACATCGATATACTCAGCGCAATCAATTGCGTTCACAAATATATCCGAATCGGCAAGTTGCAGATATTCATCCTCGCGAAACACCCCCTCGAGCCAGGCCGCAACCGGCGTCGACGTGTAGATTTCAAGTTGTCGCAATCCGGCCAATATCTGACTTTCAGCAAATGTCAGCTCTAATGCCCAGGACTGTTCGACGCTTGGCCGAGTTTCATCGATCAATTGAGAAACTGACAGTGCAGGTTTCATTGGAGTCACTACCTACGTACTGTTCCCCGAATCGTTCTACAGATTTCCGACAGGGTTAATTAGCCCAAAACGAACGTTGACTTCGTATCTTACGCGTGCCATTGGCCAATGACCAGTGAGAAGCGGGTGCGAGGTTGAGAAGCGGTGTTCGTAATGCACACGATCTCCTTCCCTTTCGCTTCTGTGGCACCTCTCGCTGCCCTGTTCCGCGAACTTCGCTATCCCAGGATTCTTCGCGCAGAGGGTTGCCTGGCGCTCAAAAGATTCTAGGCCAACCAGTATCTCTCTGAACGTTTCGCCGGTCATCATGTCGCTTCGGACCGGTCGGCAGGCCAATTATCTCAACCCAGGAAGGGCCGATCCATAGACGGACATTCGACGCGCTGCCGCAAACCAAGTCGCCGCCAGGAATTATCTGGCCGGTAGTAATGTTCGTTCGTCGACTTCGAGGTGTTCGAACCTCATCAGTGGCAACAATCGGATGGCATGCACTTCCAACGGTGGCCCCATACCTGGGCGAGACTCTCTTCCACGTGGCCTCCACCATATCAGCGAGATTTTACCCTTCAGCCTGGCAATGGAAGCCGTGTTGTCTTCCGATTGCGATTCACCCCCTGACGACGATTCGGGGCCACCTGAACCAGATGTGGAACCGAACTAAGGTGAACGCCGGCCCCGCCCGCTACGAATTCGGTTTTCGACGTTCGCTGTTTAGCTGGGCTTGGCATAACCGGTGGTATCGAGTTATTCGCATCGAGCCGGCCTGCGAAGAACCTTGTGGGAACAAATTGCAGTTGCGGCTCCCAGAAGTCACAATGCAGTGAGGCCACACCCCCTGCGATTTGGATCGATTGATCTATCTCGCAATTGTCGTTTTGATCGAGGAGATTGGAGTCCTGTGACAAATACCACGTATCTCGCCCCACTATTTCTGAAATCTGCCCTGGTGGCTTCGATGTTCTTTCTGGCGACCGCCGATGCCCATAGCGCCGATGGTCCCCAGGAAAAGGTTGTGTTCGCGGACGATTTTGACGGGAAGGAGGCGCAGCCAGTCCAGTCGATCGACGATCTCGAGCACTGGGAATTCCTCGATCCCAAAACTTGGACCTGGAAGGCTTCCGAAGACGCTGGCGGTGTCATCGAGATCACCGAGCGTGGCAGCGCGTACAAGCCCCCGACCCGCAGCCCAGGCCACGTGGCCTTGGTCAAGGACCTGGAAGTGGGCAACTGCGAGATTCGCTTTCGTGTTCGCAGCACGAAAGATACCGGCAATCATCGCGACTGCTGCATCTTCTTCGGTTATCAAGACGCGTCGCACTTCTATTACTGCCACCTGGGCGCTAAGCCTGATCCCCACAGTGGCCAAATCATGATCGTCAACGAGGCCCCGCGACTCGCACTCACGAAGAACGAAAAGCTTACCCCATGGGACGATCAATGGCATACCGTCATGGTTCGCCGCAATATCGACAGCGGCCTGATCGAGGTTTTCTTCGATGACATGACAACGCCCCACATGAGCGTCACCGACAAAACGTTCGCCGCCGGTCGCGTTGGCATTGGATCGTTTGACGATCTGAACGCCTTTGATGGTTTTACGGTGTCCACCTTCTGATGACAGTTGGTGCGAAGACCTCTTGATGGCGCAGGTGACATCCCGTGCGTCCTCGCCACAGTGGAGTAGCTCAAGTACACCTCGGTGGCCTCCTTGATGTACGCCCAAATCAAGCGTAAATCGAAACAGGCTCTCCGATGACGACCGGGCACTCGAAGATTTGCCAATCATCAATCGCCCCGGAACTCTTAATTGATCGCCTTAGTGCACAGCGTTAATACCGAAACAGACGCTGTGCATTTTTTGCCAAAGCCAGATATCGTTGTCGAGAACACCGACCGGCTAGAGCCCAGTCTTGTCCAGCTACCCTCGAAAAGTCAGCGGTTGGTAGGAAGCGCTTCCGTCTGTCGCATGCGAAATTGTTGCTATGGATTGGTTTTCACGGGAACAACTTCCTCGTCAAGAATGGTGACCTTGGAAAGTGGCTGACTTTCATGGTACGGGTCATAGGCAACCAACCCATAGTGTGCGGACGAACCAACTCGCAGGTGCCAGTAATCTTGACTCAGTGGTTTTGATTGCAGGCGTTCCAACTTGTGGGTTGCCAGGTGCTGACGCATCCACACGTAGCCGGGGCGATAGAGCCAGCCATCATGGAACGTTATCTCTTTAGAATTGGGCAAATTCGCCATCCCCGAGAGCACCCACAATGGCGTGCCGTCGTGCAGGAAACGTTTCCCCGTGAATCCCAAATCGGTCTGCGTTGAAAGTCCCTCTCGTCCAGCGACGATATCTGGCGCTGTAACCTTCAAAGTTTGGAGGTCGATGCACAGCGGCGTCAATCCGTGCCGCTCGACGACAACCAGTCCTTTTCCGTCCGCTCGTTGAACACGTGACAAACCATCGACGCGGAACGCCGTGGTTATATCCGCCGAGGCTTCTTCGCGGGAACGCCCCTCGGCAACCGTCTTGGCTTCTAGAAGGATATTGACCGCAGGCGTTCCATCCTCAGCGACTTCAAGAATGCCACACCACGCTCTTTCTGTTTCGCCGAAACTTCCCACCATCAACGCGCGACGCGGCGAGAGCCCCACGATCTTATGTCCCTTGGAATAGTCAGGGAGCATTCCCTCGAACGATGCCAGCCGCGTTCCATCGGAGCGGAGAACAAGAATGCCTTCCCCGTGGACATGCAGCCAGATGCATGCGCCGTCCCAAGCGACCTCCCAGTACAAGGGATGATCGGCGGTGGCGTCGGTCAACTTCCGTTCCCTCAGGATGCCTGGCTCGTCCATGACGAAAAAGCGTTCGTCCGACCAATAAACATCTTTGGTGCCGCAGCGGAGCATGCCTGTCAAAAGCGGAGGTGTCTCCCCTTCTTCGCCGGATACTACCAAAGCGATCGGCTCGAACTCCATTCTTCCTGTCGGACCGAAGTTTCCGCGAGGTGGGGGTGCCGTCAGTGCACGCGGCGATTGCTTCGGGGGACGCACCAGTTGCAGATTGATCACGCGCTGAATCGGTTCACTGGTTCGGTCAAGGCGTGCAACTTCTGCCAGCATCGATTCAAGCTCGCCTCGGGAACGCTCACGTCGATTCTTATCAACCGCATAGGCGAAGTGGCCGTAAAGGCGTGCCAGTTCGCGATCCGATTGCCATAAGTCGGCAATCAACCTGGCCCAAGCATCATGTTCCGCGGAACCTGGCTGGGGGACCAGCGTGCTGGAGAATAGCCCCAGCATGTTGTCCGTGGTCGGATCATTTGCTGGCAGAAGCCGCAAGAGTGTCTCTCGCAGGCTGGCCAGCGACGCCGCGTCGTAGTGGTTGAACGCCACGTCCTTTGTCACAAGATTGGTCAACTCGTAACGACCGCCATAGAACGGATCGCTTAAGTGCGTCGGCAAGAGACGTTCGTCGGGCAATTCGCCGATCAAGGGATAAACGTCACGCAGAAACTCTCGTTGCGCCGCGCAGGCAGGCTGCAACAGTTCAACCTGTTGCGGATCGTTATGCGTTGCCGCCCGCACGGCTGACGTATCAAAATATGCATGCTTCCCGAGCATGCCGATCGCATCGATGCGACCGATTAGCCGATTCCGAATCAGGTAGGCCAGGTGCTGAAAACCAACACGCATGTCATTCGCAGCGTGCCGATATTCGTTTTCTCGTTCGCTGAGCGATCGCTTTCGAAAGTTCTGCGACAACAGCCAGATCCGATCTGGATCTGGCTGATTTCGATACTGATATTCGCAGATGGCAAGCGCCCTCAGCAGCGCGTCATTCGGATCTAAAACCAAAGCCGCCTCGCGCAGGGCGACTGAATGCTGCCAGTCTCCCAGTTCGGCGAATCGACGCGCATGACGACTTAAAATCTCTTTCTGCATCTCTGCCGACAGCCTGGCCGGCCGGTTCGCCACCTCACGCAGCACATGTTCACTAAATTCGGTTAGCAGCCAGGCGTCCAAGGCCTCCAAGGAAACCGTCTTCTCAAGCGATCTACCCGGCTGTTCGCCATGCGTCAGGTCGATATTCAGCTTGATCGAATGCTGCATCGCATTCGACGAGGTCACCTGAAAACGAGCCTGCACGAAGGTCGCGATTGGACGCGTGATACCCTCCCCGAACGTCAATTCGTGCTCACGCAGCAGCGCATGCGCTTCGTCGATCTCCAGCAACGCCACCCCAGGCCGCGCCATCAAAGAACTGGTCACCAGGTCTTGGCAGCGGGTCTGTAGATATTGGAATCGAATGCCAAAGTCTTCCGATAGAAAGGGAGGAATCGCAATGATGTGCTCGACGCCCTCGGGAAATTGCTGCCGCACTTCGTCCACTGAACGAACGCACTGAGCGGCCAGACTTTCGATATCTGCCTGGCCGTTGTAGACGAAACGTGCCTGCCAAAGTCGAACCCCGAGATCCGCATCGCATACAACCGCACGCACGATCTGGCGTGCGTCTTCGCTTTCCATTGAAAGAAGTAGCATGGCATTCGTTCTAAGCGTCTTGCCTAGCTGTAGCCGCTTCAAGACATTTTCAGGACTCAGCAGCGCCGAGAGTTCCAGCTCGCGCGTCGCCAGCGACAAGTCTTCGCGTTCGACAAGTTGAATCGCTTCGCGACGGGAAAGCTGGGCCGTTAGCAGTTCGACAAGCCCTATCTCAGCAATCTCGCTCGTCGCAATGATTGCCCAGCGCTGGCGCCCCGCGTCATCTCCCCAGGTCACTCTCCCTGGCAAAATCAGCAAGACCAACAGAACAACAATCGTTCGCATCACAATCAACTTCCGAGAAGTACGTTCTAAACGTGCCCGCCGTACGACTCTTACAGTATGGCAAGTAATCTCCCCACACTAAACCTTTTTGGCAAAGGTAAATTTGCAATGAATCCCTCGCAATTCCTCACCGGGCTAAAGAACGCGGGACCCAGGGGCCTGTTTGATGGAAATATGGAGAATGAAACCGACATCCCCTAAGACCGGTGGCGATTCCATCCGCCTGAAGATCGATGAATCCCACCGAATTGCAACCAAACAGAGCCGCTGCGACCAAGGTGCGGCCTGCCCAACCTAAAAACTGCCAGCCGCTACGCAAATCGCTTGAGCGAGATAGCTCTTATAGAATCGTTACTAACTTCAAGTGGCCCCTGCGGATAGCTGCTTTCCTGTGAGTATTGAGTTGGTCAAAGAGAGGGTTCTGTGTCTGGTATTATCGTTTTGTCGAAAACTGCTTCTTATGGTCGAGTTGCCGTCTCTCGTAGCGTGAATTGCGCTTCGTAATCTCTTTGGAACTCAGAAAAGGCTGGATAGTCGTTCCCTAGCAAGACAGTTTGTCGCCATCCCGAAGGCTGCTTGCTGATATCACACTCTTGGGAGATTCGTGCCAATAACTCCTTGTACCGCGCTTCAAAAACAGGAGGAATCTCTTGGACGGTATGTTCCTTTGGAGTTCCGAGTAGTTCTTCGTGAAACTGATAGGGACGAGCTAACGAGTTCTCGTAAGCGTAATTAAGCGTTCCCAGCGGCAGGGTGTCAGTATAGTGCTCTACAGCGTTATCTGGCTCAAAGTACACAAACAAGCTGATTCCGACTTGTTCATGCCCATTCCTATGAGTGATCATTTTCGAAATACGGACTTGTGGATATTCGCTAGGTAGACGGACATAGTATGATGAGACCGCACATACTTCAGACAACACAGCCATGAGAGCCAGCAGCGTTAGAATTCTGAATCGGCGAAGAAAATGCAATCTTCCCATGGCGACCAAACAATTCTCAAGCAACAAACAGCTTATGTCGACGAAATCAGCCCTACCGTCACGGCTGGGTGGCACTGGCAATACCCAGACCCCGTCCCTTAAACATACCGCAACTGTCGCCGCATGACAGGAAGCTGGACGAAGGCTAGTTGGTAGGACGAGGTTAGTTTGTTGTACCGAACGAAGACAGGGCGAGATTCTTTGAGCCAACCGATGGCCAACTCCGCGATGTTTCTTCGTCGCTAGGCTTTGAGATTGAAGTCCTCCCCCGGGGTTTCGTTGCTCTTGCTTGGAATCGCGGCCTGGATTCGCTTTCGTGCACTGTGCTCGCGGATTTCAGCGGAGCCATAGCCCTTGTCGCCAGCTATAGCTTGTGGTCGATGACCGATCCAGTCCACGGGAAACAGGCTGTTGGCCAACAGTCGCTGGAGTTCCTGGGACGCGTGTCATTGGCCAGGTGAGGCAGTGCACGACAGCAGCAGGCCGTTGGCATCGGTGAGCACGTAAAGCTTTGTCGCGTATCCGCCGCGAGACCTTCCTAGTACGTTCATTTCGTCGTTCTCCGCGCTTTGCGGTAACATGCCGGACGCTCAGCGATGAGCTCGAATCCCCGCTGCGTCAACGCACCACAGCGAGCGAACGACATTCCCGCAGGCATCCGCCTGATGTAGCAATACCGCGTAAACTTCGTCCCACAAATCGTTGTTGAGCCAGCGTCGGAAACGATTGTAGGCGGTCTGCCAACTGCCGAAATTCGCCGGCAAGCTTCGCCACGGACGGCCCGTGTGCAAGATCCACTGAATCGCATTCACAATACGCCGATGGTCGGCCCACGGCCTGCCTGACCGCCTCGAAAACTGAGCCGGAAAGAAATCCCGGATTGCATTCCACTGGTCATCCATGAGATCATGACGCGACACTTGGCTTCCTTCCTTGAGTCACTTTGGTCGGTAACTCGGGAAGGTTGCCAGATATGCCTGGGCAAGAACATATCAATTACGGGACAGTGCCTAGTAGCATTACTGCTCATGAACTTAGGTCAAGAGATCGATGCTTCTCGCACTAGCGACACTAAGAAGCGGAACGCACAATCTTGCGCGATTACTTTTTCGCCAACATTGACGAATACTCCTTCATGACTAATGAACACGGTTGATTTGTCAGTGTCCATCCTATAGCACTTTTTGGCGTACAGGTATGACTATATGACGTTTGATGCTGAAGCTCATTTGCGGGCTGTCATTACTCATCCATACCGGTCCGATGTGTGCTTCATCTGTGCAAAGGAATTGAATGCCTCAAACCGAGCGGATGAGCACATTATTCCAGCTTGGATGCAGAGACAATTCAACCTTTGGAACCAAGAGTTGGTATTGCTGAACCGCACATCAATTCAATACCGCAGGCTAGTGATTCCCTGCTGCATTCAATGCAACACGGATCGGTTTGCACCGCTAGAAGGCCGAATTAGAACAGCAGTACAGAATGGCATCAATGTTGCCCGCCGACTATCACACTTTGACATTTACAAATGGTTGGCCAAGATACTTCTTGGGCTAATGTACAAGGAGCTTTCGCTGCCGTTTGATCGGAGAAATCCCGGCCTTGGTACAATACTCACAGATGACTTCATACGAAGGTATCAGATACTTCATCACTGGCTACAACTTTCTGCAGCCTGTGGTTACTGTCCCGACTATTGCCCAGGTTCAGTTTGGGTTTTTCAGGTCCAAACTCCCGACGATCTGGAGTGTCAATTCGATCTCAAGGATGAAATCAAGTACGGAGTAATCGCAATTCGCGCTGGTTCCATTGGCTTTATCGCAGATTTTTTGGAAAACGGCGTGCATGCCAAACTATTTCAGAGTCGCACCAAATGCCTTTCAAAGATATCGCTTCACCCCCGCCAATTTGACGAGCTAGTAGCGAAGACGGTCTACGAGGCGAAACTACTTGGCCAGGAGTCCCAAGCGAATCTCTTTACACTTGATGGGACAAATCTATACACGGCGATTCAATGGCATTCGACAGTCGACGGTTTTCCTCTCGATGACTGGAATCTTGAAGAATACGTAAGCATTCTAGCTCACTACACAAACCTGCCACTTGAAAATGTTTATCGTCCTCCAGACGGGTTTTGTAGTTGGCTACGTGGACCGAATGGTGAATTCGTCTTTTGGCCACTTGGTAAACCATTTCCCTACTCGGGCGAATTCTGGATACCGAGTTATTCAAAAACACATGAATAAAAGGCGATATCGAATTTGTCGTATTCGGGACAAGTTTAGACCATTTTCCAACTTCTAGAATGCAGGCCCTTGCCAGTCTTGTATAGATTACTCTAAGGGACGTTATGACTTAACTTTTTCATCCGCCTTATTTTTAATCTGCTCTACGGCCTCATCAACGCTTTCTTTAAAAGGGGACGGAAGCAGAAATTCGGCTTCTGTCTCCAAACGGATGGGTGGCACTGCCAACACCTAACTAACACCAGCTTCGCGTGCCACTGGCCTCTGGCCAGTGTGAAGTGGGTAGGTACGATCAATCAGGAGTAGGTTGCCGCAATACAGCGCTGACGTGTTCGCACCCAGAAGTTTAGTGGGTGTCTGCTTCGCCTTGGCCTGCGAGCCCAAGTCGGCGGAGCATCGGCCCCATGGTCAGGCCGCCGACGAGGATGGAGAAGGCGACGACGACGTAGGTCATTGTCAGGACGAGTTCGCCGATGTTGTCGTACTGCGATTGCTGGGCATGGATCTCTTCCTTGAGCGATAGCGCGAGTGCCACACTGATCCCACCGCGCAGGCCGCCCCAAGTCAGGACCTTGATCGCGTGCGGCGTGAACTCTCGGCCGGTCACCTTCTTCAAGCCGTTCAACACGATGCCGACAGAAAGAAACCTCGCCAGCAGCGCGGCGGGAATCGCCAGGGCCCCGGCCAGCAGATACGGCACCTGAAACGAGAGCACCAACACCTCTAGCCCGATCAGCACGAACAGCACCGCGTTCAGCAGTTCATCCACCAATTCCCAAAACGTGTCCAGGTGCTCGCGGGTCTTGTCGGACATCGCCAGCGTTCGGCCATGGTTCCCCAGGATTAGACCTGCGACGACCATTGCCAATGGCCCCGACAAGTGCAGCGTCATGGCCAAGGCATACCCGCCGGTCACGACCGCCAGCGATAGCAAAATCTCAGTCGCGTAATGATCGATGGTTCGTAGCAGTAAGAACGCCACCATCCCCAACACGAGGCCGAGTGCAAGTCCGCCCCCTGCTTCCAGGGCAAAGAGCTTGACGACATCCATGACGGTTGTCTCCGACTTCTCGTGGAGGCCTTCAGCATCGTGCGAAGGTTCGCTTTCATGTTCTTCTGCATCCGATGTTACATCAGGCGTGTCGTTTGGCGGATCGCTATCGGCGCCAGGTTGTTCGCCTGCACCATCTTCTGTCAGGGCAGCGACGTGACTCGGCTCGTGGTGGTTGTCGGAGACTTCATACGAATCACCATGCTGCCCCAGCCCTGCAATCCCGAGAAGCGCGATGAACACCACCACACCCACGCCATCGTTAAACAGCGATTCGCCTGCGATCTTCGTCTCTAGCGGCTTGGGGGCGCCGAGACTCTTCACGATCCCCAAGACGGCGATCGGGTCGGTTGGCGCGACAATCGCCCCGAAGATCAGGCAATAGATAAAGCGGACTTCGATACCGAGCCAGCCGGTGATGAAATACGTGAGCCCACCGACGATGAACGTGGTCGCGAGGACGCCGACGGTCGCCAGCAAAGCGATCGCCGCAGACTGTTTTCGAAGGTCATTGAGATCGACGTGCAACGCCCCGGCAAATAGCAGGTAGCCGAGCATCCCTTCCATTAGCGTCTGGTCGAAGTCGATCGAACCGACGAGCGTCTCGGCAGCGGCCAGAGCGCCCACCTCGGGTGCGACCCAATCAATCAACAGCAGGACCACCGCGTGCAGCATGGCCAACAACATCAAGCCTACCGTTGTGGGTAGCTTGAGCAGTCTGTGATTGATGTACGCAAAGCCCGCTACAAGGGCCACCAGGATGCCGGCGATATTGAAGAAGCTCATGGGCACCTTTATACCGTACATCGCGAGCGGAAAAAGAGGAGAACACGGTCAGACCACCTGTCGATGCATCGAACATGGGCAAATGATCATCGCGATCCTTTCGAGCTTGCGAAAGAGCTGGCCGGTCATTTTAAACGTCAGGCATTCTCTTCATATCTCGGCCGGTAAAGCGAACCCCCAGGCCAAAGTAGATGAGATAGATGGCGCCGATCACGGCAATGGCCGCATAGAACAACATTGCCTGGCGTCCGAGCTGCGGCATTTGCTGCTGGCTTTTAGGGAGTGACGCGACCTTTCCGACCCAGAAATAGACCAGCGTCGCGGCCAAGACGGCACTCAAGATATTTGTCCACAGCGACACCATGAAGACCCGGCGGAGCCTGCCCAGCCAATCAGATGCACCTCGGGCGACTTGCACGCCGCAAATCAGGATTGCCAACCCCAGCATGAACCAAACGAATCGATCCACTGCGACCAGATACAGCCATTGATCCAGGATCGACTCGAGTCCCTGCACCATGAGAGGCGGACTGTAATTAATACTCCGCTCGGAGAGAACGTAGATCGAAGTGATCAGCAGCCACAAGACCACGCCGTTGAAAAGCATGCCTGCCAGCCCGACCACTATCGCCAGGGCCGACCAACTGAAAGTACCAAGCGCGATGCCTTCCTGCAGGCTCGAAGGGCGCGTCGCAACCGGGCCGAAGGTGAAACGCTCGGCGTTTGCCCACTTCAGGCCTTCACTTTCACGAGCCAGCAGCCAGCCTCCTACCATAAAATAGAGGAAGTAAAACAGGTCGATCGTCAGATGCAATGCGGCAGTGAGCACTGAGGCCCGTACTAGAAACTCGCGTTTCTGGGCGAGCCTTGTCGGATCTCCATGAGTCAGCAATTCGACACCCAACCGCCATGTTTCGAAATCGATCACAAGGTTTAACACGAAGCTGGCGACAACCAATACTACCCCGAACTGGAGCGTGCGTTTCAACCTCTTCAGCGTCTTCGGAGTCCGCTTCCAGAGAATGGAAATCCCACCCATCAATAAAGCAACCGCCAGAAGAATCGACAGAACATGGTAGGCGAACAGCAATAACAGTACTTCGTTCTGAGCTTGACTCAGCCCACCAATAAATGCCTCGGCTGGATCCGAAGTCCAGGGCAACTGGCCCCCCGAGGAGAAGACTCTCATGATCACGGTGCAGTGGTAGAATTTGAAGAGATGCCAGGGAATCCCGATCGCTCCTAATAGTATGGCGACCATCGCAATTACCATGTTCCGCCGCGGTAGAACGACAACGCGCCGCGGCTTCTCGGTCGAGGCGTTGGCCTGAATGGTTTCCGGCTCTACGGGACTTGAAGTCATGTCGACGGGTTTCTCCTGGATCAAAACACTGCAAGACGCACGAGGCGGATCAGCCTACATGCGAAAGGATGCGTTCTTCGCCGAACCGTGCGTCGGGCCGCCGGTTTGAACGCAAAGCCAGCTATAAAGCGGTGAAAGCGTGTCCTACAACCGCAGGAAATACTACCTTCGGGGCCCCGCCCATTCCAGATAGGGGGCGCATCCCATATTGCAGAATGTCGGAAGTTCGGACAATTGCCTCGCATGCGACGGCGGGACGAAGATCATGCAATGCTGCTCCGGCAACGATTTTAGTGGTCCCAGTTTGCCACCGAACCGCGAACATGCGTCCCTTCTCCGGTGCACATTTTAGTCTGAAATAGAAGCAAACACGACATCATGATTGTCGTTGAAGTAGATCGCCAAACTACAAGGCTCCCTCCAAAATCCGGCTTTATTCAAATAGCCGACATCGTAATAAAACGATACGTCAACGTTGACTCCGTCAACTGTCCGCCCCGATTCGTATTCGGCATCAGGGCTTCCCAGGATTTCTATGACCTGTGCTCGATTTCGACCATTAAGGGTATCCGAATATTTCAACCAGTTCTTTCTCTCTCGCCACTGTGCTGGTGAAATGCCGAGCAGGTCAAACACCATGTTGCCGCGCTGCCGTGGAGATGCATTCCGCCAATGACTTGCGTTAAATTTCGCTGGGTGGTGCTGGGAACATGAGACCGTTAGGGCAAGAACAGAGGAGATCAAAGCGACTTTTAGCTTGTACGCTCTCACGGATTGCGGTCCTTGCATGCTGTTGGTGGAAAACATGGTCACGTTATTTGATTCTATCAGGTTCTTCGGGCCTTGATCTAACGTTAGTTCGCTACGCGGACCAACCTTACCTTTGCAGGACAGTAAAGTGTCATCTTGGTATGTTACCAGTGGTGCATAAAGCTTTTTTTGCCTTGTAAGCAGATAACCACAATGTGGCTGCAATTGTCTTCCATTTGCTTCTCGTCTGAATTTGTCACGAGAGCAACCCGGCACTCTTTCAGTGGTTTTATTAGAAGATTCCATGCGGATTGGATATGGGGAGGTTCCATGTGAATGCAAGACATCGTCTATTTCAATGTCTTGCACTCCAGTAACCTTGCCGGGAACACCTTGAGAGCCAATACCATCATCGATGCCGGCAGCCGTACCATCGGTAGGGGACCAGAAGTTGGTGATTTTTCCCGCGACATTTCCGATTATTGAGTGCCACTCCGCCAGCCTTTTAGCAAGGTCCTAAGGAGCATTCGGAAGAATTGGCACGCCCGACTCATGAAGTCTTGTCACGACTTGATTATTCAATTCATCATCTTCAATTAGTAACACCATGTTCATAACGTTGTCATAAACAAGACATGTACTAACCTCGAGGGATTCGTCTGGCCCCGATTGAACCAAGGCATAACGACCGGAGCCGTCTTTAAAGAGGAATTCATAGTCTTCGATTGTCTCATTCATGGCAGTCTCATGTTTTCAACGCCAAATCGGATAGCTTCGACTGGGTGGCACTGGCAACGACGAATTTCAACTTCCACATCTTAAGGGTGCCGCTGGCCTCGAGCCAGTGAGAAGCGAGCAAACGATTGCCCACACACAGACCTGCGAGGTTTGGCTCGATCCGCTCCGGCTTTGGTTTCCAGCAGCAAATCGAATTGGAATCGACTCTGGCCAGATCGACCAACCAAGACAAAACGCTTGTGGCTGTCTCACACTTGCCAAATGCCAATTGAATAGCATGTTTCAATCCTCGGTCGGTGCTACACTCCCCAGTTCCCGCAACTGATCGAGCGCATCAAACGACCCATCCACAAAAAACAAATCCGCTCCCCCAACCCCGCAGCCTTGGCGGAAGCCGCCGTGCGGAAAATGGTGGCAGCGGTTCGTTGAACGGTTCGGATACCGGTGATTAGGTTCAAGGTATAGGATCTGGAACGAGGATTGATTTTGCACTACTGGTGCCCTGATCGTTTTAATCCTCTTCTATCAAAAGGCAGGGCCAGGATGAGGCATGGCATGCGCGGGTGATGGGGCTGCGTGCCTGATTCGTTGATGCCTTCGCCGAGGCTGCGGTTGGGTTGCAAAAATCCGAACCCAACAATTCCAGACGATTTCCTGACAGCCAAGGTGGTCGCTTCTGCTGCTGCACCGGCTCCGTGTGGTGCCGTTCTTTATCGCAAGGCAAGTTGCTCACGCACGCAGGGGAAAGCCGTCAACCAACGCCTAGAAACCGGCATGAAGACGTTTCACGAATGGCTGAGAGAACGGCAGAAGCTACAGGAAGTGCTGTTGCTGGGCAGCGATGGGAGACTCAAGGGCATGTCGCCAGCGAATCCGTTGCCGAAGGATTCAGCGTTCAACAAGAGCTTGAAGCAGAAGCCCAAGCCGCCACCGTCAGGCGCGCCGGTGTTCAAGCCGTGGAAGCCTGCTCAAACCGGCACAGTCTGCGAAGGTCGTGATGCCGTCAGAATTCTCCCCGAACAAATGCAATGATGGCTAGGACCGTTGCAATTGCAAAGCCGATCCACCCGGCCTGCCGTAACCAGAACGAACTCGTGGTCGAGAACTCACGTCCTTTGGACAATCTACCGGCAGAAACGGCACACACGACATTCCATGCAATGCCGCCGGTCATGATAAGCAATGGTAAAGTCGCTGGGTTACTCATTGGACTGAATCTCGTAGTAGACCCAAGTTCCACCACCCACTACGACCACACCTGCACCTGTCCAATACACTCCTTCCTGAATCGGGTGGAAGGCTGGGTCAAAGATTTGTCCCGCAGAGCCAATGTTTCTAGGTCGTATGTCGTTAAACGGAGTTCCCATTCGATACGAGCCTTTCGCCCAGGTACGCACGTGTGCCACTGGCCTCTGGCCAGTGCGAAGTGAGGGGAAGGTTAATCGGTGGATAACGCTTCGATGAGGTTGAGCTTTCCGCGACGCAAGGCATGGCCACGCAGGGCCGTGGCCATGGCACCCGGCTGCAACCCTTCAAACCGGCACTGCCTGCGAAGATCGTGATGCAGAAGCCGAAGGGCAGTTAATCTGATTCAATTACACTGACTGCTTCAAGCTGATTGCGAGTTGGAACTTCTAAGCGGCCGGTCGATTCGATTCTCCTTCCTTCAAGGTCAAGAGTATTACTGCACAGATCACAGACCTTAACCATTCTTTCGGAAACAGCATCCCACAGGTAGACCAACTCTTCTCCCATGCACTCATCGCAGTCACCGGCGGAAACTGTCGTCGCTTCCCATACAAGGTCGCCAATCGCTTGAATTGAAGAATCCAGTGAATTCCAAGACAAGCAGTCTTCCCGACGGCGAAGATCGGATTCATCAAGCCGTGAATTGAAAACCGGTAACTCGTTCGATCTTTTCAACAGCGTCAGAATTCGATCACTTGCTGGTCCGCTAGGAAGAGTGCCCATGAGGCAGTCACGCAAAGCGTCCAAGAACACAGACTTTGAGCAACTGGGATTGGCATGCTCTGCTTCTGCAATAGCGTGTTTCAATGAATTGCGAAGTTCTTGAATGGTAGTCATCGATCAAGTCCCCGGGATGGGAAAGGTTGTTATCAGGTTACCAGCTTCATCGACAAACACCCTAATCGAATTTGTTAGATTGGCCCCGTCTGCGACACGAGTGGTTCCAATTGTGCGTCCGACATTCACATCCCTTGCCCACATTGCTTGGCGACCCGTTCCGATCTGTCGAAGTGGGGCTTGTGTAACGGCATCGCTTTGGAGAACAGCTTTCAATTCGTCAGGGGTGATTGAGGATTGTGATTGTGTATTCGACCCGCCGAAATGCCGACTCCTTACATGCTCCATCCCTGCCGAAACTGGATTGCTGTTTTCTCGTAGTGGTGTGAAGCGGGTTGGGCCGTTCGCCGGTTGAACATTGCGGATACGACCAGTGAGATTAACCGGACGACCAGTGATTGGACTTATGTGCGGTGCACTTGTTGGGGCAACCAATTTTTTCGCAGCGTGACTTAAAAGCCCCGCCCCCCCGCCGTTGTCATCAATACCGCTAGATCGGCTGTAAACTGTCTGGCACCAGTGGGTGTTTGCAAGTGTTGAACATAACCGGAAATTTGTTCTCTCAAAAAAGGGCTGAGACCTTTGGTATTGTACTGCAGACCGGTGGCTTCGTCGAAACAGCGGGCGGTGAAGCCAAGGCCCAGGTCGTCGAGCGAACTGTTGGTTTCGCTCAGGACGTTGCCGAATCTGTCGTTGGCAATTTGATTGGCGACGCTGATGCTGTCGGTGACGTCGTCGTATTCGATCCAGTCGTGGACCGTGTTCAGGTGATCGGTCAACGCCCATAAGACATCGCCGCTGGTGTTCTCATCGGCCAGAAGCTGGTCGACACTCGGCCCCCACAACAGGCGGTGAGCGACGTCGCCGTTGGAGTCAAGTTCACGTCCAATTAAGCGATTCGCGAAGTCCTAGGTTCAGGTGAATCGATTAACAATCCTATTTCCACCCTGTCCGCCGGCTGGTCTACGGCAAACGGTTTCATCAAGCTTTCCGAGTTATTAACGCTCAATCAGAAGGCTGATTCGTGTTGCCCAGTGCATGCCGGTTGGATTTGGCATCTTTGTATAAGCGTCGAAGCTTGTTTTGTGTTTGCTCGACGGATGGTGGGAAATCAGAAGGGCCTTGCGAATGGCGATATCCGTCCTCGGTCATCCGTATTTCGACGACTCGACCTCCGCTGGTTGTCTTGAATGCGATCCGACCTTCACCGCAGATAAGCAACAAGATCTCTACGAGACTCTCTTTCGCCTCATCCTTGGCGAGTGGAAACGCGTCAATACAAGCTTCCATTGCGATCGCTTCCTGTTCGTCGTTCCATGGCTTTACTTCCGATAGTTCTAGCTCGTTGACCATTATGGTTTTCAGAAGTCGTTCAGGCTTGAAGGACTCTTCATCCATTGCCTGCACCAGTTGGGCAAAAAGCTTAGGGTCCGGTTTACTCCGAATGGCCTGGATGGCGGCTGAGATCTGCGTCCAATCGGTATTACCTGGATGGTCATAAATCCTGATCAAGTCTCGCAGTGGAAGGGGATATCGCAGAATGGCCTGTTCTTTTTCTCTTCTCTCCAAGGCCAACATGGCATCAACTTTGCGTTCCAGTTCTTTCGATCGTACCAGGCAGGCAGCAAATAGGTCGCCAGCAACGTCCTCGCCAGAATTCTGTCTTGCCTCTAATCGCACTATTGCTGCTTTGATCTCTTTCAGCGTCTCTTGGATCGCCGTCCTGTTTAACCAAATAACGTTGTCCTTGCCCTTGGCCCCAAATTGGTTCGTGCACATTTCCCAATCGATCTCGGGATCGGTCGCCGCCAATTCCTTGTCAGCCCAGTCGAGCATCGCTTGCAATTCTGAAATACCACCCTGATTGCCGAAGAGCTTGATCACATCCGCTGCATTCGATGCAAACCCAGGCTTGCTCATCGATAGGAACGAATGATAGGGTGCCAGCTTCGCGCTCGGAGATCCGGAGACTAATTTCCACTTCGCATCATCGGCGAAAATTGTGCTTAAGAAGTAATAGGTTCGGCCCGATTTGTCATCGCCATACTTTGACCGAGATTTGCAGAACTCGTAGCCTTCCGTATTGCAAAGGACTCGATTGCGGCCATCCCTCAACTGAACGGACGAATAGGGATAGTAGAGTCCCTGCAAGCTATCCTCAGGAACATCCTCATTAACTTCTGGCGCGTATTGATGCAGGTAGTGCAGAGCTCTGAGGAGTTGATCGGCTTTTTCTGGAGTAAAATCCCTCAACTCCTTCAGTGTCACATCCCAAGGTACTCTCCTGAAATTGTCGGCAGAACCTGAAAAGTAATCTCCGCGAAGCCTGGTCAGACTGGCCTGAGAATCGCCTCGCTCAATAATCCATACCTCGCGTACCAGTCCGTAATAGTCCCCGTTGGTAAACGTAATATAGAGGCCCCAAGTCGCAGGAATCCAGACAGGCTGAATATCGTCTGGCTGCTTGTTCTTCGTTCCGAAGAACTCCCAGCCCATATTGAATGCGGGTAGGTCAACTTTCGAATGTTGCTCTTTCTCTGCGGAAACTGGCTCACCCGTCGATTTCCACCACTGCTGCCAATTCCGCTTGGTCCGAAGCATGTACTGCTTGTGGACGGCCGTGTTCAAATTCACCGATGATTGCGGATACCCAAGTTTGATGCTTGTTAGAGAATGCAATTCATCCAATTGCTCTCGATAGGAAGTGGCGGAGATTGAATCAATGATCCCAGGGATTCTTTCCCACGAGTCCCCATTTCTGTCGACATGTTGCGGTGGATCGGCAGAACCTACTCTCGCAAGACAAGCGGTTACCGCGAAGATTAAAGTGAGCTGGTTAAAATTCATGACTTATCTCATGGGACCAATTCATGCGGGGGGCACTTTAGACGTCGCAGACCAACTTGTCGCTGCCACCCGTTCGCGATTCGCCCCCGGCAAATTGACTCGTCCGTGTCACTGACCAATCCAAGGTGAATCACTTCGCTTCGAGTCCGCACAATATTCATCAACGACCGTTTAGAACTCACTCGCGGAAACGCTGCTATCGACAGTCTAAACTTGGGGTGAAAAAAACTGCAATGGAATGTAAGCTTCGACCTCAGATCTGACACAATCACAGGCGTCAACGACGAGGATTATAGCCCGCCGTTTGAGCTCACGGCCAAGTTCAACAAGCTGACCATTTCAATCGATCGCGCCGAGTTAGCCCCCGAGGAGATCAAGAAGCCTGAGGAAGGGCTGCAGAAACTGGAATCAGGGCGCGAGTAGCTCGCCAAGCTCAGGGTTCAAGTCTTGTCGACGAGACGCAACAGCAGGCACCCAATCAGGCTGCCTGCTCGCGGCCCCTGAAGACGTTCTCTCGAGACTGGAATTCGACCGACATTCGTTCAGCGGGACCGACTGTCGGTTAATTCACGGCAACTTGTGGCCGTAGGCGTCCATAGCCATCTTGGCCAGACTTCCAATCGATATATTTGTCGTTCCCGGTCCACACCGCTGAGCACTTGCGTGTTAGATGTAGAGTGCGACGAGAACTACCGTCAACACGAATGCCTCGACTAGCCTTCCCCCAGCGGACTCATCCAACAGGGGCGAGATACATAGCAGGAGCACGACGGCGAACTGAAAAGTCTCCAAAGAATATTTCGTCGGTCCCACAATTCGCGGTTCTTATGAGCTATGAGAGTCTAGCTGTCAGTCCATTGCACTTGCGTTAACTCGTGTTGAACAAAGAACATGGGATGACTGCGAACGCCACGAATCGGTTCAGCCTACTCCCGGCATTTCCCCCAGCTGCAGGCTCTGATCATGGCAGAGTCGCATCTCCAATGGGACGACTGACTTAGATACGCTGTTGGCGACTGGTCATTAGGCGAAACGATGCCAATCGAGTTGCAATAAAACTGGCAAGTGCTGCACAATTCCCGCCATTCCTTCGGCATACATGCTCTTCGATACGACGAGACATCGCCCTGATGGAAAGGTAAGAAAACTTGGCGAAGATGTGGAATTCTTGTTCCACTCCTTTGACGTAAGCTAATATGAAAAACACACGTCGACCCTCGTCAGAAACGTGACGAAAGGTCTCGATTCGCATCGGACTTTCGTGATGATCCGGTAATGACCCGCTTTTTCGGACGGCGTTATTCCCAACGTGATTTCGAGAATGTGGGGTCCTCTCCAAGCTTAGTACCACAGGCTTTCATGATGGAAGCCAACCTTGATGACGAACCACTCGGCATGACGTGCGTGGCTCGCTATTGGACATCCAGCGTCCAGTTCTTGCTTGTCCCCTGAAGTCTGGTATCCGATTCCTCAACAGAGTGTGGATCAAAATAGGTCTTACATCATGAGTTTGACTCAAAAGTTCGTCCGGTGTCCCCTGATCGTATTTACGGCGCTGTGGATCTTATCGGCTGCGGCACTTCAAGCTGCGGAGCCGGTGAGTAGTGAGGCAGATCTCGCCGAAATTCGTACCGGGGCGGATGCCTTCGTCAAAGCCTTTAACCAGGGGAATGCCAAGAGCATTGCCAAGATGTGGACAGTCAAAGGCGAATACATTGACGATACCGGCAAGCAATTCTCAGGACGTGCCGAGATTGAAGCGGGTTATGCAAAGTTCTTCGCCGAGAATCCAGGCTTAAAAATCCGTCTCAGTATTACCTCGTTGCGAATGGTAAGCGATGACGTAGCGATCGAAGAAGGACGTGCCGAAGTCGAGCCTCCACCGGCGGGTCAGCCTGGCTTCACGAAATATGTCGTGGTCCACAACAAGGTGGATGGAAAATGGCTGATGGCCTCCGTTCGAGATTCCTTCACGCCGCGAGTTTCCAACTACTCTGGCATTGCAGAGTTGGAATGGCTCATCGGAAATTGGGTTGCTGAGGAGCATGGCTTTAAGGTGGAATCTGTCTGCAGCTGGATCGGCAACAAGAGTTTCATCGAACGCGCGTATACAATCACCAAGCACGATGGTACCAAGTCGTCCGGTGTTCAGCTCATCGGATGGAATCAGGCAACCAAGACGATCCAGTCTTGGGATTTTAGTCCCGACGGTGGACACGCGATTGGCACTTGGTTCTTCATGGGAAGCAGCTGGAAAGCAACGGTTCATGGAGTGACCGCTGATGGCTTCAAAACAAGCGCCGTGAATCTACTTCGTCCTCTGGATGAAAACGCCTACTCTTGGAAATCGGTTCAACGCTCCCTGGGAGATAGAGCTTTGCCGGATACCGACGAGATTGTCATCAAAAGACAACCGGTCGCCCAATAGTTCATCGCTTTCCGTCCACGCTGAAATCCCCTAATCGAGAACATTCCCAATGAAACGCATACTTACATTCGCTGCCATAACCTTGTGTTTGACCTTCCTACTTCCCTCCTATTCCACCTGGGCCCGCGGTTTTGGCGGTGGTGGAGGATTCCACGGCGGCGGAGGTGGCTTCGGTGGTGGAAGCTTCGGTGGAGGAGGTCGTAGCCTCGGTGGAGGAGGTCGTAGCCTCGGTGGCGGCGGTCTCGGTGGCGGCGGTCTCGGTGGCGGCGGTCTCGGTGGCGGCGGTGGCTTTGGCGGTGCTGGACTCGGAGGGGGTGGCCTTGGCGATCGTGGCCTAGGTGGCAGTGGCCTAGGTGGCAGTGGCCTAGGTGGTGGACTGGGTGATCGGGGTCTCGAAGGCAATGGTTTGGGGGGCGGACTCTCCCAAGATAGCTTTGGGGATCGATTCTCGGGACAAGCACCTAGCCGAAGTCAACTAAGCAGCTTCCTTGGGCTCCCTTCCGATGGCGGAATGCACAACTTGAGTTCGACCAACGTCAACAATTTCAATCACACGACCAACATCAACACGAATCTCAATGGTGAGAGTGGGCGCGATCTAGGAAGTAACTTCGATTTCAACAGTGGATCCGTTGAGGGACCGCGCGGTGGACAGGCAGCGGGAGTCAGCGTGACAGGCCCCCAAGGAAACACCGCCTATCGGGGCGGGGCCGAAGGAGCGTTTGGGGGTGAAGCCGGTTTTCGCGGAGTTCAAGGAGCAGATGGCGGCGGAGCCATTCAAGGAGCAGTTCGCGGACCAGGTGGCGATGTTGCAGCCGGTGGAGCCGTTCGCAGCCCCTACGGCGGAGCGGCCGCTCGTGGAGTTGCCGCTGGACCACGTGGCGTCGCCGCTGGTTCCGCAGTTCGTGGGCCTGATGGCGGGTTCGCTGCAAGAGGTGTCGCGGCCGGACCAGCCGGTGTGGCTGCTGGCTACGCGCGAGTTTCTCCGACGGGACGATATCATTCTGCCGTTGCGGTCCGCTCAAACTTCAATGACTGGGGAATCTACCATGCCGGCTGGTATACCGATCACCCGGGTGCCTGGTTCGCCACCGGCTGGGCTGCAGGCACAGCATGGAGGGCAGCAACCTGGGGAGCTGTTGGCTCTTGGATGAACTACTACGACGCCCAGCCCATTTACTATGACTATGGAAACACGGTGATCTACGAGAACAACGATGTGTACGTCAACGGTCAGGACGTCGGAACATCGCAGCAGTACTACGATCAGGCGAGCGATCTTGCCACAACGGGTGCCAATGCCGATGCGTCATCCGACGGAAATTGGATGCCGCTGGGTGTTTTCGCGTTGACCAAGACCGGCGATTCGAACTCGAACGTCACGGTTCAACTCGCCATTAACAAACAGGGAGTCGTTCGGGGTAACTATACCGACACGTCCACCGGCAAGACTCAAGTCATCCAGGGGGCCGTCGACAAAAAGACCCAACGAGTCGCCTTTACTGTTGGGGACAATAAGACCGATGTCGTTGAAACCGGCCTCTACAACTTGACGAAGGATGAGGCACCCGTTCTCATCCACTTTGGAGCCGATAAAACCGAGCAGTGGCTTCTCGTTCGGTTGAAGGACAAGAGTTCAGAAAACAGCGGCAGCTGAAACGATTTCTTCCAGTGAACCGTCAGGATCGCCAGGAAACATATTTCTGGCGATCTTTTCATTTCTTGTGGCCTGCGAATTCGGTTCAATTCAGACACCAACAATCCGGAGCATGCATAGCGACGAAGGCGCAAGGTAAACCCGGCCGCAAGCCAATCGCTTTGGATAGAAGTGATGGTCGAGCCACCAAGGTTAGCCGAATCGCGGAACATCCCACCGCCCATCAGATGAAAGTCAACACCGGGTCGCACCTCGACCACACCAATCCCGCGTGAGAGTCGATGCTGGAGTGGTGATCGTGAAAAGACCTTGGGTCAATCGAACCGAAGCGAAGTCGTTGGCTGGAACGCCGCCGATAACACAGCCGGGCGCATCGTTAAGCAGGTTTTTTACCCAGGTATATCCGGCACGCATGCGATACCTGGCCAGGATGTACTATCCACCGCTTTCAACGGCCCACGGGTTGTCCGACACCACTTCGTGCAAAGCCGTGTCATCCCAAATCTTATGGGTGACATCAACAGCAACCATAAGCTTTCCATCCATCAATCCTCGGTTCGCGATACCAACGCCGACCGTCGTGCGGCCATTGACGTCGTAGTTGGCGTCCAACTTCCTCTGACCTACACCTCCCTGTGCAAAACCCTGCTAATGAGAGTTCTCTGTTGCGGAATTATTGCTATCCGATACCGGAGAAAAGGTTTAGCGATTCCGTGTAGTATTCAGGCGAGGCCTGAGGGAACTGATCCCTTTTCTGAATTGTGGAGGGATGGTTTTGCGCTTCCAACAGAAACTGGTGCTAACTGAGTGCTGACTCAACTCATTGCATATCCGTTATTTAAGTCATAGAGACAGAACTGAATTGTTATTTTGACTGCCATATCCACTGGCCGTCGCTTCCCATGTATCCGTAGTTATTATCGTTCTCTCCAATTTCCATCCACGCAATATCGTGTGTGAAATAGGTAACGCTAATTACCTGCGGAAATTCAATCACGAATTTACCTGTATGGTCGATGAAACCGGACGTTCCAAGCGGTTGGGACTCAGCGAACGCACGCCCTTGAATGAAGTGGCCTAAGCGTTTGAATGTTGGCTTCCAAAAGCCTTCAAAGCTCTTCCGCAAGACAAGCGCTAGCCTCATCCGAAACAACCCAAAATTCCGCGGCCTGGAAGATCTTTTTCTCGGCCATAGCCCGTCGACCATTTCCGATCGACACTACGCCAAAGCACCGCTCGACCTCCTCGCCGACGCAACCAACTGGCTGGCAACTCAGTATGGAGTGAAGAAGCAAGAGCGTCCAAACCGTACCCATCGGGGAGTTCAAGAATTGACAGGGATGGCAGACACATCGCATGCCCCTTGACTGATGGAGGCCATCGACGCCCTGGCCCAGAACAACAGCGCAATCGAAGTAACGAGGATCGATGAACTGAAAGTGATCGCCACCGAACTGGTCACTAAATTCCGCAGCAGCGTGACGATCGACTGGCAGCACCCGCGAAAACGCCCGAGCCAAGATCCGCATCCTCGTCCGCCGAGTCCTCCGAAAGCACGGCTATCCGCCTGATTTGGAAGCGGAAGCGACGAAACTGGTTCTGGAATAGGCGGAGGCGTTGTGTTCGGAGTGGGGTTCTCCTGCAAGGTGAAGCTAGATTGCAATGCTGTGGGTGATTTGGGTTTCCCAGTTTGTCGCGAAGCGAAGCTTGCACGATGCAAACATCTCGCTCAATAAGCTAAGCTCTGGATTGGCATGCTCCCCAAAACTTCGAATACGGCTTCCCAGTTCGAAATAGATGTGCAAAGATTCGTGCTGTTTTGATGCGACATTCCAAGGCTCCGGCCTGGAAGTACTGCTGGTTTGGCGGCGAGCATTGAAGGCCCAACCGCTTTCCGCATCAAGACTTATTTTTTGCGCTGAGGGAAATCGTTACCAGCGTTGAGTGCCACCCCGCCCGACAAGGTTCAATTTCTCGACATAGGACACTTCGTGCCGTAATGGACCAAATCGCGCGAGAGTTACGAAAAGGGACGCATCTTTTTCATAACTTCACATATCGTTAGAATCTTGCCTGACGAATCGATATAGAGCAAGAGATACTCGACCTGATAAATAAGTGAAAATTGCGAGAGCTAGCTGAATCCCTGTCCAAGCGACGAAGATACCCCAATCACTTGCCCAGTCCCAATATCCCTGCTCTTGCCTTAGTGACTCCGCAAAATCAACGCCTATCAGGCTTCCACTAAACCAGGCTGGCGAAATACAACGAATCGCTTCACCCCAGCCTATGGGCCTGTTACGCCACTCCTTGTATCTTTCTAGGATGAAAAACACAGCAGTCATTGAGAATGTAAATGCGCTACCCGAAACAGGCATGAGTTTTAAGATGGACGATCTAAATCCGAGGTACAGACACACACAGAAGACCAGAAGGATCAAGTGGGCGAGTGAAATCTGCCATATGGGCTTCACTTATCACCTCAGTCTTTTTCGCGGAGGAGGGTTCAAGATGTCATTGATTTGATCCGTGACATCACCGACAACAACATTGTCTATCGCCGTATGTGGGGTGTTTGTGTATCCATTGTCATTCATCCAGTCTACTACGTCAGAGGTAACGTCGTGATTGTCTGCACCTGTGATACTCGCCCCTATTATTTGGTAGGAGGCGTTGCCTGGGTCAGTTTCGTAATAGTTTTGCTCTGTTGAACACCCAACAACGTCAACCTCTTCCAGCTAACGCCGCAGGGCGTAGGTCAGGACTTTCAGGGCGGCTTCGGTCAGCATGGCGGATGGCTTCCTTGCAGACAGGGTGGAACCGACCGTTCGTTTCAGGCC